>CAYFJO010000738.1:0-4171 GCA_964343305.1 uncultured Pirellulaceae bacterium | reverse complement strand
ACCCGCCGCCACGGACCCACAACTTTCGGCGAGTTTCGTCTGAGCGTAGGTGTAATATCGTTGCCGCGCGATGACAGAAGAAACTTCCGCTTCCTCGGTCGATTGGAGAATCGGTGTCTTGTGAGTGCTGGCGATCGCTCGCACATCGACACTGACATCGGGCGAACTGGCGACAAATCCCTCGGCTTCTCGCAACGCCCCCAGACCGGCTTCGAGACTGCGAACATGCTCGGCGCCCCCTTCCGCGACATCCAATGACTCGACAATCGTCCTCAGCGCCATCAGAAACCTGGCACGGGCATAGTACGGTGCGTTGCGGCTTGCTAACGAAATTGCGTGTTCGATGATTTGGTCCGCGCGACGCGAGACAACAGCCATCGCTCGCCGGGCATTCTGAGGCGACTCGTTTCTGGGATGCTCGTTGAGTATTGATTCCGTAGGGGATTCGAGTGGTTGAATTTCGGCTGACTCGTCCAATTCGAAGCCGTGATCGATCGCTTCGGGCAGCGCGACGGCTTCATTGGGATCCGGCAGAGGCGCCTGTTGTGATGGCAAAACCATCTGCTCGACTTCAACTCGCGTGGGCGTTACATCGACCATTGCCGGTGTCGGTTGTGGATCAATCGGCAGAGGATCTTGGTCTGGTTCCGCACTCGATGCATTCAACTCAAGGATCGGTTCTGCGTCGGGAATCAATGGCAATCGTTTGAGCTGTCGTTGGTCAAAGATTGACAGTCCGAAGTCAATGCTTTCGCCAATCGTCGGTGACGCCAATTCTTCGTGATTCGCGGCATCGACGGCGGACTTCGCGTCATGTTCGACTTCTTGTTTTGTGGACGATACTGGCTGCGGCGCGAAATTCAATTTGATGGGATGCACTTCCTTCGGCATCTGGAGTTGGGCGTCAGGATAGCTTGGCGATGGGATCGACGATGGCTGGGGCGGCTCGTGATCACTGGGCCGATCATTGTCCGAGAAGCAAAGTGACAGCAAGGCAAAGACGCTCAGACCGAGAAGGCAGGTTACCGGTGCGATAAAATGAAACGCGCGTCCCATGGAGGCATCTTCCGTGAATTGATTGAAATTGGGGCCGTAGGACGGATTGCTAATCCGCCAGTCCTTTCCGGATTCACTCGTGGATGGATTAGCAATCCGTCCAACAGTCGAAACCACATGGACATAGTGAGGAATCGACTCGAGGGCTGATGACGATCAGCGATTCCACTTCGATTTTGCGTCGTCTAAAGAAACGGCATGCAACAGCCGTCAAAGCCGCAATGAGCGGAACGACACAGTCGCTAACGGTCCCCGGTGCCGCAACAACAGCATCGATTGATTCGTTGAATTATTCCGTGCAATCGATTTATCCGGACGCCGACCGGATGCTCAGAACAAGGTGAGCTGGGTGTCTCTGCCCAACGTGAAAGCGTTGAATCCCGCGTCGCGAAGTTGCTGAGAAAAAGACTCGGGACCATGCGTGCAGTAAATCACTCCCGCTCCGCAGAGCGCCACTGCCTCAAACAACTCGTCGTAATCCGCGTGATCCGACAACGGCAGCACATGGTCCACTCCATAACGATACTTTGCATTGTAATCCATCGCCCAGCCCGTCAGCATGAACGAAGTTGTGCACGAGACACCGATCGTCTGCCCTCGCTGTGATTTTGGTGGAAGAACCAAAACATGTTCATCGAGCAATTTGCCATCGTACAAAGAATAGTTTCCCAAAACACAACCGCACTGTTCATAGATTTGGCTGATCGTATGGACCTTTGGATGCTGCTGTACGCGAAAGCCGTTGTCCGACAAGATCTTCGTGATCTCTTGGGCTTTGCCCAGCGTGTATGCATGAATGACTGGTGTTCGCCCGGTCGCGAATTCGTCCCGAATCCGGCCACAAAGCTCATCGATCACTTGCTGCCGAGGCGGCAAACGATATTTAGCGTTTCCAAACGTACATTCCATGATCAAAACGTCCGTGCCCGGAAACTCCGCCTGTTCGGCCGTTGCGGATTCGCCAAGTTTGAAATCGCCCGTATACAACAACCGGCGAGCCCCGTCGTTGGCTAACAACATCGCTGAGCCAAGGATGTGCCCGGCGGGAAAGGTGGTCAGGGCAATTCCGTCCCGATCGATCGTTTCCCCAAACGGCATTTCGATCACGCGCCGTCGCCCAAGACGATGCTGATAGAAACGAGCCGTCGTGGGTGTGCAAAAAGCCAACTCGTGGTGGGCCATGTGGTCGGCATGCGCGTGCGAAATGAACCCCCGCGGTTGCCGACGACAGACGTCGATCGCCAAGTCAATGGCCGTTAGTTTCAGGCCGCGATCGAAGTGGAACATGTTTGTTAGCGAGAGGCGTGAAGGCTAAGCCTCGGCCGCAACGGCAAGCTTGCCAGCCTTATTAATCCCAGCAGCTTTGAAGAGGTCGTCAAGCTTTTGAGATGCTTCTTTCACAACCGCATCGCGCTTCGTCGTGCTGAACTGGCTTGCATTCGCGTTCAATGTCACAGGCCCATCGTATGCAATTTCACCAAGAAAAGTTAAGACTTTGATGGCCTCGGACGTTTCCGTGACTTCGGGAATCGTGCGCTGAGATTCTTCAATCGTGGCCAGGTCCGCGTCTTCGGGCACGTCGGACAAACGAACGATCACGATTTGCTCAGCGGACAGATCGCGTAATTGATCCGTCCCACCGCCTCCGACCCGCCAATTCCAAAGATCGAGCAACAACCCAACATTGGAACTGCCAATGGACTTCATTAACGTCAACAGTGCTTCCGCCTGGTGAATAAACTGAAATTGAAATCCTTCGCGACGATCTGCGGCCGCATGAAATCCTAGACCGAGACGAATTTCCTGTGTTGCAAGCACGTCCGCGATCTCCGCGATTCGCGTGCGGCTCTGCTCGAAAAACTCATTGAATGGCAGAGTGTCCGTGGCGGGCGGAACCGTCAAGTAGCAGCGATCCGCGCCGAGCGACTTGGCAACTTCGGCGACTTGAGGCAGTTCAGCTAAGTCGGCCTTGTAATCCGCAACGTCCGCTTCCCAGCGAACGGGCAATTTAAAACCGCCAATTTTCAATCCCGCACTTTGCAAAAAACGCAGCGCATGATCCGAGCCTTGCGTTTCGGCACGCTTGGCCACATCTGCCATGTCGAGGTCAAACCCGCGAAATCCGTATGTCATCGTCAACTCAATGAGTTCACTCTGCCGGCCTGTAACTCCCAAAGCGTCTGCACAAAGATTCTTGTACATGAATTCCCTATCTATTTTTTCCAAAAAAAGACTGAAATTGATTCAGATTGTGGTCAAAACTCGTTACCAGGTAGGGCATTATGGCAAAACCAAGCCGATGATCAAAGGGGTGCGTCGATCGCAACGAGGCGATTGAACTGCGCCCACACTAAAGAAAACGGCAACGAACCGCCAACTCAATTCTCTTGTCTGGTGCGATAATGTACAATTCAGTGATCGATCGAAAGGAGTCGATTTTAACTTTCACTTTTGGGGGCGAATTGGATTCGACCGGATAGCCTGAAGTGAGAGTGGCGTGTCGTGGTTGGTCAGTTGGCCACGTTAAAAGCTGACCACTAAATTTACTTGCCGAGAATAATCTCGCACTGGCCGCCTAGTAAAGGCGACCCCGACTGCGGGTCTTTGCCGGAGAGACCCAAAAGTCGGCCGCAATTCCGGCTCGCTTTGAGTCATGCCGAGTACGCTTGAGGCCAAAACCTGTTCTCGACTAGTTGGCGCGGAATCCTGTCGACTGGAGTCCGAATCAGCGAAATTCAAATAATCGACTACACACGTAGAAGCTTTCATGGAAATGTCGCGGGACGCGGGTTCGATTCCCGCCGCCTCCACTTAGTCGGGTTGCACAACCCGTCTCGATGAACACAAGGCCCGTCAGGACAACCTGGCGGGCCTTGCTTGTTTCGTACGTTTATTGCGGTCTTTGCGACGACTGGCGTTGCTCGCCACGGCCAAATCGCGGGACCACCCGTCTGGTGAAATCGGCCCAAAAGTCTCGAATTGGCCCAAGAGTCTCGAAATCACGTGACGCACCCCAAGTGAGTCCCGCGATGGAAGTCATTGGAAAACAGCAAGTTGCGGAAACGCGTTTTTTTCCAGTTTGGCGTCGTCTGCCAGTAGGCACTTACCCCCCAAC
>CAYFJO010000737.1:0-4172 GCA_964343305.1 uncultured Pirellulaceae bacterium | reverse complement strand
CTACGCTAGAACAATCTTCGTAAACTAGGAATTCTCAAAACGGTCCCGCTATAGCCAAGCGATATCTGGACGACCCGGCAAAATGGGAACGGATCTATCAAGCGAATCGTGATCGAATTCCAGATCGCAACGTGTTGCCGATTGGCGAGACGCTGGAGATTCCCGCGGGTCCCTAATCCCCACGGGTGCGATTGGTCCACGGGTACTCGTCGCCTTTCAATTCCAACCGGTAGTGGACGAAACCGTAAATAGGTTTTTCCAATTCCAGACGCATGTCCGGATCAAGCAGATCCGTGCCTTGCAGTGAAACATCTCGCCGAATGAAGAAGTGATTCTTCTGTTTAAGTACTTGATCCTTCGTTAGGTTCTCATCAAGTTCCGGTCGCGTACGCGTGATGTTCTCGTAAAGCGTTTCCGCCGTTAATTCATGTTTTCGCGACCGCTCGCCCACGAGAACCATCACCGAGAAAGTAAATGGACTTCGAATGCCGTTGAACAGTCCGTTCTTTTCCGCAAAACTCGTCGTCACACCTTTGAACGATCGTTCTGGCGATAACAACACAAGAGCTTTGACATCCTTGCCTTGCTTGACGTCATTCACGAATTGCGGCAGATTCCAATCCGCGACTGCCCAGGTCATTGCCACAATCGCGGTTTTCCCCGACGCGACGACCGTCAGCATTTCGATGTTCAATTCTCCGGCATTGTTTTTCTCACGCAAGAATGATTTTACGGTCTTGATATCTTCAACCATCCCTACCAGTGCTGCCTTGCCAAGCCGCTTCAAATCAATCGTCTTCGCCACGCCGCGGGCCATCATGGTTTTGCTGTCCCCGTGCCCACGCAAGTCGGGGACGATGACGGCATGACCTCGCTCTTGCAGTTTCCTGGCAATGTCAGCATATTCACCGCGAACACCTTCCCAGTCGTGCAACATGATAATGGGAACGGACTTCTTTCCAAGCGTCCCCGCATACCAGGTACAACGAAGTTGAACGCCGTCCTTCGTTTCCAGGGCGATGTTCTCGGGTTTAGGAATCTCAACTTCTTCCTTGTCTTTGGCCACGACCGGCTTTGTAAAACTGGCCGCTGCGAGAACAAGCGTAAGCATTAGAAATGCACGATTACTTCTCTGTTTCATGTTTACTTTCACTTATAGTTCGAGGCGGCGCCCTGCCTACTCTTCATGGTAGAGGGGGTAGATGTAGTCGTCAACGAAAGTCGTGGGATGGAAGTGTCCTAATTGTGTGTTGGCCCGAACCAGACTTCCGATGTTTCGGAAAACTTCAGAAGTCTACAACTCAAAATTAGGACACTTCCCGTGGGACAGGCTTCCAGCCTGTCAAAACCCAGAGCGAAACAATCAAAATGACAGACTGAAAGCTATCCCAAGACTTTTGTCGGGCGCGTCACGTGTGCCCAACTTATGCCCCAAGTTTTCAATTGCCAGTCGCCCCGTTGTATTGGAAGGTTTTTACTGAAAAATGGATGAGTACTTTTCCGTGTTCTTAACGTTCATAACGGGAAAGACTACACAATCAGAAGAGAATCTGTAAACTTCTGCAATAAAATGACTTAAGCAAACCGAACGGTCTTGAGCCAACAGAGACTCGCTTGTAATTGCCTTGAATTTTTTGGACAATAGCCTGGTAATTCTTTCGGAACAGAAAAAAAATCCCAACATTCGATATCAACCTTTTAATACCTCTTTTGGGGAATCTTTAGGGGGGTGGACAGCGTTACGGTTGCCCACCCACATATCAAACAAAGGAGAACGTTTGTGGATCCAGTTAATCGACTTCGAACTTGGTGGCAACAGCAAACTGGCGAAGAGGAAACGCCTTTTGATGGCGACGCTCCGGTTTGGGTGGTCAGCATGTTCTTCCATTTAGGATTGATTTTCGTCCTGGCCTTTTGGCCCGTCTATTTCGGCGAAAGTCTGTTGGGAATGACGTTCGAGTCCACACCAGTCGAAGAGGAAGAAGAACTTGAGATCCCCGAGGATTTCCATTTCGACGACTTCCGCATCAACGACGAAATTGGTGCCAAGAGCGAGGATGGCTCGGAAATGGCGTTGGCCGTCGCTCCCGAGATCTCGGATTTTTCAGTTGTGCCAAGCGTCACGGACCTGGCTCCTTCGGAAGTTGGCGAGATCGAGATTAATGAAGTCTTCGAAACCGCTCGTGGCATTCAATTCGACAATCTCCCCGTCAAGGGACACGTTGGCGAAGGAACTGCGGGAGCCACTGGTGCCGTCGATCGCCTGACACATGAAATCCTGCTTTCGTTGGAAGAACGCAAGACGCTGGTGGTTTGGCTGTTCGACCAATCGCCCAGTATGTTGAAGCAACGCCAGGAGGTACATGATCGATTTGATCGCATCTACGAAGAGCTTGGTGTGATCGAAGCGGCCGGCAACGAGGCGTTCGCGCAATACGAAGACAAGCCGCTGCTGACTTCCATCGTCTCATTTGGCGACAGGGTTTCGTTGGTCATGAAACAGCCAACTGATAACCTTGCGGAAATCAAAGAAGGTGTGAAGAACATTAACCTGGATGACACCGGAACAGAACGAGTCTTCTCTGCCATTTACATGGCGGCCAACCAGTTCAAGGGCCTGCGCGTTCCCGACAAAAAGACCGGCGAGCCCGAACGAAACGTCTTGTTGGTGGTTTTCACCGACGAAGCTGGCGAGGATCAGAACGGCCTGGATCAGACGGTCAAAATGTGCCGTCGATACGAAATGCCGGTGCACGTCGTTGGTGTCCCGGCTCCGTTCGGTCGCAAAGAAACCATGGTGAAATGGATTGACCCCGATCCCAAATTCGACCAGACACCTGGCTGGGGACGCGTGGATCAAGGGCCTGAATCGTTTTTGCCTGAGCGAATCAAGTTGAGTTTCGAAGGAACGGCCAGAGACGTTCGACGCGAAGAACGCATTGATTCGGGATTTGGCCCGTTTGCCTTGACTCGGTTGTGTTACGAGACGGGCGGCATCTATTTCGCGGTTCATCCCAACCGCAGTGTGACGAAGTCGGTCAGCAGACGCGATACGGCTGCCTACTCATCGCACCTGACGCAGTTCTTCGATCCCGGCGTCATGCGAAAGTATCGTCCGGATTACGTTTCCAAAGACGAGTATCTGCGTCGTTTGGCTGGCAACAAAGCCCGCACGGCATTGGTGCAGGCTGCGAAGATGTCGTGGCTCACGCCGATGGAGAGCCCTCAAACAAGTTTCCGCAAACAGGATGAAGCGACGTTTACTAATTTGTTGACGGACGCCCAAAAGCAGGCCGCCAAGTTGGAACCTAAACTGGCGAGCCTGTTCGAGATGTTGAAACTCGGCGAAAAGGATCGCGGGAAGGAAGTGTCGCCTCGATGGCAGGCCGGTTATGATTTGGCCATTGGCCGTGTTTTGGCGACCAAGGTTCGCACGGAGTCCTATAACCAAATGCTGGCGACGGCCAAACGTGGGCTTAAGCCAAAGAACCCCAAGGCCAATATGTTTGAGCTAGTTCCCGCGGACGAAATCACCACGGGAAGTTCGATGAAGAAGGCTGCGAACAAGGCCAAGGAGTATCTACACCGAGTGGTGGATGATCACGCGGGAACACCTTGGGCCTATCTCGCCGAAAAAGAGTTGGAACGACCACTCGGTTGGGTTTGGGAAGATGAGTACATTGCACCGCCTAAGCCAGTGGCAAGAAATCCGAATCCTGCGGCAAATAACAATCCCGCACCAGCGGCGAATGACGCGGCACGAATGATGAATCGCAAGCCCAAGCGACCGGTGCCTAAGAAGTTGTAATCAATCCTGTTGAGAGAATACAAACGGCCAACGTGCAAACGCTGGTCGTTTTCTTGTGGGCTGTCACTGGCCAGCCGCGTCGTTGGCAAACTCGGACTCGATGTCATAGTCGTAGAAGTAATTCGCGACTTTCTGACTGAGCATGTGAATAAACTGCTGTTCAAACCGGGCTCGGCTCATGTCGGTGATGGGGCGTCCGCCATTTTTTGGGAATTGGTAGGATGGAATCTGCTTGTGCCAAACCAACTCTCCGCCTTGCATCATGTCGTAAACGGAAGTGGAAACATCGGCATGCCCCTGGTGCAACGTTTGACCATTGTTAAGGCGATACGACGACAACTCAACGGCCACCAGCATTTCAGCG
>CAYFJO010000736.1:0-4173 GCA_964343305.1 uncultured Pirellulaceae bacterium | reverse complement strand
TACGCTAGAACAATCTTCGTAAACTAGGAATTCTCAAAACGGTCCCGCTATAGACCGTCACACACCAATCATCCATGGGCTCAGGCGCGTTGTTGCTCACATCCAGTGTCACCGTCGCTTGACTCGGCGTGATCCCATCCGTGACCTCGTACACAATGGTAATCGTCGTTTGATATGAAAGCGCTTGAAACGCGAGCCTCGTGGTAACCGAAGCGGCGGCAAGTTGTTGCCCGTCACGTTGTATTCCGATTTTAGTACTTGCGGGAGGGGAAATCTGTACGGTAAAATTTTGTCCGGCAATGTCGTTACGGTTCAAAGAACACTTGTTGGATCATTGAAGATCATGGCCGGCAGAATGGCTTCTTACTGTGGTGTTGCGGTTTTTTTTCTTTTCGCTCCCATTCTTTCGCGCGCGCAAACATTAACGACGACCATGGCCGGCAAGTGGAAAATCGATGTGACGGCTTCGATAGAAGCGAGCAAGATGACGAAAAACGAGCATGCTCTTTCCAGTGCCAGATCGCTTCCGACAACCGTCAAATGCGAGTTCTTGCCGGATGGGACTTTCACATGGGGCAATTCGGGCGGGCATTGGTCGGTCACGAAAGAGTTAGAAAGCGGACTTCAGGTTTTGTTTCGATATCCCACACTTGAACGACATGCCAATGTCAAAGTCGTTGGCCAGAATACGTTGCAGTTTCACTTTCGCCCTGACTACCCAGTTTGTGTTTACCAACGTGTGAAAGAACCAAGAGATTAGTTCAATCCGTCGGGCACACAAAGTCGCCGCTGCGAAAGTCCTGACGATGGTTGGGGACGGACCACACATCTCGAACACCGCTTGCACGCGGCTTGATTGACCGAGATTTCCACCTACTCCTTCACATCGCCGCTTGTTCCGAGCAGCGCGACGAGATGTCCGCCAGCAGATATTCCAACCACGCCGATCTTGTCAGCGTCGTAACCGTACTTCTTGGCTTGTGCCCTCAGCCATCGAATGGCTCCTTTGCAATCGTGAATCTGCGCGGGAAAGGTTCCCTTGTCCGTCAATCGATATTGTACGCTGGCCACTGCGTAACCGTGCTCGTTCATCCAGGTGAACGGGCATCGATCCTTACTTCCCTTTCGCCATCCGCCGCCGTGAATCCAAACGACGAGTGGTGACGGCGACTCATTCCCGACGACACGGCACGCCCGCACCGGTCAGACCCTCAATGAGCAGTGCAGATTTAGGGGGATTAAGGCGGATGTCTTCGCAACCAAACCGATGATGAAACTCGCTCGCCCCAATCGTCGATGCGCGCGCGTCGTGATCATCCGTAAAAAGATGTAAAATATCATTCGTACAACACACGCTGCTACAACATTCCTGCCTCAATTCGGCACGGTTGCCCATTCAGGTTTTGATGATGACTCAAGACGAAAACACGATTCGCAAAATGTCACCCGGCTTCGTTATCGCAGCCGGGACACAGGTTGTGCTGAAGACGTCGAAGGCGCTGCGTGACGATGAAGCGTTCAAAAAACCGGGTTCGGTCGGTGTCGTTCTGGAGAGCCCATCGAGTAATGATGGACCTTATCTGGTTCAGTTTGCCGACGGGCAAACCGTCAAGGCGTACTTTGACGAGTTATCGCTGCGGCGCAACGAAGTCGACAACGAGCTATCCGATTCGGGCGAGGATCTGACGAAGTACATCATCTACCGTTGTCAGGTTGGTTCCAAGGCCTACGGATTGGCAACGGACCAGTCCGATGACGATCTGCGAGGCATTTACATGCCGCCCGGACATCTTCATTGGTCCCTGTATCAACTGCCGGAGCAGATTGAGTTGATGGACGATGATAAGGATGAAGTCTATTGGGAGCTGGAAAAATTCCTGCGGCTGGCGTTGAAAGCAAACCCGAATGTCTTGGAGACGCTGTGGACGCCCATGGTGCTGGATGCAGACGAGACGGCCAATGAGTTGCGATCCATTCGGGCCGCCTTCTTGTCAAAACATTTGTACAAGACCTATTCGGGATACGTGCTCAGCCAGTTTCGCCGGATGGCCAACTCGGTCAAGAACAAAGGCACCTATAAGCCCAAGCACGCGATGCACTTGATTCGACTTTTGCACTCGGGGATCAATGCGCTCTCGACTGGCGAAATCATGGTCGACGTCTCCGATCACCGCGACGAGTTGCTGGAGATCCGGGACGGCAAGTTGTCATTCGAGCAAGTGCGCGAGGCAGCGCTGGCGCTAGACAAACAATTCCAAGCAGTGTTCGACAAGACGACGCTGCCCAATCAACCGGATTACAAAACGGTCGATGCGTTTTTGATCCGCGCCCGTAAAAGGATGGTGGAAGAATGATGCCCGACCTGGCCAAATGGAAATCCTACATCGAGTCGCTCGATTACAGTCCGCTGTTTGTCACGGTCAGTGGAGCGCATTTGTACGGCTTTCCATCACCTGACAGCGACGTGGATCTGCGAGGTTGCCATCAGCTACCGCTGCGCGATGTCGTTGGACTTGACCTACCGAACCAGACGTTCGAGCGAGACGATTTTCACGACGGAATCGAAGTCGACGTTGTCAGCCACGACATCGGCAAATACTTCGGGCTGCTTGTGAAAAACAATGGTTACATTTTAGAGCAAGTGTTCTCTCCGCTCGTCGTGATGGGCGAGGAGTTTCTGGATAAACTGCGGCCACTCGCCCGAAACTGCGTAACTCGGCATCATTACCATCACTATCGCGGGTTCTACGCAACTCAGCGCAAGTTGATTGAGAAGCAGGAAAACAAGATGGCGAAACCCGTCTTGTATGCCTACCGTGTGCTGTTGACCGGAATCCACCTGATGCGCACCGGCGAAGTGGAAGCCAACCTGCTTCACCTCAACGAGTATTTTCAATTTGCGTTTATTGATGAACTGATCGCCAGCAAGACGGCCGAGAAAATCGCACCGGCGAACCTTGATTGGACGTTCCATGCAGCCAGGTTGGACGACTTGGAATCGCAACTCGAAAAGGCGTTCGAGCAATCGACACTGTCCGAAGACCGAGATCGAAAGTCGGTCAACGAGTTGCTGGTGCGTCTGCGTCTTGAGGAATAGACAGCAGAAAATGATCGCTTGCATTGACGTAGGATATTGTGAAGGCACGGCACGTGCCGCGTGTGTGACGTTCGGTGACTGGGAGGACGCCACATCGATCAATTCGACTCCGTTGATGATGGACTTCGTCAGGCTTGCGCACCGGACGATGTAACTTGTGTTGCTTCGGAGATTGATCTAGGGATCTGAAGCCGAGTGTTTGTCACTTGCCTGTTTGCGACCGGATGCGATGGCTCGTCGAATTGCGTCAGTTCCGAAGCGGTCCTTGATTTGATCGGTAACTTCATCGAGCTTTTCGCTGCGACCGCCGCCTTCTTCGTCGAACATCAATTGTTGCTTGTGATCCGAATCATCGATATTGCTCACCCCGATTCCGATCAGTCGAACACAAAGGCGGCGGTTGGGTAGTCGCGAATCTAACAGACCGGATGCGACCTGCCACAACACGTCGGTTGAATTGGTTGGCTCCGGCAGTGATTGGGAACGCGTGATCGTGTCGAAGTCGTTGTATCGCACTTTGAGTTGAATGATCCGGCCTCGCAGCGAGTGGCGGCGAAGGCGACGGGCGACTTGTTCGGTTAAAGCCATTAACCATGATCGGAGGATCTCGATATCCTCGACATCACGCGCGAAGGTCGTTTCGTGCGAAATCGATTTCGCTTCCCGATCGGGAACCACCGCACGGTTGTCGATGCCTCTGGCGAGGTTCCACACGTGCTCGCCCATTTTTCCAAAACGGCGGTCGAGCGATTCACGTGGTATGTTGCGAAGTTGCCTGATCGTCTTGATACCGAGTTGATCCAACGCTTCTCCGGTCACCCGTCCAACTCCCCAGATTCTTCCCACGGACAGTGGATCGAGAAATTCTTGGATGGCGTCGGCTTGCACGGACACAAACCCGTCTGGCTTATCCAGATCGCTGGCAAGTTTGGCTAAGAACTTGTTGGGTGCGATTCCGGCCGAAGCGACAAGTTGTACTTCATCCTTGATGTCTTGCTTGATGCGCCGGCCGATTTCGTCCGCGGAACCAAAAAGCTGGACGCTGCCGGTGACATCCAAAAACGCTTCGTCGAGCG
>CAYFJO010000735.1:0-4178 GCA_964343305.1 uncultured Pirellulaceae bacterium | reverse complement strand
CGATGAACACTTTCGCGGAGACCGTGACGGCATTGCGCTTCTTCGGTTCGGGAATCGGGCACCCGGTTTCATCGACAGGGGCGTAGTCGAGGGTGATGGACCGGATTGAATCCCCCTCCTTGCTCTCCGCGGGCAGCTCACGCGAGGTATTCGGCCGCCGGCGTGTCGGGGAGTCGATGGTGGCGTCCCCGAGCTGGACATTGCCGAGGCGGTGGTCGTAGATCACGGTGATGCCTCCGTCCTCAACCGCTTTCTTGAAGCGCTCCCGATACTCTTTGTTGCCGATACCAAGTACGGCATGCCCTTGATGAGCTCTTGCCTGGTCTTTCAATCCCTCCATCAGGATCTTGTAGGTCGAGCCACCCACCGTATTCCCTTTACCCCAGTCCAGATGGTTGATCCCTCCGCCAGTCATACCGCCTAGCCAGCGACTGGGCTCGATGAGGATGACCTTGGCCCCCTCTTTCTCAGCGGCCAGGGCCGCCATGACGCCACTCGCTGTGCCGCCATACACACAGACGTCTACCTTGTGATGCGAAACCTCTGCAGCCAGGCAGTTTTGCCAGACCAGTAGAACGTTGAGAACAATGGTTAGGGCAAAGTGATGTTTCATGAATTAGATTTACCTGATATTTCCCAATTGAAGTCGCCTGGTTCTGTTTCGCTAACGCTCGCGAAACGGTTTGCTCGTAACAACGCGTTTAATCATCTCTCGTACTGCGAACTTCTCTCCGTCGCCATCAGGCTGCGACAGATCATCAAGGTTCGTCCTGATGATCTCCCGATCCGTAAAACTGACGTCGCGGCCCAGTGCGTAGCAAAGGAGTCCCTCGAAGAGGGAGCCTGCGACCGTACGTTCTTCTTTCATCAGCGCCTTCTTTAAGCCGTGCACATCCTGGAACGTTTCGCCACTGGGTAACTCGCCGCTGGCATCGATCGGATAAATCTTCTTCGGTCGCCGCGGAATCTGTCGCGCTTCCTGAGCGTCGGTGACCAACTCCTCGTCCCGCCATAGACCAATGGCGTCGAAGTTCTCCAACCCTAACCCGATGAAATCGAACCGCGCGTGGCAGGCGGCACATTGCGCTTTGGTCTGATGCAACTCGACTAACGAACGCACACTGGCCAGTGGATCGGCTCCGGCGTCCAGTTCGGGAACATTCGGCGGAGGAGGAGGCGGGGGATCGTTGAGGAGGATCTCTTTGACCAGCGAACCTCGAATCACTGGAGACGTGCGGTTGTTCATCGTGCCGATCGACAGAAACGCCGCCTGGGTCATCAAACCGCCGCGAGGCGAATCCTTCGGCAAGCTCACTATCTGGAAGCCGTGGCCCGAATAGCGTTCGGTGAGTCCATAGCTCAGGGCCAGGGTGCCATTGATCGTGACGAAATCGGAATCGATCAGGTTGGACGCCGACAGGTTTTCACGCATCAGAGTTTTGAAGAACTCGATCGGCTCGCGCTTCGACGAATGGATCATGCCGTCCGTGCGATGAAGCAGCAGCCGGGAACTCAGTCCGACCTCGTCAAAGCGCTTCAGATGCATCCACTGGCTCATGAAGCCGTTGAAGAAATGCTCAGCGCGCGGATTCTTCAACATGCGGTCAACCTGCCGTACAAGCTCGGCTGATTGCAGGAGAAATCCGTCGTTGGCCAGACTCAGGAGTTCCTCATCTGGCGGGCCGCTCCATAGGAAATACGCAAGTCGATTGGCGAGGCTTACCCCGTCAAGTTTCCGGCCTTTGGCTTCGTCACTGGCTGGTTCGACCAGATACAGAAAACGCGGCGAGGTAAGAATCATCGCCAATGGGTCGATGATGGCTTCCCGAAAACTCAGTCCTGCCGCTCTGCTGGTCTTGTAGTAGGCATGAAGCCGGTCGATGAATTCATCCGATACAGCACGCCCGCGAAAGGCACCATTCGCGAAGCTCCGCAGGAACTCAGCTGCAATCTCATCGAGTTCCGCATCGCTCGAGGTTGCAACCTTATGCGTATCGACCAGGCGTTCAAAAAGAGTCTTCGGATCGTAGAATGGCCCCTCCGCCTCCAGCCACTTCACAAGGATCGTTTCAGCCGGCGCGGCAGGCTCAATCGGGCGATAGTGTTGGTACAACTGCGCACTTCCGGGACCGCCACGCTGGTCTTCGAGAAAGGTGACGCTCCGACGGCTTTGCCCGGTTGTTTCGGGCCGGAAGCTGGGAAGAAAGTCTGGATGCCAAACCATCTCATGAGTCGACGGTTTGTCGATCGTCTCGCTCACGAGGAAGCTACCGATCGGCTTCCCGTTTTGTCCGTTTAACCCGCGAGCGCCGTAGGAGACGGTCATGCGAATCACGCGTCGAATCTTTACGCCATCGACCACACCCGCTTGAACCCGCAGACGGTAGTGAGCACGCGCATCGTGCGGGAAGTTCAACCCGATGCTGGAAACCAGATTCCGGATCGGCAGCATGCGTCCCTGGCTGTGGAATTTGAGATTGTCCTTGTAGTATCCCGCAAGCGTTCGTCGGTCGCGGTATTCCGCATGCCTGGGGTATTTCTCCGTTCCGCGGTTGTAGCGATTCCATTCGTATTCAGAGAGCCCGACTTCGGCGAAGGGCTTGTCCGTTTCGTGGACGATTCTGACCTTCTCCAGAATGTCGAAAATCTCCTTCTCCCGCTTCACCGAATTCGCCGCGTTCCTGCGCACGACCCGGGCTTCGCTGCGCGGCGTGCAGGCCCAGTGGAGCGCCATGCGGGCAACTTCCTGAGCGAAGCTGAAGTAAGTTTTCAACTGCATCGCACTGAGCGACTGGTTTTGCCCGATCGTGTCAAACCGTCCGCTCGGATCGTCGGGGAGTTTTTCTCCGTTGATCCGGACGCCCATCAGTTCCTTGATCGTCGCCTGGTATTCGCGTCGATTCAGTCGGCGCAAGGCAATCGCCCCACCGCTGTCTCGCAGCATCTTCTGCGCAGCCTGGAGCGACTCGGTGAGATCGCCGACCACCTTTGCCAGCTCATCCTTTGACGGCTGCGGCTCATCTTCCGGCGGCATCTCGCCAGCGTTCAGCTTGTCGAGGATGTCCTGCCAGTTGAGTGCATCGGCCGAGTCTCTAATAGCGCGCGTCAAATCCTGCAGCGAAAGGTCAGCTTCCTGAGTTTTCTCGCCGTGACATCGATAACAGTGTTTCTTCATGAACTGGCCGATGGACTCCGGGATCGTAACTTCCGCGCTCGTCAAAGACGGAAAGAGCCCGAGACATGCAATGACAGCGAAAGTGCGTAGCCTGACTCTCCGAGTCGGGCATTGGAAGCACACGACTCGGAGAGTCAGGCTACGAACGCGCGCGCCAGATTTTCGTCGAATGGTTTTGAAGAACGATTTCATGTCCGAATTGTCGTTACAGGTTTCGTGCGGGACTTGCGAGTCGGATATCGCCGCCATACTTGCACCTCTTTCATCCGCTACCACTCCACGGCGAATTTAACGCTAAAACCTCACGATTTCCGGAAAAAGACGTGTGAGTTGAGTAGGCCGGACCAAGCGCAGCGCCATTCCGGCACCGTCAGAATAAACCGGCCTTTCCATTCATCCCATTGCCGGAGCGTCGTCGCTTCGCTCCTTGATCTGGCCTACTCAACTCTGTGCCGTGGTGTTCGTCTCCGAAATTCGCCGGGCGAAATGCCCAACTCCCTGCGAAACACTTCGTTTAGTCGCTCAGGTCCGCTGAAACCGACGTTGCGGGCGATCTCAGCCATGGACCGATCGCTTTGTGCCAACTCCCGCTTGGCACGGTCGATGCGGACCTGACGAATCACCGTGGCGACAGGACGATTGAGCACTTTGCGGAAGCGATTTTGCAAGGTACGCGTTGTCATCGAGACCGCAGCAGCGACGTCGTCCTGACCGATATTGCGATGACTGTTGGCGGCGATGAATTCGAGGGCGGCGGACACTATCGAATCGTCAACCGAGTAGAAATCGGTCGATTCTCGAACGATGAGCCCTTGAGGTGGAATCAACAGCCGTGATATCTCGCCACGAACAGCCAATTCGCGATGATCTTGCATCAGGTTGTCCAGAAGTCTCGCTGCTTCGTATCCGATACGCTCGAAGCCAACCTCTACGCTGCTTAGAGACGGATACGCGGCGTGTGAAAAGGGAATCACGGTGCGTTACAGCCGAGTGGTGGACATGA
>CAYFJO010000734.1:0-4178 GCA_964343305.1 uncultured Pirellulaceae bacterium | reverse complement strand
TCTACGCGACTACGACAATACGAATTCGGGTAAATTCTCATCCGCCGGTCGCCTTTATTCTGCCATACATCATTCTGCCAATAAGGATATTTTGGATTTCAATCATGAAACGAATCGTCACGTTCTTTTGTGTTGCTTTACTTCCGCCGCTTGCCGATGCTGAACCGGTTAGTTTCCGCAAGGACATCGCCCCGATTTTGCTCGACAACCGTCTCGCTTGTCACGGCCCGAAAAAGGCCGATGGAAGTTTTCGCATTGATAGTTTCCAGCGAGTGACGTCGAAAGGCGATTCGGACACGCCGGGGTTTACAGCCAACAATCTCGATGCCAGCGAAATTTATCAGCGGCTGATTACCGACGATGAAGACTCGCGGATGCCGCTGGAAGCCGATCCGTTGTCGGCCGAGCAAATTGCGTTGGTCAAACGTTGGATCGAGGAAGGCGCGAACTATGACGCCGGAGATCCCAAGGCACTTTTGTCGGCAATCGTGCCGCCGCCCGTGCATCCCAGCGCTCCCCAAGCGTATCCCAACACGATGCCCATCACGGCCGTGGCGTTCAGCCCCGACGGCCAATTGTCCGTCGGCGGGTATCACGAATTGACCGTTTGGAATCCGGCGGATGGTGCGATCATTCGCCGAATCGGCAATGTGGGCGAACACACTTATTCGGGACACGGCCAACCGGTCAAAGGCGTCGCGTTTCATCCGGACGGAGCGGAAGTTTATTCAAGTGCCACGGACAAGAAGATCCACCAGTGGAAGATTGCTGACGGAAAGAAATCGGCGGACGTGGGCAGCTTTGGCGGCGAAGTTTACAAACTGACGACCAGCGGCGACTTTATGTTCGTCGGCTCGGCGGACAAATCGGCCAAGCAATACGAACTCAAGACCCGCAAGGAAGTGCGAGCCTACTCGGGCCATCAAGACTGGGTCCTGGCGACCGCATATCAAGGCGGCACGAAGCGGCTTGCCACGGGCAGTTTTAATGGCGAAGTCCGGATTTGGAACGCCGAAGACGGCAAGCCCGTGGTCACATTCTTGGCGGCACCTGGCTACACCAAGTAGCTAGCGTCCTTGACGCAGATTTGATCTGGGGGCATCTCTTTGTTCCCCGTAAAATTCTCCCGCTCCCGTACGGCAGATTGCCGATACTTAGAGTGGATGCGCGCACGCGCGACTCGAAATTAAGGATGATCGACGATGGCACGGAAGAAAACTCGAATCGACAGCGACGCAAAAAAAGAACCGCCGAAGAAAAGGCGATTTCGAGTTGGCTGCTCCGCGATCTGCTTGCTGTTGCTCGTCGTACTTGGCGTCGGGCTGTTCTTTGCGCCGACGATCGTGGCCAATACGTCGTTGCGCAACAAGATCGTGCCGATTGCACTGTCGGGACTCGAAGGCCAAGTTGCCGTCGACTCTGTTTCCTTGGGCTGGTTTTCCAAAGTTGAACTGAGTGGCGTGCGTGCGACCGGTAATGACGGCGAGCCGCTGTTTGAAATCAAAAAAGTCGCCAGCGACAAGACGCTTTGGGACTTGATCTGGAACCAGTCGCAACTGGGCAAGTTCACGATTGAACAACCGCACATACACGTGCAACTAAGTGGCGATTCGAGCAATCTCGAAGACGCCATCTCCGGACTCTTGACGTCGAGCAACGCAGCGATGCCGCAATTCGAGGTCGTCGTTTCTGACGGTGTGATTGACCTGCAAGACATGATTTCGGGAGACAGGTGGTCGATGGAACAGGTGGCGGTGGACGTCTCGGCGTCCGGCAAAGGGTCGGAATTGACCGTCCAAGCAGCCATGAACGTCGGTTCCGACAAGTCCAGTGGCAAGCTCGAAGCAAACGTTCGGATGGAGTCGTCCGACGCGGATGCGACAACGCCCAACTTGATCGCGATCAAATCCGAGGCGTTGGACATGTCCGTCTTCCAACCGATTGCCCGCCGCTTTGTCGGAGCGGCAGCGACACAGGGAACGCTCGCCTGTAACTGCACCTACGGATGGGATGACCAAGGCACGCACTCGATTCACATCGATGACCTGCGCGCGTCACAGTTGTCACTCGGCGCGGCCGACTGGCTGGGCAGCGATCGATTGAATCTCCCGTTTGTGTTGGCAAAAGGTGACCTGTCGACGGATGGTGAACATCTTTCCGCGGATCAACTCACGTTGACCAGCGATCTTGCCAAGGTCGAGGCAAATGGTTCGTTTCGGCTCAGTGAATTGTCGCCCGACATTTTCACGATGCTGCTTCAGAACCAGGATTTTCGCGTGACGGGCGAAGTGGACCTGACACAACTTGCGGCTGCATTTCCCCAGACGTTGCGAATTCGTGAGGGCACGCGAGTTACGTCGGGAAAGATATCCGCCACGCTTTACAGTCGCGTGGAAAACGAACAACGGCGGTGGGCCGCGGTTTTGGAGTC
This sequence comes from uncultured Pirellulaceae bacterium, assembly GCA_964343305.1. Taxonomy (GTDB): domain Bacteria; phylum Planctomycetota; class Planctomycetia; order Pirellulales; family Pirellulaceae; genus CAYFJO01. The sequence goes on along the minus strand of CAYFJO010000734.1, from coordinate 1,747 downwards.
GGCGAATGTGACGGCAACGAACGGCGGCCGAACCATTCGTTGGGATCAGCCGGTCCATGTGGCCATGTTCGCCAACCGAACGGCCAACGGGCCGGTCATCGAAAACATCAGTTGCAAGTCCAGCTTTCTGCAACTGCAAGGGCAAGGGTCGTTGGCGCAAGGCCAAGTCACCGCTTCGGGAGATCTGGATCAGTTGGCGATGGAACTGTCGAAGTTTGTCAGCCTCGATGGAATTCAACTCGCGGGGCAACTCAGCAGCAAAATCAATTGGTCGCCAGGCACGACCGGTTCGCAGTTGAAGATGGACGCCGGGGCAACCGTACAAAACTTCGCGCTCGTCGTGCCTGGTGCGTTGCCTTGGCGCGAGCAGCAATTGACGATGTCGCTCAGTGCGATTGGCCGCATTGACGAGCAGCAAATCAAGTCGATTGAGACCGGCAGTTTTCGGGTCGAGTCGTCCGGCGATGTCTTGGATGTGAATTTGACCGATGCCGTTGCACGGGTTGATGGCTCGGCGTCGCTGCCCGTGCGATGCGAGCTGCGTGGGCAACTGGCAACGTGGCTGCCGCGCGTGCAGACGTGGGTGCCGCTGGGCGACTGGACACTGGCCGGCAACGTTGATTTCCAGGCAAGTGGAACAGCTTCCTCGCAAGCATTCGATTTCTCGTCCAGCAAGTTGACCGTTCGGCAGTTCCGTGCTCAAGGCCGAGGGCTGCGGATTGTCGAACCAGAAGTCCGGGCCGATGTCGCATTGGCTGGTGATCTGACGACCGGTGCCATGACCTCCAAACAGGCGACGCTGGTCAGTTCGACGATTTCATTGCGAACTGGCAACGTCAAGGTTGAGCCGCGGGCGGGTGGAGTGGCGTTGAGCGGCCAAGTGGCCTTTCGCGGCGATTTGGATCGGTTGATGTCGTGGACGCACGATGGAAGCAGCCAGCCACAGACTCATTTGTTTGGACAGGCGACCGGTCAAGCAAGCCTGATGTACCAAGAAGGCGTCACGTTGGCGGAATGGTCGGCAGACATTGAAAACTTTGTCTATGCCCAGCGGCAGGATGCACCCGCGACGAACGTCGTTGCCACGGCGAATGCCAGCCCTTGGAAAGCGGTTTGGCAAGAGAAAAGACTGTCGTTCAAAGGGAAGGGCGATCTCGCGCATGTATCGGGCGGTCTCAACGCCGAGTATGTCGACGTCGTTTCAAGTGCGCTGAGGTTGTCGGCCAAGGGCAAAGTCAACGACTGGACCAAACGCTGTGTAGTCGATGCCAGTGGGGAGTTGACATACGACTTAAAGACGGTCGCGCCACTGTTGCGTCCCTATCTGGGGCAGGGCTTCGCGGCGACCGGCAGCGAAATTCGGAAGTTTACGATTCGAGGTCCCTTGTTTCACGCGGACACCAGCAGCGCGAACGCCAACAAAACAAAATGGTTGCCGGATCAACTCGTCGCGGAATCGTCGCTCGGTTGGTCCACCGCCCATCTGCAAGGATTTGATTTTGGCAAGGGAGACTTACAAGCCAAGCTGTCTGAAGGAGTTGTGCGAGTCGAGCCGATCGATCTGCCGGTGAACCAGGGGCGCATCAAACTGGCTCCGCAAGTGTTGCTGAATTCGGACCCCGCCGTGTTGGTCGCCGAGCGCGGCCGTGTCATTGACCGCGTACAGATTTCGCCGGAAATGTGTCACGCCTGGTTGAAGTATGTCGCGCCGCTCTTGGCCGACGCAACCGTCGCGAAGGGCGAGTTT
>CAYFJO010000733.1:0-4190 GCA_964343305.1 uncultured Pirellulaceae bacterium | reverse complement strand
TCCAGTACGCGCCCGACGTTGGTGTCCATCGTCTCGACCATTGCGGCATAGGCGGGGTCGTTTTGCACTTGCCGCGACTTGTTTTGGCGAAGTCCCGGTCCCGTTCCTCGCGCCGGCGTGCCTTCCGAAATGAAAGTTGCCTCTTGCGGCAGTCCCATCCGCCGAGCCTTCTCACGGTATTTTTGGATGAGCGGCTGCTTGGCCTGAATTGGCGTATGGACGTCGTAAAACGAAAGGTACAGGAAGAACGGCTTTTCCTTGTTGGCCTCAACCAGCTTGAGGGCTTCGGTGGTGAGTCGATCGCAGAGGTGCTCGCCCTGTTTGCCGCCTTCGTACAACCCCGGCACCTCGATGCCATGGTAGCCCTGTTTCTTTTTGCCACGCCCGTACGGCCAGAAGTAACTGCCGGGCGCACCAGAGCGATTCCCACCAATGTTGACATCGAACCCCTGTTTTTCGGGAAAGTAGGGTGCGTCGCCCAGATGCCATTTGCCGACAAACAATGTCGTGTAACCGGACTCCTTCAGCACTTCACCCAGCGTGACTTCTTCAAAAGGCAGCTCCATCCGCATTTTCGCTGGCAGAAACTTTCCACTCAGATTCGGCCCAGGAATATACGCGGTAATCTTCAGTCGTGCCGGGTATCGCCCCGTGAGCAGGGCGGCGCGCGACGGCGAGCAACTCATATGTGCCGCATAACCGTTGGTGAACCGCATCCCTTCGGTGGCGAGTCGATCGAGGCTCGGCGTTTCATGAAACTTGCTGCCGTAGCAACCCACATCGGCCCACGCGAGATCGTCGGCGAGCATGATCACGATGTTCGGCGGCCGGTCCGCACGGCTGGTTTGCCTTGCCGCACCTGATTTGGACCTATCGTCGGCGACCGCGCTCGGCATGCTCACTGATGCGGCCGTGATCAACAGTAAGTTCGCGAGAACAACGAGTTGTCGTTTCATGGCAGTTTCTCCAGAGCAGACGCATGAATTAGCAGTGTACACGACGAGGCTTTTGCCAGAAGCAATGGACGCTTTTGAAAATGCTCAATCAACCAACCTTGTCTGCCAAAGATCAATCGGTCGCGCCGCGTCGGTTGCAAAGGGTAGGTCAAGGCGACGGCCTTGGCCGGCTGAGGCATAGGCTGCAAACAGAGCCTCCATCACAGCGCGTCCATCTTCTCCCGTTTCTGACGGTTGCTTGTCGTGAAGGACGCAATTGACGAAGTGCTCGAATTCCTGTGGGAAGCCGTAGTTCCAGAGTTCCTCAAAGACAGGGAAACTCCAACCTTTTGTGTCCCCAGCCTTTTCTACCGCATAGCCGTAACCTGCTTGGGAATACGCTTCGATTGCATTGCCATGTAATAGGTCGGCGTAGGCAACGCCACCCGTTCCATGCAGTTCGGCACGATCGTCCATGCCACCAAGCTTGGCCCAGGACTCCTCGATGTAAGCAGTCGCACCTCCTTCGAAGTCAACAATTACGAGGCTTGTGTCATCACCGCGTGTCTTGTCGATGTGCATGTTGCGTTTTAGGTCGCAGTAGACGCTCTTGATAGCCGGCTTGCCAAGGATCCAGCGCGCGAACTCGATCCCGTGACAGCCCATGTCCAGCATGACGCCCCCGCCGCTCTGCTCCACATCCCAAAACCAAGCCGCGTGCGGACCGTCGTGCTTTTCCGATTGTTTGACAAGGAAGACATCTCCGAGCGCCCCCTCGTCGGCTAGTTGCTTGAGCCTGACGTACTTGGGAGCGAAGCAAAGTTCTTCGGCATACATTAGCTTCACACCTGCGCCCCGGCAGGCGTCGATCATTCGATCGCACTCGCTGAGATTGAGCGCCATCGGCTTTTCCACAACAACGTGTTTGCCCGCTGCGGCGGCAGCTTCTGTTGCCTCGCAGTGCAAGATGTTCGGTAGGCCGAGGACCACCATGTCGAGTTCGTCCATTTCGAGCATCTGGCGATAGTCGGTATACCAGTGTTTGATGTTGTGTTGCTCGGCGAATGGTTTCACGTGATCCTCGGTCGGCGACGCGACCGCGAGGATTTCAGCCGTCGACAAGCGACGCAGTGAGTCGGCATGAATGCTGGAGATGAACTTGGAACCAATTAGACCGATCTGGACCTTGGACATTTTGCGGCTACTTCCGATTTGGTGAGGGAAATCGACCATCGAGTCATCGCCATTCTATCGCGACTTGATCAAACCGGGGCGGCGGCTTCCGTCACGGCCAACGTCCCGCGTTCGACTGCCGTTGAAGTTCTCATCCGCCAGCAGCCGAAGCATCTTGCTAGTCCCTTTGTTCGCGCCGAGCTAAGAGCCGATCGCGAATGCCTTGCGGATCAAAGCGCTTTTCCATCTCGTGCTGAATTTGTTCGCCCTGTTCGCGCTGGTTTACGAAGTATTGTTCGACCTCATCTTCGTGACGCAAGTAGTAATTGATGACACCATAGACATCTGCCAGATCGACGACAGGATAGTCGTGTGCAATCTGCTCGGCAGTCGAACCGTTCTTGAACGATAAGATGATCGTATCAAGCGAAACGCGACTGCCACCCACGCGGATTACGCCGTCGTCGTCGGCTTTCAATGGCAATGGCGGTGTTTGAAGGATAAGGTTCATAACTCACCTTTCATGATATTCTACAATTCGTCCGCCGTGATGGCGAGTTAGAAAACGTAGTCGACGAAACAGATCTGGCCCAATGACCAAATCACTTCTTGGTTACATAAGCATAGTAAGCACCATATCGATTGCCATCGCTCGTTTCAAACAGTGCGGTCATTCGCGTCGTTCCGGCCTTGAGCTTCAGGTTGAATACAACGTCTTTAGAACCGGCTTCCACGGGCGATTCAACATTTCGCTCGCCGATTTGTAGCGTTGCTTTGGCGACAGGAATTGCCTTGCCGGGGCGGGCACGGAACGCCTTGTCGCCGGGGACGTCGGCACCAGGTTCCAGCGCCGCGTTGATCGCCGCGTCCGCCTCTTTGGGCCAGCGACGAAGGCGAATTTCGTACTCGCCGTCTTCCACGACGTTGACGTTCCAAAAACCCGTGTTGGCTTGTCCGGTGACGGCACCTCGAATGTGGCTGTGATTCCAGGGAGTCGATCCGGTGGTAATCCAATCGTGGCTGGTCAGCGTCGCTGGGTTCTCGGCAGGATGGCCCAAGTAGATCGCGCAATCCTGTTTGAAAGTCGGCAACAGTTCGGCCCACCAGTCTTCATAAAAAGCAGTCAAACGCTTGACGATCTTTGCATGGTCGGCCGCGACGTTTTTCTTTTGGCCAGGGTCGGCTTTGATGTCGTACAACTCCTTGCCGTTGACCAACCGCCACTGGCTGGTCATGACCGAACTCTTCCGCCACTTGATCGGGTCCTTCACGCGTTGCGAGTCGGTGACCAAAATGCGATCGGGCCACGATTCCAACTCGATTCCGTACAAGAGCGTTTTGATCGTCGTGCCATCGAACGTCACACCTTTGGGCGGCTTGATCTGACACAGGTCGATCAACGTCGGTAGGACATCGACTTGCGCGGTAATCGGCTCGACGTCGACTCCACCCGTTAAATTGCCTTTGGGCCAATGGATGAAAAACGGAACGCGATGCCCGCCGTCGTATTCGCTGCCCTTCTTGCCACGCATGCCGGAATTGTGAACGCGATCGCCGCTCGACGTTCCGTTGTCAGTGGTGAAGATGAAAATCGTATTCTCTGTCAATCCTTCCTTGTCGAGAAACTTGCGCATCTTGCCAACATTGTCATCGATGTTGGCGATCATGCCGAAAAAGTTCGCGACTCTGGCACCGACCTTTTCGTAAGGTTTGCTGTATTTCACAGGCGAGTGCATTGGGCCGTGCGGCGCGTTGGTCGAGATGTAGGCGAAAAACGGTTTGTCAGCTTTCTTTTGAGTTTTGATAAATCGCTTGGCGTAGTCGAACCACACATCGGTGCAAAAACCTTTGACGGCTTCGGGCTTTGAGTTGTGAAAATAGCTGCCGTCAAAGTACGCGTTGTCCCAATAGTCAGGCGTCTGGCCAACGCCGCCGCCGCCGTGCCGCATCACTTCCGTGTAACCGCGATCTTCCGGCCGGAAAGGATAGTTGTCACCCAAGTGCCACTTGCCAAACATGCCGGTCGCGTACCCGTTATCTTTGAAGACCTGGCCGATCGTGATTTCATTTTCACGCAGCATC
>CAYFJO010000732.1:0-4242 GCA_964343305.1 uncultured Pirellulaceae bacterium | reverse complement strand
GCAGCCTATTTGCGGCCACAGACAAACGTCGATTGGCCAACTTCCATCCGCTTTCTTTCGCGTTCGTCAAGATAGGCTTCCATTGTGCCCGCAACATTCATCTGTTCGACCCGTTGTCGTGCACTGGCGAGTTCGGTGTCGGAAACCAATGACCAGGTCGAATCACCAGCTCGCCATGACTCGCTAAGCGGGCCCTTGGGATCCAAATACGACGGCCCTTGGAGTATCCCGTCCAGGTCCGCTGAAACCGATTCGATCTCAAATCCTGCCACAGCGAGGATCCGTTTCAGTTGATCGAGGTCAGGCAGTCTATGACTCAGACGTGCCACCGCTTCTGGGATCAATTCGGCCCACCAATAGCCGTCGGGGAATTGTTCGTGTGTCGTCGCGTTGACGACCAACGCTCCGCCGGAGTGAAGCACTCGATATGCCTCTTGTATGAACCGTGTAACATTCGGAAAGCTGCACGGCTTCCACGCCTCAGGATCATCTGCAGCGCCCGGCCCTTCGTCGAGGTGATGAATCACCTGATTGCAGATCACGCCATCAAATCTCTGATCCTCGTAGGACAGATCCAGAATGCTGCCGCAAGTTAACTCAACATCCTCGCCGAGTTTCGTGCGGGCTTGCGCCAACATGCCTTCGTTGAAGTCGACACCGACAAGACTGCCCAGATGGGGACGCAGTGCTTGCAAGTAATTCCCCGTGCCGCAGCCGGCCTCTAGCACAGTCTGCTCCCTGAGCGGAACCCCGGTTCGCGCAAGACAACTCAAGATGGTATCCACACCGACGGGAATGCGCGTTGTGTCGTAAACTTCCGACGCGAGGGTATAGTTAGCATATTCCGACATCGCGTGTTTCTCCGGTCACTCAAGACATCGACATTGTTCGACACAAGCCATGCATGGCCAGCAATAGCACCCAGTGTCGCACATCGTGTTTTGTGATGACAAGGTGCCGATTGTCTACCGAGTGTACTTGTGGTTATCTTCTCATATGCGATCATCAGTGACCCTAACGAATCTCCAACTGTTCATCAAATAGCTTGTGTGAGGAGGCGATACGAATGGGCTCTCTGGAAAACTTCCCAAAGAATGTTGCGTATTCGGCCAACGATGGGGCCACTCGTTTTTCGCGGCGGAGCATTCTACGGTCGGAGGCGATGTACGGTCACGGCTATCAGAGCCCTGGCGGGGTCGGCGCCGTGGAACGGTTTTGCGAAAAGCTCCGGATGCGCCAAGGAATGAACATCCTGGAGATCGGAAGCGGTCTCGGCGGGGCGTCATTTCATTTCAACAGGCAGTACGGTGCCACCGTCGTGGGCCTGGACATGGCCAAGGCGATGATCGAACTTAGCACTGAGCGGGCAAAGGAAGTCGGGCTCACCACGGTTTCTTTCCTCGAGGGCGACATCCGGACGGCTACGTTGGAGAAGGAATCGTTCGATCTGGCGTGGTCGCGGGACTGCATTCTCTACGTCCAGGAGAAGGACCTTGTCTGGAAAAACGTCCAATCGGCGCTCAAGCAGGGCGGCCAGCTCTTTGTGACCGATTTCTGCAAGGGGAAGCGATCCGGGTCGGAAGCGTTCAATGAGCATATGGACCGATGCGACTTTCATCTCTTGGACTTGGACGAGTATGAGCGGTCGGTGAAGGCGGCGGGATTCAAGCAAGTTCGGGCGGAGGACATTACGGATCAGTTTATCGAGTCCCTCAGCGAGGAACGGACCCGAATGAAGGAGGGCCGGGAGACGTTCCTGAAGGAGTTCACCCAGGAAGATTATGATTATCTGATGAGCCGGTGGGAGATGAAGATCCAGTTCTGCCGTGAGGGCGAGTTGAAATGGGGGCAGGTGATCGCGGAGAAGTAATCGCGTTCTAGGATGCGACCACGTTGGATATTGTCGAAGCTCCGAGAATTGCAACGGACCGAAAACGATGTCTTCGGCGTTCACTTAGCGGCCGAAGAAGCCATCGTCATTGCGATCAAGCACGGCAATCAGAATGACCCCAAGAAAAACATTGGGTTGATGGCTAGTTGCAGAAACCTGCAATTTGACCTTTTCTGCAGAGTGGTCACTGCCACCAACCAAAACCGTAAATGGGTCGTTTGATGCTCGAATTCAGAAACCACGCATTGCTGACGGGTTGATGGTACATCGACCCGACGAATTGGAAGCTGAATCCTGCCGAGTTCCACCGTTGGTTCCACAGCCGAGGAACACAGGCGATTGTCATAGGTGACCGGCTCGACTCGAACTTGCTCGAACACCTTGCGAAGTGCACCCGCAAACGGTGAACTCTCAGCGTAGGCCCACACCGCGAAGACGCCGTGGGCCGCAAGATGCCGCCGGGCGGACAGTAATCCTTGCGTGTCGAATTCTAGGAGTTGGCGATTCGTTTTCGTTTGGAGCGGGCGTTCGCGACAAAGAAACATTTTTGCGACGCTTGGAATCTACCTTGAAAACCAATCCGCCCAATACGGAACAATATGACAACGGTTCGTTTGAAGTGCTAAATGTTGGTGTTCAGGGATACAATACGCGCGATGAATTAATTAGTCTGGAGTACCGTTGGCTAGAGTTCTCGCCCGATATTGTGCTAATCACGTTCTACCTAAACGACGCCTATTCCGACGCAGCGTTCCTTAATATGGGGCAAGGTATGGGTATCTACGTAACCAAACCAAAAGGGATGAGCCAATACAGCCGCTTGTACGACTTCGTACAGCACGCGTTTCGAAGCCGATTAGCGCGAAAAGAAATAGATGAATATTACGCCCAACATTATTTCACTGAGCCACGCAAGTATTTTTCTTCGCCGTCAGCCGACATCGATTGGCGTGATTGTCGAGCGGCTATAATACGTGCGAAGGAGTTGAGTCAGGAACGCGATTTCAGAGTTGCTTTGGTGATTTTTCCAGAGCTCCATCGTCTCGACGATTATCCTTTTGATGCCATTCACGCGGTCGTTTCGGACCACTGCCGATCACTCGGCATGCCGGTTCTTGATTTGATGGATGAATTCCGTGGCATGAATGAGCGAGAACTTTGGGTTCATCCATCAGATCATCACCCTAATGTGACGGCGCATAAGATTGCCGCAGATGCAATCGACGAGTTTCTTCGTAGTCAGATTCTAAAAAACATGTGACGCGAAACAACCAATCGATCTTTAAAGCATATTCGTGCATGATCGCATTGCAGTGAAGTTGTTTTTCTCACACGTGCTTTGGTGAAAGATGACAGCATTGAATGAATCATCGTTGCCCATGAATCGTTGGTCATTAGCCTCATTGCTTATCTTGGTTACAGTGTTGGCGTATCTGCCGGCCATGAATGGCGAATTTGTGTGGGACGACGACATGCACTTGACTGACAACATCGTCCTCAAGGAAGACGGTCTCTATCGCGTTTGGTTTACTACGGACTCAACGAATTATTGGCCGGTCACGTTTTCCTCATATTGGATCGAATACCAATTCTGGGGCCTTGATTCGACGGGTTTTCACGTCACAAATCTTGTCATCCACATTCTCTGCACGTTATTCATCTGGCACATTCTCCACCAACTCGACATTCCCGGCGCATGGCTGGCCTCGCTCGTCTTTGCAATTCACCCTGTCAATGTGGAATCGGTAGCGTGGATCACGCAACGTAAGAATCTACTTTCGCTGCTTTTCTATCTCGTTGCTTTGACGATATACCTACGATTTGACCGACGGGGAAATCGTTGGTGGTATTGGCTCTCGTTGTTTGCCTTTGCGGTTGCGCTATTGAGCAAGAGTCACGTCGTCGTGTTGCCTGTTGTCTTGCTGTTATGCATTTGGTGGCTTCGTGGTTCGATCAGCCGTAAAGACCTATACAGGAGTTTGCCATTTTTTGCTTGCGCATTAGCCATCGGAACTTTGGAGATTTGGTTTCAGAACAAAACAATAGATACCGACAACGTGCGAGAACATAGTTTTTGGGAGCGGTTGGCTCTAGCGGGATGGGCGTTTTGGTTTTACCTTTCTAAGGTGATGCTGCCAATGAATCTCTGTTTCGTGTATCCGCGATGGGAGATCGACCCGATGAATTGGTTGTCGTATGTACCAGGAGTGCTCCTAGTCGGATCTTTCTGGATTCTTTGGCGCCACCGTCGATACGCGGGAAAGTCGGCACTTTTCGCGTTTGGGTACTATCTTATAACGTAGCTGTCCCTTCTATGAATTCGCATGTCCGGAGGTTGTTATTTTTGCTAT
>CAYFJO010000731.1:0-4270 GCA_964343305.1 uncultured Pirellulaceae bacterium | reverse complement strand
CAAACTCATCCTAACGAACGATGGCTCCCCTTTTTCTGCTAGCAGTGCTTAAAAGACCGAAAGTCCAACTAAATGGGTTTTGCAAAGACTAAGTGCCATTTGATTCACCCACCAAAGCATCGTGAGAGTATTGGAAAGCCGTCGGAGCGACGAGGTATTGGAACGGCGAAGAAAACCACCTAGCTGTTGGATGACCTTTGATGGAACAGCCCAGCGTGTCCCATCAAACGTCGGAATCCAGTTTCTGGACATTCGACGACCGGAAAACGTCAATTCGGGGAATCTGTCGCCGCGGAGAATCGAACGTTTTTGACACCGTCAGTCGCCCTAGACCGGCGGGCGGGGCGTTCGCGGTCCCGCCGACTCCCTGAGTCGGCCACCTGACGCGCGTTAGCAGACTCTTCCCACAGTGAGAAACATTCTAGCAGCAAAAGGGAATTCGCTTCTGAGCTGCCAAGTTCAATTCTTGTCGGAGAGAATGTAAGCAAGTGCGTGTGGAGACTTTTCCTTTAGGACATCTTTCGCCCATGGCACATGACCGTGTGCCACGCAGAACAGAATCGCGCGGCCGCGAACAACGCCGAGGCGGTGATTGAGCAACTCTTTTGCAGTTTCCGCATTCGAACTGACGGTTAGCAATGTCCGAGCGGCCGCTTCAAACTGGGGCACGCCGATGGCGCGGGCTTCCTTGTCGCTTAGTGCGAGATAGTCGCGACACAGTTTTTCTGTTTCGGCGCCCGGAATAGATTCGAGCAAACCGAACACAATGACTTTTGTCCGCCAGTCAGTCCATGAGCGCGGGTTTTTGAACTTTGGATTCTTGGCAGCTTCCACGGCAGGATCGTCGCGCCACAAACTGTAGCGACCAACCACGACAACTTGCGGTGCTTTCAACCCGACCAGCGCCCGCAAAGCTGCACTGCCGTCTAAGCCACAGAATCTCCAACTTCGATGTAAGCTGCGATTGCGAATCCGCTGTTCGAGAATCGAGAAGACGTCTTTTGATCGAACACCGCGGCGTGCAAGTTCGTCGGCAGCAACAGCTCGTCGCTGGATTCGCTTGGATGATGCGAGTTCTGCCTCGACGCCAGTTGCGACCACGCGCGAATCATCCGCATCACGCAGAACTTTTAGCAGTTCTTCAAGATTCTTCTGATCTTCCGATTGAGTTGTCGTTGAGCGCTGTGCCCAGACAGCAACTTCATCCTTTGCTGGTTTCTTGGACGGCGCCGAAATCGTTCGACCGAGTGCGATCGCCACTCCGCGCGGATCTTCAAGAATGATGCGCTTACCCGGTTTCTTCAAAACTGTGGCGATGGCCGCCTTGTCGACTTCCGAACGATTGAGATACATACTTGCTTTCCCGCGCGTGGGCTTGTAGCGCGGGTCTTTTAAATCGGCCGGAGCCTGCACGATGTGATCCCACATGTCGAGTTCATCGAGCAGTTTGCTGATCGGAGCAACCAGGCCTGGCCGTTTTACATCGAGATGCAAAAGCCCTGCATACTCGCGATGAAGCAGAAAAACTTCGCGCAGCGTCGGGATGCGGCAGTACTTTCCGAATTGGCCCGGATTTCGAAACGGAAACTTCTGCAATTCGTCCCACGAATAGTCAGCCACATCGCCATATGCCACAAGCAAATGGTCCAGCATGTCATCGTGAAAGCAGACGAGCACGCCATCCTTCGTTGCTCGAATGTCAATTTCGTTGCCGTCCGCGCCGAGTTGAAATGCCGCTCGATACGCTTCCATCGTGTTTTCATGCGCGAACTCGACTGCACCGCGGTGGCAAATGATATGGACTTGTTCGCGCCGCTGAGACACCTGCCGGTGTCGCTGCGCCGCCTCGGCTTCTGTTTCTGATCGCCTGCTCGTTAGGCAGGATTCAATCACGTGCGGAATGCCAGACGACGTAGGCTTCGTGTCGATGCCGAACCCTGCGAACACAATGCCGTTGTTTCGATTCCAAAGAACGTACGAGCCACCCGCTCCCGCCGCGAATGCCCAGCGTCGATCGGCTCCCAGATAATAGTCGCCATCCGTGTTGACCCACGTCATGAATCCGTATGGGGCAGTTGGAAACTTTTTCGGGTCAAGCCCAACTCGCCCATCGTCTGGTCCGTTGTAGTTGACCTTGGCTGCAGATGTTTGTTTCGATCCGAGCTGCTCGACGAAGTCACGCGGGACAAGTTGATCGCCTTGCCAATTTCCACCGGCAACCACGAGCAAACCAAGTCGTCCCATGTCTTCCAAGTCAAAGTGAAACCGAATTCCGTCGCCGCGCACGCTCGTCTTCCAACCTCGCAATCCAATCGCATCAAAGTATGCCTGCCGAGCCACCTCATCGTAACCGTTTCGATAACCGCGCTTTCCGTAGACGCGAGCCAGCGCATTGCAAAGATGGTGTGGATTCTTGTCCGAGTAAGTCCACATCTGCCCTGGCTTGTAAGCTGGATGATCTCCGTACGGATAATCGAACCCGGACGTCTGTGTCATCAAGTGACGCCATCTTGCCGCCGCATCCTTCCCCTTGAGTTCAGGACAGTATTCGGCAATTCGCTCATCGACCGACTTGATCTTCTGTTGCTTGATCGCAGCGCCAACCATAAGTGCGTGCCACGTCTTGCGCAACGACTTGACTTCCGTCGTCGTGTTGAAGTCGCCTTCGACGTGAATGAGGAAACCGCTTCGCCACAATGCCCACTGGCCACTTGACGTCTTTGCTTTGAGTTTCGCGATGATTGACGGTTGCAAGCCAACTTCGTCAGGATCGCGGCGCGATTGCTTGTCCAGTGACTCGCCTGGTGGTGGGAAATGCCACTTTGGTGCATCCCCTGCACTCGTCGGCGTCACCAAGCTCAGGACGACAAATATCGAAATGCAACACGCAGTTCTGTCCACGCTCATTTTCGCTTGAGCCAATACTCTAAGAAGTTGAGTTCAAGTTCGAGAGCTTCCGCAGTGGGAATGTGGCCTGATCGCGCAGTCATGGCGACTCGCTTTTCGTAGCCGAGCAGTCGGTTGACTTCAATCAAGTGATTCAGTGCTCGCCAGTTTGCAGGTGGGTCTTCCGTTCCGCCGGAAACCAGTACTGGTCGCGGAGCCATCAGCGCGTGCAACTCAATCAAATCTTCGTTAGCTTCGACAAGTTCTTTGTACAATCCTGTTCGCGGGTTCTTGTCTGAAGGAACACCGGGTTTGCGTCGGGTCGTTGGATCGTGACCCAAGTACCACGGTTCCCAGTAATTCACGTTCGGATTCTTCTCGTTGAACACGATTCCTGGGTCGGACCAAACGGCACAGGCAAACTTCTCATGCAAGCAAGATGCGAACATCGCCCACTTGCCGCCATACGAAAGCCCGATGATACCGCTTCGCTCTGCGTCCACTTCAGGCATTTGGGCCAAAATTGTGTGGCAATTGGCCGCGACGTAGGCCAGAACAGTCAGAGGCTGCGGACGCTTACGCTTGTCCGGCGGGAGTTTCAATTGGCTCCTGTCGACACCAATACTATGCAGACTGCTCGGCGTTCCGATCGACAAGGTAACGAAGCCACGCTTGACGAGTTGCAATCCGTAGTCGTGCGTGCCCCGCCCCTTCTTGCCAAGCCCAATGCTCGTCAACGGTTCGTAGAAGGGAACCACCACCGCGGGAAAAGGCCCTTTGCCGGAAGGTACGAGCAAATAGCAATGAAGCATGTAGCCATCGGACGAGATTGGGATTTCCACTTTGTGCTGCATGAAGTCATCGCGCTTGACGGATTCCAGCCGCTTAACCGCCGGCTTCTCGACCAACGGTGGCCATGCACCAAGTCGACGATGCCAAGTTTTTAGAATCTCCGCCCGCCGCGTCTTCCATTGTTCTGCCGACTTCACGCGCTGACCGTTTGCGAACAACAGCGGTGAACGATAGTCGCCATATTCACCCGCGTGCTCTTTCGGCGGAGAGTAAAACTTCTCGATTCGACGTCCTAATTCCGCACGCGATGTCGATTCGTCACTGAACGATTTGATATTCGGTACTACTCCGACAAGCAAAACCAAAGTCGCAATGTATCGTGGTGTACTCATCCTGTTATGCTGACGTTTTGTACTTCGCATGTCCAGCGCTGGTGGAACGCACGACCGCCGGATCCCGCGCAACTTTGAAGTTGAGTATACAATGGCCGATAAGCCAATCCATCGAGTTGTTGGCAATAGAAGGCAAACACCATGAAAATGATTTGGTAGCAACTCGCACATCTCGCGATGGTGAGAATCGCAAGTGGTGA
>CAYFJO010000730.1:0-4276 GCA_964343305.1 uncultured Pirellulaceae bacterium | reverse complement strand
CTCGCCGCCGTGGAGCTACCGGAACCGACGCTTGTCACCGTGTTCCAAATGCTCACCGATCCTGTTTTTCGGCAGCGCCACGTCGCCGGCGTCCGCAACCCGTTGGTACGTCAGTTCTGGATGCACAAGTTTCCCAACTGGAACGATCGGTTTCGCCAGGAGGTGATCGAACCGGTGCTCAACAAGGTCGAGAGTTTTCTGACTGATCCAACGCTGCTGCGGATTCTCGGACAGTCGCATAACAAACTCGACCTGCGCCAGATCATGGACGACGGCAAGATCCTCATCGTCAACCTTTCCAACCAAGCAACAACTTTTGGAGGATCTCGAAACCCAACACAAACAGCGTGTTCGTCAAATCCTCGACAACAATCCCGGAGGAACTTTGCATGAGCCCTAACGTAAACGTCACGATTCCGAACAACGACAAGCTGCCCAAGGGCCTGCTGACGAACACAGCCGGCCTTTTTATATCAGGTGATCCCGGTTCGGGAAAAACGGTGTGTTCGCGTGAGCTGATTCGCTGGGCGGCAAAACATCCCAACGTGACAGTCATTTATATCGACCCCGAAGGCGACGGAGCGGAAGACTGCGAACGTGACCTCTCGGAAATGCCAAAACGTATTCGCGACAACAGCTTTTGCTTCTTCCCGGCCGATACGACGCGGCCCATCGCTGCAATCAACCCACTTGCCGTTGATCGTAGTTTGTGTCGCACCAAGACCGAGTATGAAGCTCAAATTGAATGCCGCTCCATGCTCACCACACACTTATTTCTCGATAGCGTCACGCGACAAAATACCGACGGTGTTCCGCCAAGAACCCTACGTTGGGGCAGTAACTTCAACCGCTCACTCGCCAAGATGTGCATGACTGTCCCCGACGGCAAGATGTTCTTCGATGTTGGTAGTCCCACTTACGATGCTCTTACCGCAGCAATCCCCGACGATATGGCTCGCTTAGACTTTGATCGCTTAGCCGAATTAAAAATATCGGCTCAAGACGAACAATTAGAGAGCATCAAGAATCGATATGTAGCCTTGATTTCCAACCCTATCCTTGAGGCTCATCTTTCAACCGTTGAACACTACTTACCTTTTCGCCAACTGATTCGGCAAAACGCCAACTTGTACTTCAACCTTTCCCAGGGTAACGAAACCTTGAGTGTTGAAGCTCAAAACGTTCTGGCCAACATCATCCTTTCCGAGGTGTTTCACATTCTCTTTACAACACCACGGTCAGAACGCACCACAGTGCTGATCGTGTGCGATGAGCTTCCCGTCTTCCATTCGAGTGCACCACTCATAACTCGATTCTTGCGACGTGGTAGGAAGCTAGGAGCTCGGTTCGTCGGTCTCGCTCAGGGCGTCGAGTCATTTCCGCAGGATCTTAAAAATCCGCTGCTCAATGCAATGGTCAGCAGTTGCAACTGTGCTTTGTTTCGCCACAGCAATCCCCTGTCGGCCGATTTCTTTGGTCGCTTGGTGAGTCTTCCGACGCGTCGAGCAGATCGCGTGAAGTTTGAACATGAAGAAGAACGCCAGGTCCATGTTCGCAATGAAATTATCACCTTGGTCAATCGGTCGATCACGCACGCGTATTCGCATAACGAAGGTGAAGCCGGATCATCCGGTGCATCGGGCGGTCAGCACGAAGATCACAGCGAGACGGACACAGACACTGAACAAGCAACGCACACCGATAGCAGGGAAAAAAGTAAGTCGATGGGAAAATCGAAGACCAACACCGAAGGTGAACAAGACTCTCAAGGGAGCGGCGAATCCCTCGATCAAGTTGGCCAGCTCTATGGCCAGGCTCGTCATGAAGTTTCCGGCAAGAACAAATCGACCGCGGATACTTTGGCTTCGGAGTTGCCGTTTGCCACGTTCACCTGTACGGTTTCATCCTTTATGCAGTTTCAATTTCCAGACGCACGCAAAGGGTTGACGCGAAAGTTCATCTGCGGACCGGATGTCTACCTCACCGTCAATCCGTTGCCCAACGGTGAGCCCGGTGAAATCTTCGTCAAGCTTGCCAAGCAGGGTTCAACGCTTTCTGGCTTGATGCAAGCTTGGGCAGTGACAATCTCTGCCGCTCTTCAACGCGGAGTCCCCTGGTCGGATCTTCGCGACAAGTACCGGGCCGCGAGGTTCGAGCCGAATAATCACCGGTACACGAGCCTCGTAGATGCAGTTGCCCGAAATGTCGACGAGATGATTGCTGAACTGCGGCAGCAGCACGAGAAGTACCAGTTGATGTTCGACTTCGATCAACCGTCGTCGAATCAAGACGTCTAACTTTGTCATTGGGCGTCCAAAAGCCGAAAAACGGTGGTTAGTTGCGACGGCTGATCCCAACGTCGGATGAGCTAGCTGTAATGGCTGCTCGTCCGGTCAATGTGTCGATACACCGGCAATGACGACGCACACAGACGGGGAAGCGGACCGAGCGTCCACTTAACATGCCCAGGCGTGGCCGTCTTGAGCACGCGATTTCCGTGCAGAAACTGCGTCGGCGTTTCACTCCGAACGCACGAAGCCAAAGCCCTAAAGTGCGTCGGTCTGTTGCAGCTCTGCAGTTTAGCGTCAATCCATTCTGCGATCGGTCGATCCACCTCACGCACGAACATGGCTGTCGCCGCGAACAACTCAAGGGCTGGATATGGACCGTTAGATATTCGCTCGCAACCGCATTCTTGCTCATTAGTATTCAACCCGGTGTGCGACTCCCACGCACTTTTAGCGCAGTCTAAATCTGCAGGTGGTTTTCACCGACGCGAGTTACGGACGAACTCAAGGCGCCGAAGTCGATGCATCCTCACGCACGAAAATGGTCGTTGCCACGACTACGTCAAGGGCGGGATCGGTACCGTTAGTTGCTCGCATGGCGCCACATGTTTGCTCACCAGTAGTGAACCGGGTGTGCGACCCCGACGCAGTTTTTGAGCAGTCTAAAACTTCATAGGTGTGATGCACCTACGCGTCGGATACTCGTCCTGACAAGCCAATCGTCTAATGCGTCTATGTCGAAAGATGCGCCTTTGACATCCAATATTAGGCGAGTCCCGTGGTATGTGGCTGGATCGGCGCATGTTGCTTGCTTAGCTGAAAATGGGGTTTGAGCAAGGGCGAACGTTGCTCCCGATTCCGTTCGAGGGCGAAAGTGTGCGAATCTGCAAAAAGATGACCATGAACGCGTAGGATATTGTGTTACTCGCCGAAGTCGATACAACCGTCAGCAGGAAAGAATTGCGAAACTCGCATCGGTCGTGATCACCTCATGCGCAGAGCAAGTCCCACGTGTTCTTGTGCTTTCACACTGCAAATGCGACTGTGGATTGAGTCGGTCAGGGCGCGAACGGTGAACTCAGAATGCAGGCGTAAACTAAGCCGGATAGGAAATTGGCGTTTTTTTTTCGGCTGATTTTCGACATGTCGGCAGTAGTTAAGTAGGAAGTCCCTGAGAACATGACAGAAACATCGAAAACTCAGCCCGTGAGCGACGACTCGTACCGGACATTCATGCGGTTATTCAGCCGGCATGAGGGTGGTTTGCGGTGCCTTGTGCGCACGCTGCTGCCTTCGTGGGATGATGTCGACGAAGTGATGCAGGACGTGAGTGTCGCCGCATGGACAAAGTTCGGTCAGTTTGATCCAGAGACGGATTTCGCGAGGTGGGCGGCGACGATTGCCCGGTATGAAGTGCTTAACTACCGTCGCACCAAGGCTCGGGACCGGCTCGTATTTGATGAGGACATCATCAAACTCATCGCCGATGAGTGCCAGGATGACTTCGATCGCAGCGAGCGGGAACGGCAGGCGCTCGACGGCTGCCTGAGTCAACTTCCCGAGCATCAACAACAGCTGGTCCTGCGCGTCTACACGCCGGGCCAGAAGATCAAGCCGATCGCGGAAGAAGTCGGTGTGACGCCGAACGCACTTTACAAGAAACTGGGGCGTCTGCGGCTGATCCTCTCGAGGTGTATCGAAGACACTTTGCAAGGGGTTCGTCCGGAAGGAGAGCTGACATGACCGATCCGACTGGCTGGCAGTTGATTGAAGACTGGCGAAACGGCGTGATCAGCGATGAGGACTTTGCCTCATTGCAGGACCTTCTGCGTGCGGACGCCGAGGTCCGTCAAACGCTGCGTCGTTCGATGACGATGGATTCCGCATTGCGAGATCGCGCCGAAGCCGAACTGCTTGCGCCCGAGTCTGATATCGAGTTCGCCGAGGCGCTACGCGAGAGCAGCCAGTCATCCCGCGATGTAGGCATC
>CAYFJO010000729.1:0-4285 GCA_964343305.1 uncultured Pirellulaceae bacterium | reverse complement strand
CACGTACGGGTCTGTGGGAGCCCTGGGTGAGCAATCACCCAGGGCCACCTGGCCCATGGCAAGACTACGCTGACCGCCGCAATCTTGCGCGTGCAGTCCGAGAAAGGCCTCGCCAAGTACAAAACGTACCAAGAGATCGCACGCGGTGGCATCGAACGCGACAAGAACAAGACCGTGACAATCCTCGCGTCGCACGTCAAGTACGAGACGGCCGCGCGTCAATACGCGCATATCGACTGTCCGGGCCACGCCGACTATATCAAAAACATGATTACTGGCGCAGCTCAAATGGACGGTGCCGTGTTGCTCGTGTCGGCTGCTGATGGCCCGATGCCGCAGACGCGCGAACACGTGTTGCTCGCGCGACAAGTTGGCGTGCCGCACCTGGTCGTGTTTTTGAACAAGTGCGACCTGGTCGACGACCCCGAGCTCATCGAGTTGGTCGAGATGGACCTGCGCGAACTGCTAACCCAGTACGGATATGACGGCCAAGCAGTGCCGTTCATCCGTGGCTCGGCGATGCATGCGCACGACAATCCGACCGATCCGTCGACGACCGAGTGCATCGAAGAATTGCTCGCGGCGCTCGACACCTACATTCCCGATCCAATTCGTTTGGTTGACAAACCGTTCTTAATGCCAATCGAGAACGTGTTTTCGATCGCCGGTCGTGGAACGGTGGTGACGGGCAAGATCGAGCAAGGGACCGTATGCGGTGGCGAGTCCGTGGAGATCGTTGGACTGGAAGACGAGTCACGAGCGGACGTCATCACGCAGGTCGAGTCGTTTGGCACGAAGCTCGAATCGGCATCGGCCGGTGCGAACGTCGGTTGCCTGTTGCGCAAAGTCGGACACGACGAAGTGCAACGTGGCCAGGTTCTGGCCGCAGCCGGCACGATCACGCCGCACACCAACTTCGAGGCCGAAGTTTACGTCCTGAAGAAAGAAGTAGGCGGTCGGCACACGCCGTTCTTCAACGGTTACACGCCGCAGTTTTTCTTCCGCACGACGGACGTGACCGGCACAGCGTCGATGCTGGGCGGCCTGGACATGGCATTGCCCGGCGACGGCGTAAAGCTCGGCGTGTCGCTGCAAAAGCCGATCGCACTGACCGACGGTGACCGCTTCGCCATCCGCGAAGGCGGCAGGACCGTTGGTTCCGGTGTTGTCACCAGAGTGCTTGCATGAGCACCTCACCCCTGGTTCGGATTCGAATCAGGGGTTTTTTTGAACCGAATCGAGACTTCCCAAGTTTGAGAAAACTTCGGAAGTCGGATCACTTCAACTGATCTCGCATGGCTGAGAATGTGAACTCTCTGCCATCGTTGGTCTTGTCAGGCATCACAAGACTAAGTGCCAACGATAGTCCTGCAGAGCTAGAGAATCCAATCGGAAAGAACCACATTGAGAACCAGTCGTCGTAATTTGTCATGACCCACAATGTGAACGCCGCTCCGATCCATGTGCCAAAGAACACGCCCCGTGAAGTCGCGCGGCGACTAAACAGACCAAGAATAAACACCGCCAGCAGCGGCGCGGCGAACGCACCGACGGTCTTTTTTGCGACGGCAAACACGTCGCCCAACTGACCGACGAAACACGCCAAGGTGATCGCCAGCACACCGATCAACACAACCAGCGTCCGCGCCGCGATCATCTCACCTGCATCTGTCTTGGGCCGCAAGTTCGGCCACAGTCGATCGCGAAAGTCGACCACCAATGCCGTCGTGATCGAGTGAATGCCTGAGTCGATGCTGGACATCGTCGCGGCCATCAATGCCGCTACGAGCAATCCCACGACGCCTGCCGGAAACTTGCTTCTCACAAACTGCGGCATGGCTTGGTCGTTCAATCCCAAGTTTACGATGTCTTCGTGCAATTCGCGCGGATGCGTGCGGTAGTGTTGGTCGACCGTTTCGGCAAACGTGGATTCCGAGTCTTTCGCGGCCAGTGCTTTAAGTCGCACTCGCAAGTCATTCGCTTCGTCGCTTTCGGCTGTTTCCAGATGATCGATCAAGACGGGGGTCAATTCGTCGGGATGGTGGTGGTAAAAGTCGAACAGCCCCATGCCGATGGCCAGCAAGCCGGGGATCACGATCATCATGCCCAGCAGATTAATCAAGAAGCCGGTTTGGGACGTCCGCATGTCTTTGGCGGCGATGTAGCGCTGCACGGCAACCTGGTCAGCACCAAAGGCGGACATGCCTTCGAGAAAACTACCGAGCAAGATCGCAATCGTCCCGAACCGCAACGTTGGATCGAGCGAAAAGTCGAACACCATGTGATCGCGGCCGTCGAAATAGGTCTCGATGATTTGACTCGCCCCGCCGTCGGATTGGCTGATCAACAAGATAGTCGCAAACAGGATCGCGCCAAAGAACACGAAGAACTGCAACACGTCCGTCCACATCACAGCCCGCAGGCCACCCAGCATCGTGTAAGCAATCGCGATCACACCGAGCCCGATCGTGATCACGTATTGATGGATGCCCGAGATGCCGGAGATCGCAACCGACGCAGCAAACGTCGCAGCGGCCATCCAGGCGATGCGTAAGACGATGAACAGTGCGCTGGCCAAACATCGCACCGTAACGTGGAACCGTTTTTCCAGGTACTCGTAGGCCGTGTTGCAATTCAGTTTGGAATAAACAGGAATAAACACCCACGCCACGATCGGCCCCATCGACCAGAACGCCACCAGCGCCATGATGATCCGCACGCTGTTGCCGTAGCCCGTCGACGGATACATCACGAAACTGTTGGCCGAGAACAATGTGGCCATCACGCTCAGCCCCACGGTGATGCGGCCCATCGAACGGCCGGCGGTGAGAAACTCGTCACGGTTGGATTGGCGCCGCATTGCGAACCCCAGCCCCAGCGAGATGGCCAGGTAAATGATGACGACGGTGTAGTCGAGCCAATGAAAGTCGTTCATAGGAAGTGTGTCGTCACGGGATTCGTTGGGAAGGTCCGATTATCACACAAGCTCGATGCGCAGGCGAGAGATTGTTGAGTTTCCCCTAGCTTGCGCGCTGGGTTCGTAAGCAATCCCGGCCGGCCGCGTCTTGAGTACCGCTAACAAGTCGAACATACTGTGGTCCACCGTCGATGGCCGAGGTGAGTGTCGCCGCAACGGCGATTCACGGAGCCGAAGTTATGTTTGACGGCCCGTGGAGAATGCTTGATGATCATTGAAACGGAGTCACCGTATCACGCCAACAGCGGCGCGGGTAAATGGAATGCTTACGACACCACGTTGGCGCTGAGCGTTTCAAAGATGGCAAGCTGGTCGAAAAACCGATCGTCTCGATGGACTTCAACAGCAAAAACGTCACTGGAAAACCAATCATGTTCGCAGCAACAAGGAACCTCAAAATGTCGTCAGTGGAACTAACTCGTCCTTTGCTACACAAAGTGACAACGTGCGCTCTCACCGCGCTAGCGATTGTATTGTCAACACACTTTCACAATAGAGCCTTTTCTTCAGAATCTGGTCGTGTACCTAATATTGTGCTGATTGTTGCCGATGACCTCGGATATCGGGAACTTGGCTGCTTTGGCCAGAAGCAAATTCGGACGCCGAACCTTGACGGCCTCGCAAAACAAGGAATGCGACTCACACAACACTATTCCGGCAACGCCGTCTGTGCCCCGTCACGATGCGTCTTGATGACCGGCAAACATCCGGGCCACGCTTACATCCGCAGCAACAAAGGCACGCCACCCGAAGGTCAATGGCCCATCCCCGATGACGAAGTCACGCTTGCCGAAGTTTTGCAAAAGCAAGGCTACGTCACCGGAGCATTCGGCAAATGGGGACTGGGCGGACCCGAATCGGCCGGTCGTCCGTGCAGCCAGGGCATCGATCGCTTCTTCGGCTACAACTGCCAAAGCAAGGCACACACGTACTACCCCGAGTATCTCTGGAGCAACGAGCAGAAGCTGATGCTCGACAACAAGCCGCCCGTGCCCGGTCACGCCAGCCTGGCCAAAGGTGCCGATCCGGCCGACCCGCGCAGCTACGACCAGTTCAAAGGGACGGACTACGCCCCCGACCGGATCAACCAACAAGCCCTCGAGTTCGTCCGCAAGAGCAAAGACCGCCCGTTCTTTCTCTATTATCCAACGATCATCCCGCACGTCGCGCTGCACGTGCCCGACGAGGAACTCGCCCAGTATCACAAGCTCGGCTGGAACGACCCGCCGTTCACGCGCGGCAAGGGCTACGGCTACACGCCGCACTTCACGCCGCGAGCCGCCTACGCCGCGATGATCACGCGGATGG
>CAYFJO010000728.1:0-4294 GCA_964343305.1 uncultured Pirellulaceae bacterium | reverse complement strand
TCATGCTGTCCGCACGTGGCGAAACAAAAATCGCGATCGAAGCGCTGACTTCCGGCGCCTGTGGCTACCTTATAAAGCCTATCGAAGGTGACGAACTCATCTTTCAAGTTTCGAAGGGACTCGAACACCGCCAGCTCATCATCGAAAAGCGGCAATATACCCAACGACTCGAAGACAAAGTGCGCGAGCAAACTATGACCATACGTCGCGCACACGAAGAAACCATCCACCGGCTTGTCGATGCTTCGATGTACCGCGACGAAGAGACGGGGGCGCATATTCGACGTGTTGGATTGTTCAGCGAGGTGTTGGCGGTGGCCGCTGGCTGGCCAACCGGCGAGGCTGAGCAAATTCGCTTTGCGGCACCGATGCACGACGTCGGCAAAATTGCAATCCCCGACAAGATTCTCCTCAAACCTGGACCGCTCACTCACTATGAATTCGAAGTCATGAAGACGCATGCGATTGTCGGTGCGGACATGTTGGAAGGCAGCGATTCGCCGATGATGAAAATGGCGTGTGAAATCGCGCGCAGCCACCACGAGCGGTGGGATGGCACTGGGTATCCCGACAGGCTGTTCGCATTTGGAATTCCTGAAAGCGCCCGCATTGTCAGTATTGTCGATGTGTACGACGCACTGACCCACAATCGAGTCTATCGCCCAGCACTTTCCGAAGAAGAAACCCTCGACATTTTGCGAGACGGTCGTGGCACACATTTCGATCCACGTGTTTTGGATCTTTTTTTTGAGGCTCTTCCAGAGGTTCGTCAGATTGCGCGGCAGCACCCGGACGGCTCGTCCGAACGACAGAGTGAGAACTCGTTGTTTGAACTCCCTTCGCCAGTTGAAGATGCACCAGAAGTAGTTCATACAGGCTGAAAAGGAAGAAGAAGTGGCTCAACAAATCTATGAGGCATTAGTCGTCGAAGACGAAGCGGTTATCCGGCAATTGACGATGCGTGCGTTAAATAAACAAGGATTCTCTTGCGACATCGCAACCGACGGTGCCGAAGCGTTGGAACTGACAAAGACAACCAAGTACGACTTGGTCGTCACCGATCTGAAAATGCCAAACATGCACGGCCACGCGCTCGCCGTCGAGCTGCTGAGCCGCAATGATCGACCAGTGATTGTCGTGCTAACGGGTGTCATTGAACCGCGACTTGCCAAGGATCTGATGCATCGAGGTGTAGACGACATCATGTTCAAACCAGTTGACTATGACGTGTTTGCGGCGAAGGTCCGGTCCCTGATGCAACGAATGAGCCACGAGCCGACTGCCACGGATGAAAACAGCAGCGATTTACGAAACAACGATGCCGCGAGTGTGAAACCGATCAGCCTCGATGAAATCCAAAGTAAATTGGCGATCGTATCCCGAATCGTACCGATTTCTGAAACGGCCCTGGAAGTTCACGAGATGGCGAAGTCCCGTGAGTGCGGTGCTGAACAGTTGGCAAACACAATTCAACGCGATGCACCATTGGCCACCGAGATTATTGGATTAGCCAACAGTAGTTTCTTTAATCCGACCGAAGAACGGATCGTAGAAATCGACCTGGCAATTGCTCGGATTGGCCAAAAGCGAGTTGGCGAAATGGCGCTAGCCGCCAGCGCGCTATCGGCGCTGACAACTGAATTACTTCCTTGGATGGACGTCGATGCAGCATGGCGACGCAGCGTTGCGGCTGGCATCGCCCTTGATTTGCTCGTTATGCAAGGTCAACACGAGGATCTTGAGGAAGGTCTATTGCTTTGTGCAATCATGCACCAGCTTGGCAGAGTCGTGTTGGCGACACTCTATCCCGATCAGTATCAGCGGATGGTCAGTCTCTGCCTTGAACGAAACGAAACATTGCTCGAACACGAGAACCGGCTGTTTCCAGACAATCACGCAAAAATCATGTCGCGATTGGCCACCATCTGGAAAATCCCCGCCGAGATCTGCCGTCCGCTTCGAAACATCCTCGATCCGTACCCGATGCTGACTCGATTTCCAGGTCCAGCACGGAAAAAAGCCGAACTCGTCAAAGTGGCCGTCCTGATCGGACAAATCGCCGCCGCCCACTGGGAACCATGGGATCTGGTCGAATTCCCGTCATCAACTGTGATTCGACGGCTACGAATCGATGACCTCGCGGCGATTATCGAACAAACCCGAGTTGACTTAGAACGTATTCTTGAGGTTCGTTCGAAATCGGCGGCTCACGCGCAGGAAAAGGGAAACGAATCGAAATCGGATTCCGAAACTCGCCAGTTATTCTATCGCAATCTATCGGGAGAACCCGTTGATTTCCTGAAAGACATTGTTTCATCGATGAACATCGTTCTCACGCTGCCGAACACAGATCTCGAAGAGTGCGACGCAGGCGTGTTGTTCAATTGTCAAGGCGCGGCACCGCATCAGCTGTCCACCTTGCTGCGCTCACGGCCTCGCGGTGAGATCGTCCTTGCCTGCCACGCGGAACAGCTTGATAAGTTTAGTCAGATGGGTAGAGCAGTTGCGGTTCCGTGTAGTTATCGCACTTTGAAATCAACACTAATGGAAGCATCACAGCCAGTTGCGGAAAACTCCGATCCAGCAGACAACAAAACGCATTCACCCCACGAAGTGTCGGTATAGATTGTCACCCCAAATGAGATTCCCGAATGCCCATTTGAAGCAGTCATGACTCAAGATCCCACTTACCGCGCCTTGGTCGTCGACGATGAAACGGCGACCCGTGAATTGACGATACGCGCATTGTCCTACGAGGGATTCTCCTGTAATCCAGCAACGGATGGTTACGTTGCCGAACAAAGGCTTAGTCAAGGTCACTATGACCTTGTGGTTACCGATTTGAAAATGCCTAACAAGAATGGCCACGCATTGGTCGTGGAATTGCTTCAAAAGCAAACTCGTCCTGCCGTAGTCGTTCTCACCGGCGTGCTGGAGCCAAGACTTGCGAAAGATCTTATTTCGCGCGGCGTAGACGCAATTGAGTTCAAGCCGGTCGACTATGCCCTATTCGCCGCAAAGACAAAAGCGATTGTCATACGTCGAGAATCGCCTGCGAACGAACAGAACGCAGATGATGATCACTCGGCTTATGTGCGCAGTCAGTCAAAGACCCTCAAAGATGATGACCAAGACCTCAACAAAACACGGGTCGCGGACGTGATGGTTCGTGAAGTGCATACCGTTACGGCAACGAGTACTATGCGAGAAGTAGCGAAAACAATCGCCGCCCAAGGCGTACGGCATCTCCCGATTGTCAATGCAAAGCGTGAACTTGTCGGGATCATAACCCAACGAGACCTTTTCAGGCACATGGGCCAACTGTTCAACGTAGATGAGAAGATTGCTCATGCGAGCGTAGGCGCATATATGTCTACGGCGTTGGAATCTATCAGTCCAACAACTCTCATATCTGATGCCGCACACACCATGCTCTCCGAACGAATCGGCTGTCTCCCAGTGATTGACGATCGTCAACGCTTGGTCGGAATACTGACTCGCTCCGACCTGTTACGACAACTCGTTGAACTGAGTTCAACAGCACACTAGGGGCCAGAGACGCGTCGGGAAATGTTACATATACTCCGATCGTGGCCGTCGCGCACCCCAGGGAAATCGCACGTTCAATCACCGGAAAAGCCGGCGTAGATGGCATCGAGGACTTTGTCATCCCAGCCAGCGCGAAGGCGTTTGCCGCGAATGTTCTCTTTGATGGATGTGTCGCGTTGGAGAATGTTCAAGGCCATCCGGCGAAAAGCCGCGGAGATTTCCGGAGCAGATCCCCTGCGAATGCGGCTCTGATCCTCTGAAAAAGTTACATCCAGAACCCAATGCAAGCGGTTCTCGATGCCCCAGTGACCGCGAATCAGTTCGCTCAATCGTCGCACTTTCGGCGGGTGACTGGTGATGAAGAACATCGTTTCCTCGTGGGTCGTCTCGCCGGTTTGGCGGCAGCGGTAAATCATGCCAATCGATTTCAATTCCGGCCAACGCTCAAACGCTTCGTCTTGCCCCGCGGCCATCACGTAGTATTCTCGACGCTCCTGACGCCCATGCGATTTCTCGACCGTCACATGGCGGCGAAGTCCCGGCACTTGATAATCGACTTCGCCGTACTCCAGGAAACGATCCAACAGCGTTTGAAAAAGGCTTCCCTGATTGCCTTTGACGATCAGCAGGTAATCGGCCTGGGCCCTACTTCGTCGCCAATTCAGACTGTCCTTGGTTGGTTAACCGCCCTCGGTCACATCGATTGCGCCAAGAAAGCTTGGGAAGGGGGGAATGAGATGTAAAC
>CAYFJO010000727.1:0-4296 GCA_964343305.1 uncultured Pirellulaceae bacterium | reverse complement strand
GTCGGTGTGCCGAATTGACTTGCCAGATCGGCAACGGACACACCTGCGATTTTGTGACGAATGGTGGGAAACGTGGTGGCGGTGGGCATGATGACCTGCATCTTTCGAAACAAACAAATGATCAATATGCCACAATAATTGATCGTGTTCGCGGCGAGAAGAGGGTCATCCGGCCAAGCTACTTTCGGTTTTTAATCGCCGCGCCGTCAATGAAATCGCCGTGCGACCATTGTATACTGATGGCGTCCATAGCGGACGTAGCTTGACTCTCCGAGTCGAGCATTTCGCGGCCCATGCTCGACTCAGAGAGTCAAGCTACTAAGAATAAGGAGCCACCCGATGAACAATCGCCTGGACCGACGCCAGATGTTACAAATGTCGGCCACTGCCGCCGCATTGTCTGTGTCACCGCAACTGTTTGCCGCCGAAACGAAAGTCAAAGTGAGTACCTACACCTACAAAAAAGTCGGCGACCTGGAAATCAAACTCGACGTGCATCGCGCCGATGACGATGTCCGTCGCCCTGTGATCGTGTGGATTCACGGTGGGGCGCTAATCAACGGCCATCGCGCCGGAGTCAGCGGACGCGTCAAAAAAATGATGCTCGACGCGGGCTATGCGCTGGTTTCCATTGACTACCGCCTGGCCCCTGAAACGATGCTGCCCGGCATCATCGAAGACGTCGAAGACGCGTTCAAGTGGATTCGCAAAGAAGGGCCGAAAAAGTTCAATATTGACGCGAGCAGAATTGCCGTCTCGGGTGGATCGGCAGGCGGTTGCTTGACGCTTGTCACGGGGTATCGAGTCCAACCACGGCCAACTGTGCTTGTTTCGTTCTGGGGCTACGGCGATTTGGTCGGCCACTGGTACAGCAGACCCAGCCCGCATCCGCGTCACAACAAAGTCAAAAACACCGAAGAAGAAGCCCGCGCCCAAGTCGACGGCCCGCCCGTTTCAGATTCTCGCGAGCGTGATGGCAACGGTGGATTGTTCTACAACTTTTGTCGCCAGCGCGGAATCTGGCCCAAAGAAGTCAGCGGCTGGGACCCGCACACCGAACCGGAAAAGTTCTATCCCTACATGTCCGTCAAAAACGTGACCGCTGATTACCCGCCCACGATGTTAATCCACGGCACGAATGACACCGACGTCCCGTACGAACAATCGACCATGATGGCCGAGCAGTTCAAAAAGCACAACGTCCAACACGAGCTGGTCACGATCCCCAACGGCGAACACGGTCTGGGTGGCGGCGATCCAAAGCTTATCGACGCCGCCTACGTTTCCGCGTTTGAGTTCATCCAGCGACACATGAAAGATTGACAGGCCGATCACGTGAAACACCAAACTTTGCTTGCTGTCCTTCTCACCGCGTTCTACTGTGCGACGGTCACCGCCGAGCACCAAGTCTTACTCGACGGCCTTCGTCATTTGCGGATCGAAGGTCCGCGCGAATGGAGTGAGTTTCCTGACAAGCCTGACGCCGAGCGGCTCGAATTGCGGTTCAATTCGAAGCCAAACGGAGACGAATTGGCGCTCGCTGTGCAACAGCAAGATGTCAAGCAACGTTGGAATGTTTCCATTAATGGAAAACAACTCGGCCAACTCAAAGTCGATGAAAACGACATGGTCATTTATTTCCCTGTTTTGCCGCAAACGCTGGTAGACGGAGAAAATACGCTGGCCATCGAACAAGACACGCGACGGAGAAAATCGACCGATGATATTCGCGTGGGAAACATTTCGCTGGATAATCCCAAATCGCGGTCGGCAGTGTCTGTTCTCGTAAACGTCATCGACGACGACTTGCAACGAAGGACACCTGCCCGAATTACAGTTCTCAATTCCCGCGGTGCATTGCAATCCGTGACGGCAGACGACAAGGATCTCGCCATTCGCCCCGGCACGGTTTACACGTTACAAGGCAGCGCTCAATTCCATCTGCCCAAGGGTCGTTACACGATCTACGCAGGCCGCGGCTTCGAGTATTCGCTGGATCACGTCGAAATCAATGGCGAGCGTGGTGGAGAATTCCGTCAGACCTTGAATATCCGTCGCGAAGTTCCGACCGAAGGCTACGTTGCTTGCGACACGCACGTCCACACCCTCACCCACTCCGGCCACGGCGACGCGACGGTCGACGAACGAATGGTCACCCTGGCCGCCGAAGGAATCGAGCTGCCGATTGCGACCGATCACAACGTACACATTGATCATCGTTCGTTCGCCAAGAAAATGAACGTCGACAAGTTCTTCACTCCGGTCATCGGCAATGAAGTCACGACCAAGATCGGCCACTTCAACATTTTTCCGGTGAGAGCCGGAGCGAAGATACCCGACTATAAACTCGGCGACTGGCAATCGATCCTCGACGACATCTATCGCACACCTAACGTCAAAGTCGCCATCCTCAACCACGCCCGCGATATCCACGGCGGCACGACGCCATTTGGCCCCAAGCTGCACAACGCGGTGGTTGGCGAAAACGTTGAAGGCTGGCCGGTCAAGTTCAACGCCATGGAATGCATCAACTCCGGTGCGACACAGACCGACGTCATGCGGTTGTTCCACGATTGGATGGGTTTGCTCAACCGGGGTCACTGGATCACACCCGTCGGCAGCAGCGACTCGCACGATGTCGCCCGTCACTTCGTCGGACAAGGCCGCACGTACATTCGCTCGAACGACACTGATGCGGGCGACATCGACGTCGACGAGGCGGTCAACCATTTCATCCAAGGCCAGGTGATGGTCAGTTACGGCTTGCTGGCGGAATTGACGATCAACGGAAAGTACCGGTCCGGCGAGATAGCAAAGGATTTAGAAGATCAAATCGCCGTCAAGTTGCGAGTTTTGGGTCCGCATTGGACCAAGGCGACGAGTTGGAAGCTCTACGCCAACGGGCAGATTCTCCGTGAAGGATCGATCCAACCGAGTGACAAGCTGCCACTCGGCGTCAAGGCGATTGAAGAATTCAACATTCCGCGCCCCAAGCACGACGTTCACTTGGTCGCCATCGCGTCCGGGCCGGGTGTCGATGGCTTGTACTGGAAAACAGCCAAGCCCTACCAGCCCACCTCACCCGACTGGGACGCCAAAGTGATCGGCTGCAGCGGAGCCGTGTGGTTGGACATCGATGGAGACGGCAAGCGAGCTTCCGCCTACGACTATGCAAGCAAACTGTTCGCCAATTCCAAAGGCGATTTGGAAAAACTCGCAAAACTTCTGAGTGACTACGACGAGGCGGTCGCTGCCCAAGCGGCCCATCTCTATCAATCGTCCGGCAAGTCATTACTCACGAGCGAATCACAGGCGTCACTCAAAGGCGCGGATACAAAAACGCTGGCCGGCTTTCGCGCGTACATCGATGCCTGGCGAGAAAACCAAGCCGCTCGTGCCGGCGAAAACTAGGCATTGAGTCATGGCCGCTGCAAGCTCTCCCAACGTTTTCGGTGCCGTGACGAAGAGCGATCTTTCGGAACTTCGCAATGCGATTCAGCGGAATCCGGCCTGCATTAACCAGCGAAATGCAGTTCGCCCTTGGTCGCTTGTGATGGTGCGTCGGTGCAGCTTAGTTGCTGGCGGATCAAGTCAATGACTTCACTTGCCCGCAAGGTATGTGCCAATCTCGAGTCCCGAGATGAATGCCCACCTCAACGTACATAGAATATGCGATTATTGCTTCGCATGCCGGAATAGACTTTACACCCAAACCCAGATTTGCCGAATGGTCAACCCATTCCCCGTCACGCAAAGCGTGAGCTACTGGAGTTGTTGTGACGCCTTCGAGATTCCCTAAGAATAGAACGATTGCTCGAGGAAGAATTGGACGTTAGTTTGGGGGCCCAATCCCTGTCGCAAGAAAGAGTACTTCCATGACACCAAACAATCTTTGCAACTCGCTCATTGTGTACGGGTCGTACGCTCCGGGTGGTCCGAATCATCTTGTTTTGGCGGACTTGCCTGGCGAATGGCGAAAGGGAAAGATCATCGCAGAATTGATCGATCCGCCGGACGGAATTGGTCCCGAAGAAGGAGACCCGACCGAAGCCTGGGTGATCACGTTTGATGATTGCCACGCCGAGATATTCACTCCTCAGTGGGATGCGCAAAAGCGACTTTTGTAGTAATTGTCTAGCGTCTTATCCCCCCAGGGGAAACTGGTAAGAATTACTGACGTAGTAAATATAGACGGACGGACGATCGGTGGCCGCATGGAGGCCAAGATGATTCGATCGTCAAATCAATTGGTAGCAACTCGCACATCTCTCTTATGCGGCTTGCCCATACAATGTT
>CAYFJO010000726.1:0-4310 GCA_964343305.1 uncultured Pirellulaceae bacterium | reverse complement strand
AATGACATGACGGCCAGTGTCAACGAAAAGGCAGCATATTTGCTCACCGAACGATAGTTCTCTTCGTCAGCACTAGGTTCAAAGCCAATGTCGTCGTCAAATCCAACTTCGTCATCAACGTCGGGTGAGAGATAAGGATTGTCACTCATGTCGGACTCAATCGCTTCATGAAATAATAACCCGAAGTGTAAGCGGGGGACGCGCCTGAGCAGTGCCCTCACTTGCACTTCGGGTTACTTGATTCGAGCAGGATCAGGCAATTGCGCGCTTGACAGTTCCGGCCAGGATGGTCCAAAGCAATAACATCAAGGTAGAACCAGTCACTACCACTACGCTGACCAAAAGAAGCGGGTTCATCGAGTGGTTTTCCGGCACAGATACGGATGCAATTGTTGCGGTGTTCTGTGCGGTGACGTTTTCCGCGACCGCCAAATCCCGTCGCTTCTTCTTTACGGGAGGCGGAGCCAGCGCGGGTTGTTCATCGGCGATGGGAGTCTTGTTAACGGCCACTTCGTCTTTCTTCGGCCGCTGCCAGTTCGACTGTTGCTTGTCTTTGTTCGCCGGCGTGACGGGAAAGAAGTTGTGGGCACGCTTCACGGCCGCCGGGTCGACCTTTTCGAGCTTCTTGATGTGCTCCTTGGCTTCCGGCATGGGGCACGCTCGCAAATAGTTGATGACCGGCACGCGAACCCAACTTGACTTTTCATCCGCCTTGATAAACAAGTCGACCAACTTGTCCATCACCGACCAATCTTCCCAGCGCGCGAGATCGGGAATGACGAGGTCTGCCAATTGAGGTCGGCTGAGCATGTGGCGCAATCCTTTGATCACACGTTGTTTCTCAATGACGCCACCATCAGTCGCATGAAATCGCAAAGCCATAATCGCGGCGTAGGTGTCCGCGTACTCGGCCGATTTGTTCTTCAAAAACAGATCCTCGACCAGCGGCATGCCCTCGGCGCCTTTCAACGTCAAGTAACAACCGATCAGCGCGTCGAGGCCCGCCTTCTGTTTGCGATCGGTCGACTTCATCATTTCTTCCAACATGGTCAAGTCCTTCGACGTGCCACACACGCCGAGCAGTGTCAGGTACAATCGTCGACGGCTGGCTGGTACGTCGCTCGACTTGATCCACCCGACCAAGTTCTCATACTTCAATTTGTCTTTGACCGCTTTGATTTCGGCGTAAGGTGCCTTGGCGAATTCGTCATACGCGTCGCGGGCCAGCATCTCGTCGTTGTCTTCCAGATAATCTTGAAAGAACTCCAATCGCTCGGCACCGGTCGCTGGCACGCTCAGCAGTTTCGACACGTAAGTCTTGCCGCGAGCCGACAATTGCAGCGGGGTGGACCACATGAGCTTCGGCGGATCAACTCCCATGATCAGGAACTGCTGCCCGACTTTCGCTTCGCCGAAATAGATCGTTTCGATCAACTTCATTTTGCTCAGATGTGAGCCGCCTTTGACGACCTCTTGAATTTCAAATTTGGCTTTGGCGACATCATCGGAGTCCGAGGATGTCGACGATGGCGGCGCGACCAGCTTGGCGATCACGACGGCATCCATCGAGTTGATTTCTTCGGTGAACGTCTGCGAGACCGCCGCGCAGAAAGGACAAGCCACGGCCGTTGTTTGGCTGATTGGCGCGGCGAGCAGTGAGAGAGCCAAGATGAGTCGAATCGTAGTCCAGCGTGACATTGTAAAACGTCCCTCGATAAGAGTGCGTTTGGGTAATTCGTGCCGTCTATACATTTTTGCACAGTTTGACGGGCGAGCAAAGTCGATCTTGCCTGGTTTTTCCTTGTAGCACAGGCTGCCAGCCTGTTTTGTGCTGTGCGAACAGGCTGACAGCCTGTGCTACGGATTTACTTTCCAAGCGATTTCGCCACATCCGTGCGATAGGCCGACATGGCGGGCCAGATGCCGAAAATCACCGCCAGAACCATCAATGACGGGACCAGCAGCAACTCTGGCGAAAGGCTCGTCCAATAACGAAGCGCATCGCTGGCAATATCGTAGCCCATCGTCTCAAAGATATTTATCGGCGGCGCGAAGCTGAAAAAGCCAATCGATACGCCCGTTTCCGCCTCGACAAATGGTCCAGCCGCGGCATTTAACGTATGACCGGCCATCCATCCAAGGACGCCACCGCCCATCGAAAGAAAGAACGCTTCGAGCAGAATGATCGTCATGACCGTACCGCGACCTGCTCCGAGAGCACGCATCACGGCGATTTCATGTTTCCGGTCGCTCATCGAGTTGTAGATACTGACCAGAATACTGACGCCCGACACAATGCAGATCATCGCGGTCAGCAACAACAACACCCACTGAATTGGCCGCACAATGATGTCAAACAAACTCGTGATCTGGGCGATAGGCAACACCGCCTGAGCCACGTTCCCACTGTCGATCGTGTCTTGCAAAAAGATCGCACGGGTCAACGGAGATCGCACCAGCATCGCGGTGACCTCGCGCTGCTCAAGCGGCAGCGGCTGCTGGACAAGAGCGGTCGCATCAACCGCTTCGTTCTTGATCATTTCGGCCCCGTCTTGTCGCTTGATCGGCTCCGCATGGTTTTCCATCAAGTAGAAGCCTTCCATGTTCACAAACACGGCACGATCATTCGGCGAACCGGTCGGCTTGAGGATGCCGACAACTTTGAACGTCTTCTCGTGAATCATGACATCGGATTCAGAGTCTGCCGGCGCGCCATGGGATGCCGCAATTCTATCCCCAATTTTGACGCCCTCTTTGCGAGCGACGGCCGCACCGATGACACATTCAAAAAAACCGTTGTCTGGATCGTCACGATGAAAATTGCGTCCTTGGGCAAACTCGTATTTCAATCCGTTGTCCACGTCATAAACGAGCCGTTCAAAAAACTCTGGAATAGTGCCAACCACTCGGAAATTGGAAAAATAGTCGCCCAAGCAAACTGGAATAACAAATCCACCGGACGCGTCGGGCATATAAGGCTTGAACTTGCCTTCCCGCGAACGATCTGTGCGGCCTTCGTCGTTTACTTCCAGTGCATCGGCAACCGTCAGCGTTCCGAGCGAAGACAACCCACCGCTAAGTCCCGTCGAAAACAATGCGGCGTCGGTCGTTTCCCAAGACGACTGATGAACAAGATGCGCGATCGAATTCTCTAATTCCTTGACCCGCTCCTCGGCGGGAAGGAACTCGCAATAAAAATCATAAGGAACGTTTTCGATCGGTTGACTGAGGTAGTAGACCGTGTTGAGCGTAAGCTGCAGCTTGCCGCCTTTGGTGGCCCCGATGATCATGTTGTAGCCCAGTCGCGAATTGCTTTTAAACGACTGAGAGACGACGCCATGAATCGACAGCACGACCACGACCAGCATCACGCCCAGCGCCATCGACAACGTGGTCAGCATCGACGCCACGCCGCGCTGTTGAATACTTCGCCAGGCAATCTTCCAAAGACTCATTTTGCGATTTCGGATTTCGGATTTCGGAATTCGGATTTGTCCGAACTGAGCTGATTGATGTTTTCGAGTCGATCGATGCGATCAAATTGCTCGGCCACTTCCATCGAGTGCGTGACCATGATCATGGCGATGTTCTCTTCCGCGCACGTTTCGCGGATCAGGTCGATGATCAATTGCTGGTTCGCCGGGTCGATATTCGCCGTAGGTTCGTCGGCCAACAGCAGCTTCGGTTTGTTCGCCAAAGCACGGGCGACGGCGACGCGCTGTTGCTCACCGACGGACATGGTCGACGGCTTGTGTGTCAGCCGATGGCTCAACCCCACGCGATCGAGCAACATGCGTGCTCGGTCGGAGTTCTTCTTTCGCCGCGCGAACGTCATACCCAGCATGACATTTTCCAAAGCTGTAAAGCCATCGAGCAGATTAAACGTCTGAAAAACATAGCCGATATTCTCTGCCCGAATGCGATCTCGGCCAGCCTCGCTGTACTGGGTCAACTCGACTTTGTTCAGATGAATGGTGCCGCTGTCCGCACCACTGATCCCAGCGATGACATGCAACAAAGTCGATTTGCCGCAACCGCTGCGTCCGATCAAGACAACTTGCTCGTTGGCAGCAACGTCGTACTTCGGCACATGAAGAATCGGCAGCACCTCACCGTTGGGCTGTTGGTAGGACTTCTTCAAGTTTTGTATCGCGAGCATGACTCAACAATCGGCTATCAAGGTGCCGATTTTAACAATGTTGCTGTGTGTCGGGCAAAGGGATCAATGTAATTTGGTGGTGTAACGTAACCCCTTTGCAAAATCCTGCAAAGACCGGAGTTCAGCAGATCGAGTGGTCCCATTCCCTACG
>CAYFJO010000725.1:0-4321 GCA_964343305.1 uncultured Pirellulaceae bacterium | reverse complement strand
ACCACAGTCGTCCCTGCGCATCGAAATCCATGTTGACCGGATTGTAGAACAGCGGTGTCTGCGCCCAGACTGTGAGTTCAAGGTCGTCAGGCAGGCCGAACAATTCGACCGGCACGGAGTCTGTGTCAGCTAACGACTTTGGGATTTTGTTCGCAATCTTTTCATCATCGGTCACTGACAATCTGAAATGACCGATGACATGATCTGGAAATTCTCGATCGCGATGGTGCAGTTGTATCTCGAGCTGTGCATCGGCGGGAACGTTTAGCGGTTCTTTGGGAACAAACACGGCGTAATGCGGTTGTCCCATTTCATTGGAAATCGCCCAGCCCAGCCGGTCAATTCCCTTTTCGCGAAGTGTGTACTGAACATCGTAGCCGGTCTGCGAATAATCGGCCCCGACTCGTGAGAAGACGATGTTGCGTGGCGACTGTTGCGGCAAAATAAGGCGGGCGGTGAACCGTGAGAGAACAAAGTTGCCGTGATGCGCTCGCCCGGGACCGCCCTTCGGCAAATCGCTGTGGGGGAGCACGTCGAGTCGAATGGCAGAAATCGTATTGACCGGCACGCCGCCGGTCACGGTATAGGTAATGTTGGCAGGCTTCGCACCCTGGGCCAGCCACGACGCCTTGTTCTGGCGAACGAGCAAAACTTCCCCGTCTGTCTTGGCTCGTTCATCGGAGAGGGCCTGCCATTGTGTGTGCTTGGGAGTGCCGCTGTCTTTGTCCTGCGCAATTGCACTCGATGTAAGCAGCATCGCCAGCCAGATGTAGCTGATGACATAGAACGGCCTGAAGTGCAGCCAATGTGAGGCATCGGACACACTGGTGCTCACAACCCCTGTAAAGGACTGACCAATACAAACGAAATGATTCTTCGCGGTTGGACTGATGTCATGTATCGCCATTGGTTTTCCACGTTTTAGGGGATTCGGGTTTGTGAACGGAAGAATCATGCCTCATCGACCGGGATCGACAACTCGGCCAGTGTGTTGAGCAACCAGGCGAGTGACTTCTCGATCATCGGCCCGCCGGCCCCTTCACATTCCATACTGAGCACACCGTCGTAGCCACGGTCGCGGAGAATCGTCAGAACTTGCTTGATGTTCTCGGCGTTCACACCATCGCCGATGGCGCATTGGCTCACGGCGATCCCCGTTTGCTCGCCGCGGACGGAAGCGGCCAACGATTCGCTGACGTCTTTGACATGCACGTGATCCACCTTGTCATGAAAACGGTCGCAGAAGGCCACTGGATCTTGGCCCGCGATGTACGTGTTCCCCGTGTCCATGTTCATTCGCAAGAATGGGCTATTGCAGAAATCGAGCATTATGGCGACCATGTCTGGATTGGTGGTGAAGTAGCCGTGGACTTCGATGTTGACAGTGATCTCGTAAGCAGCGGCTACCTCAACGATCTGTTCGTAACTCCGCTTCATCAGGTCCAACGCTTCCTGGTCGCCCAGCCCCTCAGGCTTGTGCAGCCCGTCGGTCGTAGCGACTCGGCTGCAGCCGGCGTGCTTGGCCCAGGGAATGGACTTGAGCACGTAAGGTACACCGACGTACGGTCCATCTTTGCCCGAGAGCGGATACGCCGCGTCAATTTGCGAGAACCGCACGCCGTATGTTTCCATCTTGCGCCGCAAGAGTAGCGGATCTTCGAGCAACGACACGTGGGGCTGATACCCCAGGCCGTGTATCCAGCTTGCCCCGTCGATCACGCCACACTCAATAAGGTGGATGTCGTTGGCTTGACCCCACTCGAGACACTTTTCGAAGCTCCAGTAGGCCGAATTGAACGCGTCGGTGTGAAATCCAATCTTCATGTTTCTATTCCCTTGTTTTTCCAGTGCTACGGCTGCTCTTTCGCAAAGCTGCCGGTGGCACCGCGGAATGTTTTCTTGCCAGTCGACTTGTCGATTACGATACTGCCGACGGAGACAAAGCCTCGCTTTTTGACCTCGTCGGCAATGGTCACTGTTTTGCGGGGACGGTTTTGACCCACCTGCCAGAGCTTCTCACCGTCTCGTTTGATATCGATCTCTTTCAACTCAAGCTCGACTCGGTTCTTGAAGACATGGCCGACCAGATAGTTCGTGCTCGTGTTGTAGCCGATCAGGCCACCATGCGCGATCTGCATGATGCCGTCACGTTCTGTGCAGGTGATTGCATGGACTTCACCGCAGAGGTAGACATCCACGCCATGTTTCTTCATCGTTTGCCAGAGCGGCGACTCATGCCCGCCGGCTAGCATCAGACCGCTGGAACTCCATTTACGCACGGGTCCCAGAATCGGTGTGTGGCCGATCACAATGATCTGCTTCGCGTCGCGATTTGTCTCAAGCACTTGCTCCAACCATGCTATTTGCTTGCCGGTGACCTGCGCTTTGATCTTGCCCTGTCGTCCGCCGTCTCCTTCTTCAAAGACGTCCACTGAAATGAACAAAACGCCCTGGTGCTTCCACCAGAAGGCTGTGCCCTTCATATGGTCCGGACCGTTAAGCGGCATCTTCATATATTCGCGAAACTTGGCTTTGAAGTGTGGGACCAGTTTCGCTTTGGCCTCCGGCCAAGGGTTGTCGCCGACATCGTGATCGCCGAGTGCGGTGTAATATTTCAGGCCGTGAGCCTCCATGCGGCCCTTCCAAGCCGGATAGTAGATCGCCGCATACTTGTCGATATCCTCTCTACTCGGCCAACGCCCCATGACCAGATCGCCGGCAACCAACAGAAACTCGGGGTCCTCCGCTTTGACCGCCTGAAGAATGTAGTCCAGCGCTGGTTCCCAGCCTGGCTGCGGATAGAGCGTATCCACATTCAGAAAGTCAGGCATGCTGACAAACTTCCACGATTCTGTTTCGATCGGCTTGGTCGTCGCGGCCGCTTCGCTGACGGGATCGAGCCCCGCGGTCCATGCTGTGCCGCGACGGATGAGTTCAGCCGTTCCCGGCGCGCTCAGCGCCGCCACGTCGTGCCCCAGCGGAGTGTGAAAGACCCGCCCCTCGCCATAGTTAAGCACGAACGCCATGGGGTGGAGTTTCTTGTCGACGTTGGACCGCGCCTGAGCGAGTACGGTGATCGGTGTGACACCGTCGAGGCAGGTGTAGAGCTCATCCGACGTCTTGAACTGGTGAAGCCCGCGTGTGATCGGGTGGTCCTCTTCAGTCATCGCAACGGTGAACTCGCCGTAGCGATCATGGCCGCGAAACTTGGGATTCCACACGCGCCCGGCAAGTTTGACGAAGTCGCCCTTGAATTCTTGAAACGCTCCACAGGAAAAATGCACCAGCACGAGGCCGCCGCCTTGTTCGACAAACTTCGCCAAATTGTCGTAGCCCGCCCGACCCGGCAATTCGGGGTCGTAGTTCTTGAAGTGCGCAACGACCGCGTCGTAATCGTGCAGTCGCGGATCGCGAAGAAAGTTCACCTGCTGGACCACATCCACCTCCATTCGCCGATCTTCTCGGATCATGGACCTGAGCAGTGGCGAGGTCGCTTGCCAACGGTGGCCCCGGTAGTCTTCGCCGGTGACGATCAACACGCGTTTGGTTCCGTTGCCATCCGGCAGAGGTTCGCCGGCGCGCAGATCGATTCCACTCAACAGCGTGGTGGCAAACAACGTCGCGACTGCGAAGCCCGGCGAAACGAAACTCGAAATGTACCTGTCCACGGTGGCGATCTCCTAGTCACACGGTTTCCGCAGCCCGTTGCGTTTCGCGCGCCGCACAGGCCAAGATTCCCAACAGACCTTCGCATGTCCCCGGCTTGGCCCGGTGGTTGCTGACTACAAATCCTTGACACGAAGATTGCGAAATTCAACCCGCGCCCCATGTCCGAGGAATCCCAGCGGGCTCTTGGTGCGCTTGGCCGGGCCCTCCAGCCCCTGAACTTTGGCGATGTCCACGTCCACAACGACCGCGCCATTGACCATGACTTTCCAATGGCTCCCCTTGCAGGTGATCTCTTCGGTGTTCCATTGGCCGCTCGGCTTGGTGTGACCGCGTTTCGCCGGTACCTTGCAATAGATCGAACCATGGTACTGACAAGGCTTGAGTTTCTTGTATTTGGGGGCGTAGTCGTCCAGAACCTGGATTTCATGGCCTCGTACGGAGATCCCGTTGTTGCCGCCTGGTTCGAGTTTGAATTCGAAGCGGAAGGTGAAGTCGCCGAACTGTTTGACGGTCAACAGGTTTCCGCCACCCTTCTTCTGGCAAACAAGCACACCATTTTCGACGACGTATCCTTTGGTCGCTCCTTGCCAGCCGGCCAGTGTCTTTCCGTCGAAGATGCTCGTGAAACCCGATTCATCTTTCGCGGCGGACT
>CAYFJO010000724.1:0-4353 GCA_964343305.1 uncultured Pirellulaceae bacterium | reverse complement strand
GCTGTGGACATCAACATCAAAGCACCGAAGGGCGTCATCAAGGTACCCGCGAAGGCCTTGCCTCGGGAAGGGCTGCGACTGGGTCCGGAACAGATTCTCAAGTTGCAGTCGGAACGGTAGGGCCGCGGTATCGCCGTGAATCCTTGCTCCTTCACATGGCTGCGTTCGACGTGATTTCCTTCGCTACCAAGGCTGAGGTTCGATCGCCACAGCCTCGAACAATTCAAAGAACGCCGAGCAACCAGGTCGCTGGTGCTGGCTATCTCAAACGCCCAATGGAATTTCTCACGTGGTTGGAGATGCTCGCCTTTTGCAATAATCCCGTTGAGATAATCGAGAGCCGTGATCAGTGAGTCTGGCGAGCGGCACTCACAGCCTCGGTGGTTGAACGCTTGTACGAACACTCGTGCGAATAGGGAAAAGCGCACAAGAACGTCGTCATTCGGCCGTGACCGGTTCCAGGTGCATGTTACAATGCCCCAAAGCACATGTCACCGACGATCCGCCATCCGCCGAACAAGTTCCCGATGGCAAGAAGTATGTTCGCTCGAACTCTGTTTCTTGGGCTCTCCGTTCGGTTGTTCGCTGTTTCTATACCACGGCCAGTTAGTAATGTCTGCATACGTCGTTTAACGCCGAGCCGGCAGGCGATGGCACACGAATAGCCGTCGCCTGCCGGCTCGGCGTTAAACGAGGACATTTTCTACTGGCCGCGGCGTAGGTAGCGTGGCGGATCCGTTACCCAATGAACGTCGGCACATTCGTTACTTCGATGGCGTCACGATTGGTGATTCGCCGGAGATATATCTTGTTAAAGCTCGGTTGAATTGATTTCTTAATTGCAGGGTTGACGAACCATGGCCGCCCCAGGGATCGCATATCAATTCCACATTTCCAGGCGACAAGTGGGCGAGCGCCGCGATTTGGTTTCCTGATGCGGTGACCCAGTCCTGCATGCCGATCAACGCGACAGTCGGACAGCGAATGTCCGATGTAAAATTGGCGGCGTCGAAGTACGCAAGTGTGTGAAAAAATTGCTCCTTAGTTTGCCCTTCGGGTTTCGCTTGCATCTTGAACGGCCAATAGCCCGTCTCATGTTCGACCGTCCAGTCAAGTCGAGGTAATCCCGAATACTGTGGTAGGCAGACGGCCACACGCTCGTCCAGTCCGGCCAGGACCATTGCAAGTCCACCGCCCTGGCTGCTGCCACCGACCGCGATTCGGTTTGGATCAACTTCCGGTCGGCTCACTAGAAAGTCCATCCCGCGCACCAGCGAAGCGTAAATGGTTCGCCAACTCGTAGTTTTGGGAGACTCGATTCCGGCCGTGTGGTAACCCTTCCAAGGATGGGAGTCCTTCGGCATATCGCTCAAGTTCAAATCCCAAGGATGAATCGCGATGCTCAGCGTGGCATATTGACCGCCGCCGGTTCCCGCTCGAATGCTCATCGGGTAAACACCTGATGATGGACAAAAGTAATAGACCGGATATTTGCCGTCCTTTCGCGGACGGCAATACCACGCCCAGAAACGCTGCCCATTCAAAGTTGCCAGACTAACCTCATACACGGCGATGAGATCAGTGCTCCTTTCTTCATTGAGTTTGATTCGGGCGTCAAGCGGCACTTCGGCAAGTTCCGCTAAAGTCGACTTCCAGAATTGTTCAAAGTCGTCCGATCGGGTTAAGGCAGGCGTGTAATTTGGAAAGTCGTAGGTGAAGATCCATTCGATTTCCCGCAGTGTCTTGTCTTCTTGCTTGATAACGAGCACGCCACGATAAGGACCGGGAACTTCAAGCGGTACTCTAGCTTCGATACGTTGTTTCTTCCCGCCCATCAAATCCAATTCCGTCGTCGAAGTTGCTACGACTTTTCGCGTACGGTAATCTCGCACTTCAAAATCAACTTGCCCCTGCTGGCGAATCGATGTGAGATTCGTCGCCACTGCGTCAAATTGCACCGGCGCTCCGCCTGGCATCAAGAATCCTGGGTCATCTGCCTTGACGGTACACTGAATGGCGTCGGCAAAGCCTGGCTTGGGTAACGGTCGAATCGTGAAAGTCGGGGGCCGTGATCTCGACGGAAGTGAAACCGCCCTTTGCTTGCCACCGTGCCTGTCCGACCACCAGTAGAAGCTCGTATATCCATCGACCTGCTCAATGAATTTCAAGATGGGACCTTGGCGAGTCGCCCAACGCATCCCTTCTTGCTGTTGGCCCACGGCGTTTCCTTCCGACATCGAAATGGCTCGATCGGTAATCGAATCGATCGAGTTGACGACGTGCTCGGATGGGAACAACATCAGGCGAGGGCCGCGACTGGCATCGCTCTTGAGTTGCAGGTCAAATTCCGTCTCGCGAAAAACGTATTTCAGTTCCGCGCCGTCGCCTTTGGCGATCACATTGTTGTTCCGCCCTATGGTGATTTGGTCGAGTTCCAAACGAGTGATCTTGTCACTGACGATCCCAACTCCACCTGGCGGAATTTCGTCCGCGAGAAAAGACCCGGCACGGAATCGTCTATAACGTCCCAGCATTTCAACGCCGCCAGTACGAACCGATTGCAGACAGCCATCGTGTGCGAGCGTCGCGGAGTAAGTTGACGACGTGATAGTGACCGTTCCGATTTGAGGACTTTCAATCTTGACGTCGGCGAATACTTGTGTTGAAAGTGTCAGCATCGCGAGACCGCCGACGTGAATGGAGAATCGCATCATTGCTCCTATGCTCTGAACAAGGTGTAGGCGTTGTTTGTCATTTGCGACGTTCATTCTAACTCGCATGGTTTAGGTGGGGCAGTAGAAAGCACGATCAGCTACAATTTGATGACTGGCGGCTCAGTTGTTTGTCGCCTTCCAGCAACTCACGACTACATTGAGTAATCGAAAGACCAACAAGAAAAGCAAGAAACGGAATTAACACATTGGTACGGCGCGACGTTCACAATCGCATTTTGCTTTGAGGCGCACAACTCTGACTCTACCTCGCCGATCAGGAAGACTCCAGTAAAAGCACTAGTCAATATTTTCGTGATAAACTCAAGCAACCAGCTATTTCGCAAACGATCGAGCCACCGTTCATCATCGCGCATTC
The DNA here is from genome assembly GCA_964343305.1 of uncultured Pirellulaceae bacterium. Lineage (GTDB taxonomy): Bacteria > Planctomycetota > Planctomycetia > Pirellulales > Pirellulaceae > CAYFJO01. The sequence goes on along the minus strand of CAYFJO010000724.1, from coordinate 1,263 downwards.
AGTGAGTCAACCATGGCAACTAATCTTCCACGGGCGTTCTTTGTAATTCGCGTTGCGTTACTCCTTCTAGCCTGCTTGCCGCGTGTCGCCGTGGCGCAACCGCCGCAGCCCGGTGACTATTCGCCCGCGACGTATGAGGTCATCGAAGAACGTGACCATGATGCACCGATGCGAGACAGCGTCAAGTTGAAGATCGATATCTTTCGCCCGAAAGCGGAAGGGAGATTTCCCGCCGTGTTGCAACAAACACCGTACAACAAGAATGGCCAGGCGGCGCGTGCGAAGAAGTTTGCCGCTCGCGGCTATGTGGTCATCAATTCGGATTCGCGCGGCCGGTTTGATTCGGGCGGGGATTGGGACCCGTTTTCCGCGAAACACAAAACCGACGGTTACGATCTGGTGCAGTGGATCGCCGAACAGCCTTGGTGCAACGGGAACGTGGGCACTTACGGTCTTTCGTACATGGGCTGGACTCAGTGGTGGACCGCTTCACAAGCGCCACCCGCGCTAAAGGCGATCGTGCCCGAAGTCGCTCCGCCGGATCATTTTTATAACTGTCCTTATCAGAACGGTGTCTTTGTTTGCTGGATGATGGACTGGGCGGGAATGATGTCAGCCCGCCAGCCACATCGTGCCGGACCTGGCCCGTACGGCGGATTTGCAGTTAATCGCGAAGAAGCATATGGCGAGCTGCCCTACATCGACTTTGACAAAACACGGAACTACCTACCGAACACGTGGTGGCCGAAGTGGATCAAGCAAAACACGGCTCGCGGCGAGTACTGGCAGGGAATCGCGTACCAAACGCCTGCGAGTTATGCTCAGGTGAAAGTTCCATCGCTGGCGATCTCCGGTTGGTTCGATGCCAATTTTCCTGGTACGCCGATGAACTATTTGGGCATGAAGCAGCATGGTGGATCGGCCGCAGCGCGGCACCCACGGATCGTGATTGGTCCCTGGCAACACATCATCAACAGTCAGCGAGTCGCGGCCGGCGTCGATTTTGGCGAACGGGCGATTATCGACTGGGACGGCTACGTGGTGCGTTGGTTCGACTATCACTTGAAGGGTATCGACAACGGCGTCTTGAAGGACCCACCTGTCCATGTCTTCGTGATGGGCCGTAACAAGTGGCGAACGGCTAAGGACTGGCCGCTGCCGCAGACGCGGTTCACCAACTACTACTTGCATAGCGGCGGAAAAGCGAACTCATCCAGCGGCGATGGAACTCTCAGCCGCGAGCCGCCTCGCGTCGAACCACCG
>CAYFJO010000723.1:0-4354 GCA_964343305.1 uncultured Pirellulaceae bacterium | reverse complement strand
GAAATCTGACAGTGCGTTCAAGGACTATTACGATTACAGCGAGCCGCTGACGAAGATTCCGCCGCACCGTGTTTTGGCCATCAATCGCGGCGAACGTGGCAAGGTTTTACGGATCAAGGTGGAGGCGGCGTCGGACGAAATCAATCAAGTTGCCGAGAAACTCTTGATAGACGAGTGTCATCCGCATCGTGAGTTTCTTCAGTCCTGTCTAAAAGACACGCTGTCACGTCTCGCGTTGCCCAGCCTCGAACGCGAGATCCGCCGCGAGTTGACCGAGAAGGCCGAATCGCACGCGGTTCATGTGTTTGCACGTAACTTGCGGAATTTGCTGTTGCAACCGCCCGTGCATGGTCGGCGAGTGCTGGCGGTCGATCCGGGTTTTCGCAACGGTTGCAAGATCGCGGCGGTCGACCAATTCGGCAGCGTGCTGGCTCACGACGTCGTGCACATCGTCGGCAATGAGGAACGTCGCGCGGCAGGCCGCGCACGCATTGTCGAACTGATTAAAGAAAACAATCTGTCCATCGTCGCGGTTGGCAACGGCACTGCCTGTCGTGAGACAGAAGAACTCATTTCTGACGCGATCGCCAATGAGTTGAAGGACGTCGGTGTTGAATATGTTGTCGTTAACGAGGCGGGTGCCAGCGTCTACTCGACCAGTTCGCTGGGACGTGAAGAGCTTCCCGACCACGACGCCACGATCCGCGGTGCAATTTCCATCGGCCGGCGATTGCTCGATCCGCTGTCCGAGTTGGTCAAAATCAACGCCGCAAATATCGGCGTGGGCTTGTATCAACACGATGTCAAAGCAAATCATTTGCGAGATTCCTTGGACGACGTCGTCGCATCTTGCGTCAACTATGTCGGAGTCGATGTCAACACGGCCAGTCCCGCGCTGCTGCGTTATGTTTCTGGCTTGAATCAATTGACCGCCAGGAGATTGTACGAGCATCGCCAAGAGAACGGCCCGTTTAAGAGCCGCGAGCAACTCAAGGAAGTGCCCGGATTTGGCGATGCCACGTTTGTCCAGTCCGCGGGCTTCTTGAAAATCAGCGGCAGCGACAACCCGTTGGATGCGACATGGATCCATCCGGAAAGTTACGAAGTTGCGACGCAGGTGCTAGAAAAACTGGATAGTAGCGTGGCGGAGTTAGCGGTCGTGTCGACTGAGACGCAGACCGCCAATGCATCCGAGGAGACAACCGTTCGAAAAACTCCGCCGATCGTTGAGAAAGTCAAGAACGCCGACCAAAAAACGTTAATGGCCGAGTTGGGCGTCGGCGAATTGCTGCTCAAAGATATTCTGGACGCCATCACACGACCGGGCCGAGATCCCCGTGAAGACTTGCCGGCGCCTATCTTCCGCCGCGGCATCATCAAGCTGGAGGATCTCAAACCCGGTATGGCTTTGACCGGGACGGTGTTGAACGTGGTGGACTTCGGAGCGTTTGTCGACATTGGTTTGAAGGAAAGCGGGTTGGTTCACATCAGTCGATTGGCCGATCGGTTTGTCGGCGATCCACACACGGTGGTCAGCGTTGGCGACGTGATGCAAGTTTGGGTGCTGGAAATCGACAAAGAACGTCGCCGAGTCTCGTTGACGGCGATCGAGCCGGGAACCGAGAAGCCCACCAAGCAGCGGCGGGAAAAGTTTGCCAAACAGGGCGGCGGCCGAAGACCAAGATCTGGGCAATCCAACGGCCAAGGCGGAAAGTCGAAACAGGCCAAACCGCCGAAGTACAAGACGGCGAAGCGTCCCAAGCCGAAACCCGTCAAGCCGATTACCAAGGCCATGTCGGAAGGCAAAGAAGCCATGCGATCGTTTTCAGATCTGAAGCAGTTTTTCGAACAGAAGCCTGAGGATGAAGGCGATGCGAAGGAAGGCGAGAAGTAATGCCAATCATTGTCGAATCATCCTGACGTGATATACTTCTCTCCAGTCATCCTGTTCGTCAAACCAGTTCTGAGTGACTGCGATGGATTTTCAAGAGCGACTGCAAAAAGCCGTTCAACGGGGGCACAACCAGCGTGACAAGAAAGCCCACGAGGCTCGTAAGAAAGCGATGAGCGAAGACGAATTCAAGAGTCTTCATTCCGGCTATCGTTTGCAGTTGTCCGATCATATCGAAAACTGTTTGCAACAACTTCCCTATCAGTTTCCGGGGTTTCAATTCGAAACGATCTTCGGCGAAAAGGGCTGGGGCGCGGCCTGCTATCGCGACGACATCGGGCCGGGCGGCGGCGGCAAGCGTGGGAATTTTTATAGCCGCATTGAAGTGACGATCCGGCCGTTTTCGGAATACCACGTGCTGAACCTGACATCCAAAGCGACAATCCGCAACAAAGAACTTTTCAATCGCAACTATTTTGAGGAGCTGATGGACGCCGATCCGGAGAAATTCGTCGAATTGATCGACGTCTGGGTGCTGGAGTACGCCGAGCAATATTCGGCGAGGACGTGATTTTTGTAGGACGGATTGCCTAATATTGCCTAATCCGTCCCATGCGGCGTCCGGACGGATTAAGCAATCCGTCCCACAGGCCCCCGGCTACACTGCCAGCTCTCTTTGTCCTAAACTGTCTAGGTCCCTCAACATCCATAGGAGTCAATTTCATGAGTCTAGTTGGCCAAGCCGCCCCGCATTGGAGCGGTGCCGCACATGTCGGCGGCGAAGAACAGAAAGTCAGCAGCGACGACTACCAAGGCAAGTGGCACGTCCTGTATTTCTATCCACTCGATTTCACCTTCATCTGACCGACCGAAATCCTCGGCTTCCAGGAACTCCTGGAAGACTTCGAGGATGATGGAGTTTCCATCATTGGCGTCAGCACGGATTCGTTCTTTAGCCACAAAGCGTGGTTTGAGGATCGCGACACCTTTCCCAAGGAAATCACGTATCCCGTCGTAGCCGATACGAATCACTCGGTCAGCCGCGCGTTCGGCGTGCTCAAGGAAGACATGGGCATTGCCTATCGCGGCACGGTTGTGATCGACGACAAGGGCATCGTGCGATCGATGAGCGTCAACGATCTGCCGGTGGGCCGTAATCCGAAAGAAGTCCTACGCACAGTCCAAGCGTTCCAAAGCGGTGGTTTGTGTGGAGCCGACTGGCAGAAGGGCGACGATTTTGTCGTGTAAACGGCAAGAGGTGATTTTCCAGTAGGACGGTTTTTCAAACCCGAGACGGATTGGAAATCCGTCCTACAATGTGTTTGTATGCGCCGCACGTGTAAGTTCGACCGCAAGGCGGACGTGTTGGTTGCGGAAAGACTCGTTGCCCGCGCGTCGGCCCCGTTGCGAATTATTGAGGCAAGTCGTAGTCGTACAAACGGTGGGTTTTCGTTTTGATCGCGCCGCCTCGTTCCAGCGTGCCTCGCGACAAGTGATTGCTCTCGGCCACCCACGAAAACTCGACCTCGGTAATGCCCCAGTCCAAAATCTCTTGGACCATGTCGGCCAACAGCACGAGTCCCAATCCCCATTTTTGGTATTCCGGCAGCACGTGCGTCGCCACAAAGCGTAGCTTCTTGATTGCCTGCTTGTTCCACAACAGTCGCAAAAAGCCAACCGGAAACAACCGGCCGTCAATCGCTTTGATGCGTGGGTTGTAGTCCAGCATTCCAAGGCAAGTGCCAACGACCCGGCCGTCGACTTCGGCCATTCGCGTCATTTTGGGTGCGATCAGTTGCTTCATGCCGGTCGCGATGTGCTTGATCTCGCCGTCGGTCAGCGGCGAAATGCCCCAGTGATTTCCATTGGCTTCGTTGAAGACGCGCAGAAACGTACGAACATCCTCTTCAAAATTCCGTTTGTTCATCGGTCGCATTTCGAAGCCAAATCGCCGACGGGCCTCTTCGGCTACAAACGCCAGCTTTTTGTCGAGCGTCTCCAGCATGTCGATGTGGCCCCAGAATGTGTATAAATCCTGAGTTTTGCGAAAGCCGTAATCCTCGATCAGTTTTTCGTAATACTTTTTGTTGTAGGTGATCATGAACGTGGGCGGTGAATTGAAGCCCTCGATCAACAGGCCGATTTCGTAATTGAACGACGGACTCATCGGTCCTCGCACGGCGGTCATTCCCTTGTCGGCCAGCCACTTGCACGCCGTGTCGAACAGGCCCGTTGCCACTTCGCTGTCGTCGATTGATTCGAAAAAGCCAAAGAAGCCGCGCTTCTCGTCGTGACGCTCGTTGTGCACGTGGTTGACGATGGCAGCGATGCGGCCACAAGGTTGGCCGTTTCGAATGGCGAGGAAAGTTTGGATCTCCGCGTTGTCATAAAAGGGATGGCGTTTGAAGTTCAACAGTTCTTTCTGATTCATCCGCAACGGGGGAATCCAATGCGGGTCGTCGC
>CAYFJO010000722.1:0-4360 GCA_964343305.1 uncultured Pirellulaceae bacterium | reverse complement strand
CCCCACCGCATTCAGTGCCCACTGGATTCGCTTTACCACTTCCAAAGATTGCACCACGACCGCCCAACTGACCTACGAGTGATTGACCCGCGCACAGGAAATTCACAACACAACAACGTGAAAAGCTCTGGCGGAGTGTCAATCGCGTTCAACCTTACGGCGGCAGTGAAGCGTCGGCACGCAAGCCGCGAAACGACTCGACTTGGAATCGACGCTACGCGTCCACGGTCGCCCGACAGAAGCGAAGGGTCCATTAATTGGACCTGTACCGTTTTCGATCGTTCATTTCCCTGGGTCGTGTGCGGAATCTCGCTCACCGGCGAAACACAGTTCGCCTATCGGATCGGTTCTTTCTTTCATGAATCTTCCAGCGGGCGTCGACGAGGTGTCATACGGGATGTGTCCCCCGAAGAAACGTGGATTCCAGTGATTTCCGATCGCTTGCCCGGCGAGTCACGCGTTTCTCTTGAACAGCCGGATGCAATCGAATCTAGCAGTGCGGCCGAGCCAAAGATTCCCAGTATCATCGAGGTCCCAAATTGGCTTGCACAACTTGAACGGCAAACTGCGGCCCTGGATTCCAATGAACCAAATGAGTCAGCAGTGACACAACCTGCCGAAAGGGAGGAACGGCACGATCCGCCTGAATACACAAGTCCAACGCGGCTAAATCAGCAGAGGCTGTTTTGATGTGCGCAACGATTTTTGAAAAACGGTCGTTTTTTGAACGCCCCGGCCGCCAATTAGGAAACGCCTCAAGTGCTTCGGTCGCGATCTCATTAGTTGTCTTGGCGATTTGCGTTCGTGACTCATGACGTTTTGTCCTGAGCGCGCAAGCGGCATACAGCTTCTGCACCCGGTCGGTTCGTCCTCGGTCACTTAGCAAAAACCACAGAACGATTGGAATTGGCTCTCTCGCTTCGTTGTGATGACACAATTTGGTCGAATTAGGTGTTTAGTTAACTAGCGGTTGGCGTCTTTTTGGGCAGTTGGTGAACGCGCCGCATACAACAAACGAATGATCTGACGGAATGCAACTTGATGTCAGCCATTCAGGTTGTTAGTGAAGCCTACCTTATCCTTTCCAGTATGCTTCTCAATTGGGCAATCTCGCTCTCATTGCTTAAGTAACCGCCTCCAAACTCACTCCCCTTTCGCTGTGTTTGGTCAGTAGCGTTGTAACCAGGGAGAGTTGTTCTAACTCGACTAACAGTGATGCCAAAATAGTCGGCGAATCTTTTTGTATACACGTTGTATCGCAGGCCGTTGCTAGGATCACTTTCACCTGGCAGCAGGAAAAAGATGCGTAAGACTCTCGTTTTCTCCAGCGAACCCGAAAACACTAACCCGCTATTAACTGTTGCCTGTGCGATTTCGAGTCGCTTTGTCAGTAGTGATGCCGCCTTTTCAAACAGAGTTTCCACCCCGTTTGTTTTGGCAGTTTCTCTCAGGTCTTCGCGTGAAATCTTACACCTTCGGGGAAATCCGTTTGGATAAACTTCAACCATCATTTTTCGCTTTGCGCGATTGAATGAGCGATAGTTGTCGAAATTCTTTTCCTTCGACAATAGAAAATCAAGGAAACTGATGCCTTTGAATTTGCACGTCTGGCATAGACTCAGCAAAACCAGAAAATCACGTAGCCCCTTTTCCGTCACGACTCTCATGCTATGGTCCCGATACTTAGCGAACGCTTTTACAGCATTTTCCGCATGGTTGTTATTCCATGGCATCTCGTCGTGGTTGAGGAATGTAAATAGACGTTCCCGATTTCTTTCAAAACGATTTCGAAGCAGCTCTGCAGACTGCGATCTGAAACGGGTTGAGACTACGCTGTCAAGAAACGCAGTCGCGGAGTTTTTGTGTTTTCGAAGATGATAGCGTTTCAGACCAAATCTATCCGCTGTCTCAATTATCTCTTGTAACAAAGCACCGAACCCCTGCGATACCTCACGTAATTCAATATCGTAAGGGTTTTGCAGCAATAGTTTATTGATATCGCGGAGCAAATGAACCAGGCATTTTTGTTGAAGACAAGGTAATGATTCGTATGCCGAGAAGAAGTCCGATATCAACACACCACGAAAGGGCTCCAATAGCTTCGGCAGGAATGCGCCTTTCCGGCTTGGTCTGTACATGTAATAGACATCTTCCAATGAGGCAAAGACCCACACATAACCGACCCCATCCTTATGCTTGACCTCAGTCTCGTCTATGTGGAGCACGTTACCGACAAAAATGTTACGTAGAATCTGGTCATATATTCGTCGATAAACGTGTGCCATTTGCCCTTGAAACATGTACATGTAGGCTGGGTCGATCGCGATTCCGAAATACTCGTGAAACATGGACACCAGTTGGGAAAAACTAGCCAAGTATTCTACATGTTGGTGGATGGCCCAGCTTCGGAGTGAATGAAAATGTTTATCACGTCTCTTGTAGCGTTCCGGTAAAAAGCTCTTTCCGCAGCGTTGGCAATAATATCTATGAGCACGGCATTCAATAACTTGCCGGGTTACGCCACTCTTCGTCACTTTCAGGTCAAACGAGAGTTTCCTTTTTACTCGCTTTTCCGACCTGATTTTCGAGGATTTGCAGAAAGGACATTTCCGAACTGTAATCCACAGACGCTTGTTAACACGGGGTGTCGAGCGACTCTTTTTTTGCTTCTGGGAAAACGCACGTCTAATTGTCGCATTAGTACGCACGAGTACTTTCTCTCGTTGATAGTCGAAGTGTGCACACTTGCTTATTTCTCCGAACTCTGGAAGAACAAAAGTGGCATGACGCCAATTGGTTTCTGTACGCTTTGCGAGTAATTCATTGACTGGAACGATGTTCGACGGTTCCTTTAACACGCGCTTTGATTGATTGACCTGCTCATCCGGTTCAACTACCGCCCTAAGAAAACGTGTAACCGTCTGCAATGCGCCAACATCTTCGGAGTTGTATTTGATCAGCTCATTTTTCAGGTGCGGTTCGCGGGTCATTTCCCATCGCTTGCGATGCACAACGCTCTGGAGTCCGCTCGTAGGCTCATCGCTCCAAGAGTGCCCTAGAAAGCCTGCGATGGCTTTGAGACTGTTTGAATATGTCGGAAGATAAACGTATGACCGGAAAATCGGATAAAGGTCAAAAGCGTGATCCAGTAGGCAATCGACCACCCGCTTCGATCGCGCGTGTTTGCGCATTCGTCTGAGATAGCCCTGCTCGTACATCCCGTAGTGAAAAAGGACAAAGTCGTCAGGGGAATGCCGTCGAAAGAGTTCGAGGAATTTATCAAAAATGAAGGTGAACTCGCCTTCTTCAGAAGCCCAAAAATAGTTGTTAGCAGTTGTTTGGTCGTTGACTATCTTGACGCCAATTAGATAGACCTTGCGGCTGTTCAAGTCGCCTTCCAAATCAAGAAAGATTTGTACAGGGGGTGTAGGCAACGAAAAACAGTCAAAGAAGTACGTTGTGTTCGTCTCTACGGCCAGGGCCTTCAGAGCCGGATAGTGCGGAAGTGAGATTGGAGGGTTTGCTAACAGGCTACGGCGGGGACGAAATGTATAGGATAGCTGATTGACGGTGAATATCCCGCGACTTCTGTACGCGGTTAACTGCGAATCGGTAATACCTCTCAATTGGCTCAAATCGTCATTGGTTTTCGCTTCGGTGGCACAGCGTTGGTGGAATTCACAGACGCTGCAGTGTTCGTTGAGACGAACGCGAGATTCGTCGTTGCCATTGCAGAGTGAGAGAAGATGGTCCTTCACTCTGGACATTCTGTCGCAGCGTTTTGCAATTTGAAATGTGGATTCCTTGTATCTCGGCCCCGAAATGGTGATTGCAATCTCTGGTGTGCGCTGTTGAATCTGGTGGATGCATAGCGCGCCAAATGCAGACATCAGTCTATGCTGTTCACGAATCTTGTCGTCGTGACAAAACATGATTGGAATGTAGTGAAATGGCCCCAACGCCGACTTGCCATCAACCTTTTTCAATCCGTCAAAATGAAACCGAAATGAAGTGGTCTCTATGATGCAATCCAAGATCAGGGGATGTCCTTGCTTCAAATCGTGCAGCGAGACAATGCTAATTGGTGGAGCAGATTCGAGGTTGCGCCGACGAAGTAGCGTCTCCTCAGCTTTGGGTTTGTATGCGGCCTGCAATTCATCCATCAATAATTCGTAGTCGTGTGGCGATCCGTTGTTATCCCGGAGCAATAGATAAGCCTTGTACGTGCACTTCAAGTACGCTGCAACAACGCGATTGGTGATCTTCATCTTCATGGTAATCCTCCAAGTAGACTGTATGGAATGCCGGGTGGGAAAAGGTGTCAGGAACCTTTTATTGACTTGCGGTCGTGTTTTAGTAA
>CAYFJO010000721.1:0-4364 GCA_964343305.1 uncultured Pirellulaceae bacterium | reverse complement strand
CACCTGCACGGCCACGTGATGTGCGAGGCGTTCCTCGACGGCAAGCACCAGTTCCTCGACATCGACGAGAACGTGTTCTACTTGGACCGCGAGAACGAACGGATCGTGAGCGGCGACGAACTCACCCGCGATCACGACCTTGCCAAGCGCGAGTATGTGTTCGGGCCGGTGTTCAAAGGGTGGCAGACAGGCGAAACGGCGGCGGCCCTGTTCGGCTCGGACGACGGTGCCGGTTTCCGCGCCGTGGCGGGACATTCCCTAGACTTCACGCTCCGCCCCGGTGAACGCATCGTCTACCGCTGGGACAATGTCGGCAAGCTCGCCAGCGACGGGCGTTCGGGCCGGCCACGGCGACGCCACTTCGGCAACTCCAAGCTGGTCTACTCGCCGCACCTGGAAAACCACAAGCAAGACGCCGCGTCGGCCAACGACGTCGCACCCGCCAGTCCCGACGCGAAAGGCGCGAAAGTCGCCGGAGCGAACAGCGCAGCTCAACTCATTTACGAAGTGAAAAGCCCTTACGCCGTTTGCGGCGGCCGAGCCGAAGCGAAATTCTTCGGCCTGAGCGAGAAGGACGGCTTCGCCGTGTCACTGTCACTTTACGGCAAACAGTGGAAAGAGCTGTGGCAGCGGTCCGGCGACGGACCGATGTCGTGCTCCGTCGACTTGGACCAGCATCTCGAAGTCGATCGTTCGCCGCCCAAGTACGGTTATTTCATCCGCATCTCGCTGGCGTCGGCCGTCGCGCGCAGTGCGAACCTGGCAGCGCTCACGATCAGCACGGACGTAATGACCGCCCCCTTCTCGCTGCCGCGTTTGCGCGTCGGATCGAACAAGGTGGTCTATTCGGACGAGAACAGCGACGGGGACGAGAACGCGGGCCGGCACGAGATCACGATTACGCACCGCTGGCAGGAGAGCAACAACGTCAAGCCGCCCGATGCTCCCAACGAGCCCTCTTTCCCCCGCGACGCCGCGGTGGTGAGGGCGTCGACGTTCGCGTTTCAATGGCTCAAGATAAGGGACGCGGATCGTTACCATGTCCAAGTCAGCCGCCGGGCCGACATGCGGATCCCGTACCGGCCGGCCTTCGACGTTGTCGTCGATCGTCCGTCCCACGGTTCGCCTTACACTGGGATGTTCAGTCCCGATACCGACTATTTCTGGCGGCTGCGCACGCGCAACCAAGAAGGCGTTTGGGGGCGGTGGAGCGATGTATGGCGTTTTCGCTGGGAGGGACCTCGCGTTCCGGTCGGCGTGAAGTACTCGCTGGCGAACAACGGCGAGATCAACATCTCATGGCAGCCCAATCCGCGAGGTCCACGTGTCCATCACTACGAAGTGTACGGCAGTGACGAACGCGGTTTCTCTGTGAGCAAGACCTCATACGAAGTAATGGGGCTTGGCAAGCAACCGGCGAACTTCTTAAGCGAGACAACGTCGACCGAAGTGCTCGTCGTCTCGCCCGACGCCGATCAATCGAACATGAACCGCAGCTATTACCGCGTGGTCGCGGTGGACGAAAACGGCGTAGCAAGCGGGCCGTCGGATTATGTCGAGCTTCCGCACCCGTACATCTTCGCTCCTCGGCAAGCGATGGCGATGGTCGGAAAGCCGTTTCGCGCGCAGCTCAAGACGCTGCGGTCGCTCGGCGATCTGCAGCACCGCTACGCAAAACCGACACAACAGTATTGGGAACGGGAAGAATACGAGTTTCGGTTGGGCAAGGCACCGGATTGGCTGAAGCTGGATCAGCAAACCGGGATTCTGTCCGGCACGCCAGGGCCAAACCATGAAGGAACGACCGAAGTGGAAGTCGTTGCCCGCCGCCGCTACCCTCACGAAGTCGCGGCGACCGCCACCCGCGGCCATCTGTTTCAGAAAACCGCCTCACACTTTCAAGCCACGCATCGTCACATCGTGCGACTTCGCGTCCTGGCGACAGAGCGTTGATACGACGCTGCTTATGTCGGCGAGGATATCACGACGACTTTCCGCCAAGTTTGCCTTTCGCGTCAAGAACTCTCGCTCTCAAGCCTTCCAACTCGGCCGCTGGTTTTTCCCCGGCTGATTCAGATCGCCGAGGTCTTCACGGGCTCGCTGCGCAATGGTCATCAATCGCCTGACGACTTGAGGTTTTGCCTGGGCAAGATTCCTGATTTCTGGCGGGTAGTAAGCGATTGTCGGTGTCCACGTCTGTTCGCCAATGGTATAAATACAGAATTGTCTCTGGGGGATCAGATGAAATCGAGAATAACGCTTTGCTGCATTCCGTTGCTCATTGTGACATTATGCCCGACTTTGGCAGCCTCTGAATTGACCAAGGTCGGCGACAGTTTGGTCGATCCCAAGGCCCTGACGATAAAAGGTTCCATCAACGGCCTGTCATTTCAGCAGGACGCGGTGGTCTCTCACGAGAACTATCAGTATCTGGCGTACTATGACGCCAAGAGACAGATGTGTCTGGGCAGGCGGAGATTACCTACGGGTCATTGGGAGATCATCAGGTTCACGGATTACGCCTTCAAAAGTAATGACTCCCATAACACCATCTCCTTGGGAATTTGCCCAAAGGATGGAACCATACACCTGGCATTTGACCACCACGGCCACCCACTTCACTATCGCGTTTCCCAGAAACATGTGGCATCAGAACCCCAGAAAGCAGTGTGGGACGCTTCACTTTTCGGACCGATCACATCAGAACTGGAGAAGGGCAAGCCAATCGCCCTCACGTATCCGCGCTTTTGGCAGACGCCGAATGGCGGCCTTCAGTTTTGCTATCGTCAAGGGGGCGCTGGAAGAGGTGACCGGATCTTGGTCGACTATCACCCGATGTCCGGTAGATGGGTTAATACAAGACAGATTGATTCCAGGTCCGGCCTGTTCAAAGATACTTGGGGCGAGAGCGGCTCCAGATGTTCGTACCCCAACGGATATGACTACGGCCCTCACGGGAAATTGCACGTAACGTGGGTCTGGCGGGAAGGCTCTGGCAACGCGAACCACGATCTCATGTACGCATACAGCGAAGACCAGGGCGAGACTTGGCTCAACAACAAAGGCCAAGCCCTTCGTGCGCCACCGCATGTCAATTCACCTGACATAACGGTTGTCAAAATCAGCCGCGGCTACGGGCTCATGAATACGCATGGACAAGCCGTCGATTCGCAGGGCCGGGTCCACGCCGTGATGTGGCATTGCACGGACAAATCTCTCCAGATGGCTGGAAGCAAACCTACGGGTGGATACGGGTTTGGCCCGCCGCCCGCCCGCCGTTACCACCACTACTGGCGGGATGCCAAGGGTGTCTGGAACCACAGAGAGCTCCCGTGGGTGGCCGGGAATCGCCCCAAGGTTTTCATGGACAAGAATGACAATGCATATCTGATCTGGGGCGCAAAACAGGAATCTGACCAGTGGTATGGCTCTGGATGGTTCTCAAAAGCAGATCTGACGATTGCCGCTGCCACCGCTGCCTCGAAGTGGACGGATTGGAAAATTGTTCATGTAGAGAGAGGTCCGTTCGCAAACGAAATGCTTGGTGACAAGTATCGCTGGCAAAGAGATGGTATGCTCTCCGTCATGGTACAGGAATCACCCAAGAAACCCGATACGCCTACAGCGCTTCGAATTCTTGATTTTTCATTGAGGGCAACGTGCTGCCCGTCGAAGTAAACAATACGTTTACTGCTTTTCCGTGTCTTCGACCCAGTCGGCCGGGTTGAGATTGTGTTGAGCGATTCAGCGCGGCCGTGGCATGTTGGCGTCCACGTCTTTGCGCCATCGGTGTATCTGGTTGCGCAATTCCTTCGCCTTTTCCGGCATGGCGTCGGCGAGGTTGTTTTGCTCGCCGCGGTCTTCCGCGAGATTGAACAGGTCCACCGAGCCGTCTTCGAGCCACTCGATCAACTTCCAGTCGCCGCTGCGAATCGCGCTGTAGGGTCCGCACCCGTAGTTGGCGTAGTGGGGGTAGTGCCAAAACAGGGCGTCGTGCAGCGGCTTGTCTTCGCCTTTCAGCAGCGGTGCAAAACTAACGCCGTCACAATGCAGATCGGGACGCAACGGCAGCCCGGCCATCTCCAGCACCGTGGGGAATACATCGGTAAAGATCACCGGCACATCGCACTCGCTGCCCGGTCGCGTCACGCCCGGCCACTTGACCAGCCACGGCTCGCGGGTGCCGCCTTCATACGCCCATCCCTTGCCGCCGCGAAAAGGCAGGTTGCTGGTGATCGGGGGATAGCCACCGTTGTCGGAAGTGAAAATCACGACGGTGTTCTCGTTGAGCCCCAGCCGCTTCAACCCGTCCAGTACGCGCCCGACGTTGGTGTCCATCGTCTCGACCATTGCGGCATAGGCGG
>CAYFJO010000720.1:0-4380 GCA_964343305.1 uncultured Pirellulaceae bacterium | reverse complement strand
AACATCGGCGTTTTTCTGAACACGACGCCAGCGACGGGCAACTTTTGCAGGATCTCGCCAAAGATGAAAAGCCCAAACGTTTACGGCGCGGGGACGCGCATCGAAGTTTTTGATGCCGGGGCACTTGGCAAGAAGACTTCACAGTCAAAATTCGTCGGGCACGCGTCGCTCGACGGATCGCCGATTCATGTCGGGCTAGGTGCCGACGCAACGTTTGATATGAAGGTCACTTTTCCAGGAAAGCCAGCGATCGAACATCAACGCGTGAGTGCCGGCCGATGGCAGGTCTCACCCGATGGGAAAATTCAAACAGTCGAGGATTGAAATGAAAAAAATGTTGTTTCTGATCTTGGTTATGATCGCGGCGGCCGTTTCGTTGGCGGACGAAGTTCGCGTCGAAAAAGACGTCGCCTATCTTGATGCGGATCGAAAAGAGAAGTTGGATCTTTACCTGCCCGCCAAAGTTGAAAAGGGCGAGCGCCGTCCAGCCGTTGTTATCATCCACGGCGGTGGTTGGTTTGCGGGTGACAAGGCGGCCAAGCGCGAGCAAAACATCGGCAACAACTTGGCGCGAGCCGGCTACGTGTGCGCAAGCATCAACTATCTGCTGGCCGCGAAAAAGGAAGAGAATTTCGCGAAGCATCTCGCCACGGTCTGGCCGCAACATTTGCACGATTGCAAGACCGCCGTGCGGTTCCTTCGCAAAAACGCGGATCGTTATCAAATCGACGCCGATCATATCGGCGCGATTGGCGGTTCGGCGGGTGGGCATCTGACTGCGATGCTCGGATTGACGGGATCGGACGATGAATTGGATCCAACCGGGCCGTACGGAGAATATTCGTGCCGCGTGCAAGCGATTGTGCCGATGTATGGCGCGCACGATCTGGTCGCGCGCGCTCGCGCGAAATCGGTTTTTGATTTGATGGATGAGCAGCAACGCGAGTGTTGCGTGAAAGCGTCGCCGGTCACCTACGCGTCAAGAGACGATCCGCCCGTTTTGATTCTTCACGGAACTGCCGACGCCACCGTTCC
The DNA here is from genome assembly GCA_964343305.1 of uncultured Pirellulaceae bacterium. Classification (GTDB taxonomy): domain Bacteria; phylum Planctomycetota; class Planctomycetia; order Pirellulales; family Pirellulaceae; genus CAYFJO01. Next base: position 3,345 of record CAYFJO010000720.1, on the reverse strand, counting down.
CGTAAAACAATCGGAATTGCTACACGCTGCTCTGAAGAAAGTGGGCGCTACGACGCGGCATGTTATCGTCGAAGGTGCGCCGCATTCGTTCCATCTTCAGCCTGCGCAACGTGATTTGCGAAAGCTGGTGATCGGCTTCTTCGACAAACATCTGAAGCGATGAAGCGTCCCATTTCAGTCGATGTGCCAGTGGCACTCAAACCAAAGATACGCGAGGCACTAACGCCCTTTGATAAGCCGCTCAGGCTCTTCAAGCACCAGATAGTGTCCGTGATCGGCGGTGACGATGACGGCCGTTTCGTCCCAACACTTGTTTCTCTCGACCCATCGCGTCACTTCGCGAAACGCTTCGTCGCCGCTGAGCACGGCGCCGATCGAGTTGTCGATGTTGTTGCTGTGATTGGCCCAGTCGACGTCACCGGGCTCGACCATCAGCCAGAAACCTTTCCTGTTGGTTTCCAAAACGGCCAGCGCCGATCGCGTCATCTCGGCCAACGTTGGATTTTCCTTGATGTCGGCCTCGGTGTATTTCGCTTGCTTCGCGGCGTCGATGGTCGGGTCGAATTTGCCGTCGGCGGTTTGGAAAGGCAGATTGCCTTTTTCGACGCCAAAGAAACCGAACAGACGCTTGTTGTTCTTGACCGCTCGCTCGGTGGCTTGCTGGAGCACTTCGCTGCCGTCGCGGTCTTCCGTACGCCGGGCGATTTCATATTGGCTGCCGATGGTCAACAAATCGTCGGCGGTGATGTATTTGTTCCCTGGCACAAAGTTCTGGCCTTGCCTGGAATCGGACGTCGCCTCAATGCTCCAGCCGCCACCAAGCAACACATCGACGCCGGGCAGCGGTGACTCGCGATGCGCGATCGACGGCAGTCCAACGAGATCTCGCGTCAGATCCTGAAAATCGTTGCGGTTGACATTGTTCGCGTAGGCACATGCGGGCGTCGCGTGACTGATCGGCACACTGGTGACGACGCCGATCGACCAACCCCGTTCCTTTTGAAGCGACTGAGCGATCGGCGCGACCTGGCGACCATCCACGTCGACGTTGACGGACTGATAATAAGTCTTGATGCCCGAGGTCATGGAAGTCGCGGAAGACGCGGAATCCGTGACGACGTGCGGGCGATCACGATTGAGCCCGAGGAGATACGACGGGTCGAGCGGCTTCGACCACGGGGCAACGCCGCCAAGTTGGAAATCGTAACCGCCACGCGATGTGCCGCCGATGTTGGTCACGATCTGCGCGTCGACATTCGCCGTCGTTCCTTTGTTGTGAGGACTGGTGACGAAGTAGCCGTAGTCGGTCTTCGTCGCACAGTAGTCTTGAAAGTGCAGCCCGGCTCCACGACCTTCACGATACACTTTGCCAGACTTGAAAATCGCCGCGGCCTGCGTCGTTTGCCAATCCATGCCGTCGAAGATGAACAACACGATGTACTTTTTCCCGGCCTCAGCGGCAAGTTTTTGCAAACGATAGACGTCGGTTTGATCGAAATAGTTGGCGGTGGGATTGGGCGTCGCTTTGGGAAGGCGTCCGTAGAGTGCTTGCAGTTTCTTCTCGTCGCGATAGACACTTGATTCGTTCTTGATGCCGTCGAGCGTTATGCCGAAGGTGTAGATCGGCACCAGACGGTTTGAATGGTTGGTCCATCCTGAATACTTTTTGGGATTGGTGCCCCAGTGCCCCCATGTGGCGCTGGTTTGTTCGATGGTGGCGGTTTGCAGGTCTCGGATCTCGTCGCCGCGGACCAAGCCGATCAGCACGACGAACGAAGACAGTTGGAGAGTGGTTCTGAATAACAAGGCGGGACTCCGTTTGGCAAGATGAACGAGGTGGGTGACGTCCATGTTAATGTGTGGGCCGAAAACCGATAAGCCGTTTGGCTTTCTCTATAGAAATCACGCTGTCCGGGCCCGTCAACTGCTTGCGGATTTCGCCGTCCGGCACATGGACACTGCTGACAAGGTTGAAAACGGTGAACTACGGTGTGACTCCCACGGATAATGAACAGCAGAAAGATTGTGCCGTTCATCCGCGGAAACTATTCGATCGACTTTTTCAGCAGTCTCACATGGTCGACGGTGGCGGGCTCAAATGATGACTTCCGCACACTGAAGATCAACAAGAATGCCGGCCACGATTTTGCACGCGTTCGGCTTTTCCCCGAAACACCGATCTACGACGCGACCAATCGACCCGTTCGTGCGAGCAAAGGAACGCCGGTGACTGAGTTGTTCACATAACGCGCGTTTTAAAATCGTAGCTGAAGTTGTGAAACTTCAGGATCCGAATTCTTACAAATCCTGCTACATTAGACGCATGATGAATCGACACATCGTGTTACTGCTTCTTTCAATGACGGTCACCACGGCGGTGCGCGGTGATGATGCAAATCCACTCGACCAACGCCCCCAGCCGTGGCAACGTCGGGCAGAGCCGATCCTCTCGACCTACACCACCAAACAATCGTGGTGCAAAATTGTGCTCTACTCGCCACACGTGTCTTATCACGACGGCAAGCTTCGCATGTGGTATCTCGGCACTTCGACCGCCACGCGAACGAACGATATCGTGATGGGCTACGCCGAGTCGAACGACGGCATCGACTGGAAACCGTTCGACAAGAACCCGATCATCACTGGCGATGATATTCCGTGGGGCACGATCGTGCAAACACCATTCGTGATGTTCGACCACGACGAGCAGATCTACAAGATGTGGTTTGTCTCCGGCAAAGGCGTTACGCGCGACGGCAAGAATCGAGTGGTCAGCAACGATCAACGGCTGGGGTACGCGACGAGTGGCGACGGCATCCAATGGAAGATTCATCCAAAGTCGATTTATCCATCCGGCCGATCACCGTCGGTAATCAAAGTCCGCTCGAACAAGTACCGCATGTGGATGGGTTCCAGCCCCAGCCCTGATCACGCGTGGAACGACATTTACAAGAACATTTATGAGTTCTCATCGACGGACGGACTTCGGTGGAAACGCAGCGAAAAGCCGGTGATCATACCCAGTGGACGCGGACAATCGTGCGTCTATCCGTTTGTGATAAAAGAACGCAACACTTTTTATATGTGGTACGGCTGTCATATCGACGGTGGGATGTTTGAACTCTTTTGTGCGAATTCGTCGGACGGAACTGACTGGAAGGTGGATCATGAGAATTCCGCCTTCTCGGCGACCAAAGGAAAAACCGCATTCGACAGTCGTTACACGTCGACACCATGTGTCGTGCGACTGAAGGATCGGTTTCTGATGTATTACTCGGCCCGCGATTGGAAAACCGAGTACATCGACAGCCAAGGCCGGCGCCGACGCGACGGTTCAAGCCCGTA
>CAYFJO010000719.1:0-4383 GCA_964343305.1 uncultured Pirellulaceae bacterium | reverse complement strand
AATTGACGTTCTTTGCAGAGGACATCTCAAACAGCATCCAAAACCGTTTAAGGGTGGTCTTTCAGGACGAGTCGCCGATGTGGCATCCTGCGATCGTCTCTCTGGCCCGGTCACGAAGGGCAAACGCGAAGGCATCGTCGTCTTCTAGTGCGGTTTCAACAGCGGAGAGTGCGTTGTAGTAAATGTCCCAGCCACGACGTTCTCTCTCGTATTTCTGGCTGAGTTCGCTGTTCTCGCCACGAACGAAACTCAAGGCCTCGGTGATCCGCTCTGTCCCTAGAGTGGCGAACTGCAACGCCTGGTCTGTGATTGCGTCCTGAAACAAGGATGCGCACTTCAGAGCAAAACGCAGGTAGGTCACCGTGGTAGGAATCATGGAGACAAAGCAACCGGTGAATGGATCGATCACGTCCTTCACCACTCTTGCGTTATCCGCAAGCACCCGAGCATAGGCTGAGAAATACAAGATTCGCTCATAATCGCCGATTAACTGGCCAACGTGTGCGGCGGCCATGGCTTCCTGGGCGAAAGCCTCCTTGTCGTGACGCATGATCAGCCCCGGTTTATGGACGCAAGCGAGTCTGTCTGCCGAACCGAAAATGGCTGAAAGAAGATAAGCCTGGTCTTCCGCGCGGCCGATAAACGACGGCGTGAACGGACGACGACGTCGCAGACTGTCCACTAGGATGCCGTTCATTCCTCCCGTCACGTGAATACGCTGGATGCAGCCGGTCTCGCCGTCCAAAGCATCTGTGTCGTAGCGGGTCATCATTTCCGCTCCGGTCGACAGCGATTGGGGCAACCGGCTGAAAAACACGCACTCGTCCATCGCTGGTCTGTGGTTGGGAAACGGCACGTCGGGCGTGAAGAGTGAGATAGCGATGTCCCGCTCATTGACCACGGCACCGGCGATCATTCCGAGTTCCAGCGGGCGACCGTCTACATCGACTCCGCGAGCGCCCCATAGGGGCGTGGTGAAGTGTTCAAATGCCGAGTTGCCCGATTGCTCGACGAGTTCCTGCTGTGGAAAAACCTGGTCGAGGTCGATTTTGAAAGTGGCTTTTGTTTCCGGGTCGATGAGAACATTCCAGAACGCCGCAATCGCTTTCAGGAAACTGTAGTGCCGTCCGTAGTGCCCATCGACGCCAAAGATGTTGAATAGGTCTTTCGCGTCAAAACGTCTCAAATAGTGTTCGGCCGCCGGAACGAGGATCTCCTCGACGATGCTTTGTGTATTTTTCTCCGTGAACACGAAGACGTCCAGGTTCGGAAAACAGCCGGCACGGGAAATCTCTTCAACCAAGTATTGTTTGGCAAGACCTTGCAAGCCCTGATGAGTCACCGAGACGGATAAGATACAAGTAAGCCGAGCGTCGCTGGGAACATTGCCGCGATCACGCTCGAACTCGAAGGTCGACTGCAAGCCACGCAGTCCGTAGAGCACCTCGTTGGCTTGCGGCTCGACGCCAATCTGAATGGGATGGTCGTACCAGAAAAGCTGCGGCTCGTCGCAAGCCCGTCGAAGTTGTTCCGACAGGTGATCGCTGAGACCAAGTTGATTCGGCTGCGTCGACGCTGCGGGCAACGTCAGCAAGACGTTCGACGTAAAGAGAATCTGCCGGGTCGGTTGGCTGATCGGACTATCATTAAGCTGCGTGACCTCGACATGGCGTCCTTGGCGCAGCACGTCAACACGTTGTTCCTCCTTGTGTCGAATGTTCGTGCCTTCAGGAAAGAAGACCGACCAGATTCTTTCCTGGGTTGCCGTGGGGTCGCGTAGATTGTCCTGTGTCGCAATCCACTCGGCGAGTCCACGCAAACGATCGCCAAACTCCGGCACTTGCTCGCAAACGGTGACCAGCTCCTGACGGATTAGCTCGATGCCTGCTTGATAGAAGCGAGCGACGGTGGCCCATTTGGACGAAGCGACCATCTCCTCCAGCAGCCTGTTAGCCCGCTCCGCGGCCGGATGATCGGGACTGGCAAGTGCGATCAGGAAGGCGGCGTTGAGAGACTGTACCATTCCAGGTTCATTGGTTCGAGTTTCATCGAGTTGGAGAATTGGGTCGAAAATGAAAGCCCCGCCAGTCGCATCGCTCCGCCGAAGAAGCGCGTGAAGTATCGTCGCAAGTTGTCTCAACATCAGATGCTCATTTCGCAACGGGTGATTCTCAAGCGGGGGACGACTGACTCTTTGCGTAATGCTTGGCGTCAAGAATATAGCCCTGGGGGCGGCTACCCACGGGCAAAGAACAGCCAATCGGTTGGATGCTCGTCGACGAGTTGGTTGTGATAGGTGACGGACTGAACATGGACGTGCTCGAAGACCCCGTGAAGTGCATCGGCAAACGGTGAACTCTCCGCGTAAGACCAAACCGCCAAGACACCGTCGCGTGCCAGATGCCGCCGTGCGGCCTGCAAACCACGCACAGTATAGAACGAGAAGCTTTCATCGCCTAAACGTTCGTCGGGCGAGTGATCGACGTCGATCAAGATCACGTCGAGCTGTTCGTCTGGTGGACCGGCGAGCCGTTGGTAGACATCGCCTTCGGTGACGACCAACCGCCGCACGTCGCCCATTTCCTCTTGAAGCTCGGACGACAATGGCACCAACCCTCGCGCAAGCCAATCGATCACGTGTGGTAGCAACTCCACCACCTCGACCTGCTCGACGCGACGGGACAGCAGCGCTTCGCGCGCCGTATAACCCAGCCCGAGTCCACCGACCAACACTCGCAGATCTGTGCCCGCATGCATATCGATCGCCGTTCGCGCCAAGGCCCGCTCCGAATCGGTATACAGGCTGCTCATCAGAAACTCGTGATTCAGCGTCACTTCGGTCACGATTGTGCCGGGTTGCGAGAGCAATTCACGCCGCCGCAGACACAAGAGCCCCAATGGACTCGGTTCGTAGGCCAGAATCTCGAGGTTCAAGTCGGACATGTACCGCTAACCTACCGGGGAACGGCGCGTCTTTACTTGTTCTTCTTTTCTTTTTTCAATTTTCGTTTTTCCTTCGGACTGAGCTGGGCCTTTTTCTGTTTTTCCTTTTTGCCTTTATCTTTACTTCCCTTATCACCCATATCTGTTTCTCCATGATTGAAAATGAATGTTTGTCTCAACTCCGTCAGACCGGCTTGACGTTTTCGGCTCGAGGCCCTTTCGGTCCCTGTCCTTCGGTGTATGAAACTCGTTGTCCTTCGCGGAGTTCGTCGTAGCTCACTCCTTCGAGATTTGACGAGTGAAAAAACATATCCTTGTCGCTCCCGGTGTCAATAAATCCGAAGCCCTTGTCTGTGAGCCGCTTGATGGTGCCTTCTGCCATATTTCCAATTCCTCAAGTTTCACTCTGCAGCCTTGCTCGAAAACAACGTGTTTAAGTTGCTCCGCTGCAAACGCGTCATTCTATCGGATCAAGCAGTAGCAAACGAGGGCACGTGTGAGAGCGAATCTAGGGCCCATCAGGCGCGACGGTTCAGCACGTGAATCTGCGGCATACACAACAATTACTCCCATTCTACTGGAGTGCCGGACAAGTTTAAGACTGTCCGACGTCATTGCCCTGTCAAACATCAAAGTTGTGACCGCAACTGCAAACCTTTAAACGAACATGTACCTCGAGATGACACTTCGGACATTTCTTGTTCCATGATTTCTGCTTCGTCTTCTTTTTGGTTTTCGCCTGCTTATTCTTTTCTGCGACGAGTCGTTTCTTCCGAGGTGCATCCGCTTGCTCAATTGCGCATTGCGGATGGATGCCATCTCGCGAATAGGACGGTTGCTTGCAAACTGGACAAACTTTTCGGTCAGGTGGTTGAACCAGGGGTGTTGGTTTCTTGCTATCCATGCTGCACCAGCGTTGGGAGGTTTTCGGTCCGAGGTATAGCCGTCACTACGCTTTCTTTCGATCAAGAACTCGTTGCAGAATACTCATCCAGCTATGGTTCAGCCGCAAGGTCACTTCCCCCACATTACCCTCTTTGTTCTGCTCGAATTCGATTTCAAAACCAGCAGTCGCCAAGACGTCGTTTGGACTTTTGCCTGATTGGCAAGCTCGCCAAAAACGATCGCTGCGCAAAGTAGTCTCGGCTTTGGTTGTGCCCGTCTCGGTAGTAATGGCTTTCACCGACTTGGTGACCTGCGATGTTAAGTTGGTCATCATCTCCTGGCGCAAACAATCGGCCCATGTTTTCCAGCGTGCTTTTTCTGAAACTGCCATCCTCAAACCTTCTCAAATAAGCGCCATAGTCCAAGCTTCCGCTTGGAATTAGATGCCGTGTTCATGCACGAGTTTCTAGTAAATGTCTTCCCAGAGGGCGCGAGTGGGGAGCGACCTCACTTGCCGTTCAGAGCACGACGGGCGTTCACGGCACGACGCTCAGC
>CAYFJO010000718.1:0-4386 GCA_964343305.1 uncultured Pirellulaceae bacterium | reverse complement strand
ACGATCGGTGAGCGAGTGGCCGGCTTGTAGTGGGGTGAGCATATGTTAGTGTGGTTGTTTGCGGCAGAACAACCCTTGGAGTACTTCGTGAGCAACACCCCGCGCAAGGATCAGCGAGTGACCACGGCCTTGTTACTCGCTGCGGGGACTGGTAGTCGTCTCCGGCCGTTAACGAATAACGCCCCCAAATGCCTCACGGAGATCAACGGAACCACGATCCTGGAACGACAAGTTTGCTGTTTGCTGCAGCATGGCTTTAAGCGCTTGGTGGTGGTCGTCGGTTATCTGGCTCCCTGCATTCGTAAGTTTCTGGATCGATGGTCGGATCAACTGACGATCGACTATGTCGAGAGTCCCCGTTATGCCAGCACCAACAACCTCTATTCGCTTTGGCTCGCTCGCGAGGTGATCCGCGAGCCGTTTCTGTTGATCGAGTCCGATCTCATTTTTAACGCCTCGTTGGTGGTGAAGATGTTGCAGCCCAACAAGATCGCGGTCTCGCGGCTGCTGCCCTGGATGAGAGGTACCACCGTTACGATCAACGCCAGCCAGCAGGTTTCAGCCTTTTGTGTTGGCGCTCGCGTCGCATCGCCACACTCCAGCTACAAGACCGTCAATATGTACAGCCTCTCGCTGTCATCCTGGCGTCGCGTTACAGAGCGATTGCAAGAGCATGTTTCCGCCGGCGCGGTCAATGAATACTACGAGACGGTTTTCGCAAACATGGTCAGCACTGGCAGCCTCTCCTTGGAGCCGGTCTTTTTTGACAGAGAGTTGTGGTACGAAGTTGACACGCTAGAGGATTTGGTAGCAGCGGAGCTTATCTTTCCCGTGCTGGCCAAGCGAAAGACTTCCTCGCGTGCCTTGCCGCCGCTGCCTGCGATCGTACCTGATCCAAGATTGGGCGACTGGTAGCCCGCCATGCTCGATTACGCGCAGGTCCACCGCTATTGGGACGAGGCCCGTCCGTCAATCCTAGGTCCGTATATGATGGACGGCTTCGGTTTCCCGACCGGTGCCGGCCGATTTCGCTTCCGCGCCGAAGCGCGGATGGTGGGGCGGTTGATTCGAGGACTGAATCACGACGGCACGGTGCTGGACCTGGGCAGCGGCATCGGTTGCTGGACGGAGTACTTCGCCACCCGTTTTGCGCGAGTCGTTTGCGTTGAAGGGAGCAGGCCCCTGTACGAAGCCCTGCAAGAGCGGTGTGCAACATTGCTGAACGTCAAGTCGATCCTGGGCGATGTGATGTTGTTCCAGCCCGAAGATCGCTACGAGCTAATATTTCTCGGCGGCCTGCTGATGTATCTCAACGAGAGTGACGTCGTGTCCCTGCTCCAGAAGCTGACTCCGTCTTTGCAGCCCGGCGGGATGATCCTCTGTCGAGAGACCACCGTGCGCAAGGCAACCGAGACGCGCGAAGGCGATTATCAAGTGGTGTACCGCAGCACGGCGACGTACCAACGCATCTTCACCGAGTGTGGGCTGACGGTTGCCAAAGTTCAAATGAACCGTCCGTATGTTCTCATGCAGATGGGCTGCGAGTTCATTAGGAAATGGAAAACGCTCATGCCCCAGCGATTACAACTCATCACGCTCGTGGGACATCTGATGTATGGGGGATTGCGACTTGGATATCCCTGGATTGTGTATCTGGCCAAGGCATTGCGTATTCCCTACCCGCAGTTGACCAATCACTTCTTTGAACTGCGAGCCGGCTCGTCCCGAGAACGCTGATGCCAACATCTCCCGGAAACGTCATTTATCGCAACCTGGCTAACATTGTTTCCATTCTCGGGGTACTGCCCATCTGCGTCTTGTTTCATCAAGACGGTTTCGTCTTTCTGATCCCGCTGATGATCTACAACAACATCATGGACGATTTGGACGGGATCTTGGCCGCCAAGTTGGACATCAAAAGCAATTTTGGAGCTTTGCTGGACAATGTCTGCGATGCCATCGCTCACACCGTGTTCGTGATGCTGGTGGGCATGCATTATTTTCAACAAGAGGGCAATTCATACGTCAGCGGCGCCTGCCTGGCGGTCGGCGTACTGGCAGCGCTTGCCATTGTGTTGCGGGTTGTTTCCCGGCTCGATCCAACTTCCGTGACAGGCACCGGATCGCCCACGAATGAACTGATCCGGCACATGTTCTTCCTGCTGGTTTTGGCACAGATCTTTGAATTCAACCCGGCGCCGTTCTTGATCGTGGCATTCGTGCTACACACCATCTCCATGCTGGTGCCCTATGGAATGCCGTACATGATCCGCAGCCTCGCCGATTCGGCGATGGCCGTTGGCTGGATAAATGTCGCGCTCGTGGTCGCGTGGTTGCTACCAGCAACGACCCCCATGATCGCGGCGTGCTTTTTCTTGACCTATCTATATTCACTAGTTGTGGGCGGAATCAAATGCAAACTGATGCAAACAAAAACGGCTTCTTAGGCGTTTTCTCGGCGAATCTTGTCACGTTGTCGGTGGTCGCCGCTCGGCAATCAGAGTTGTTGCTGGCGTGTTGTTGCAAGAGTCGTTGGAGTTCACTCAAGTGTCGTCTTGCTCACATCGGCCGATATGTTAGCCTCATGTAGGACATTGTTTCTTCCGCGTATGTCTACATCTTCTCGCCAACGGAGCCGAGCGCAATGAGTGCTGAACACCAAAGGTCGTTCTTAGAGTTGCTCCAAGACGCGGAAACAATGGTTGCCAATCTAGATCGCTCACTCACGGCATTGAACGGGTACGTGCAGGCAGCGTTCGATAATAAGGAAAACGCCGCTCACAAGTCCGGACTTCTGCCTACCAAACTGTTCATCACCAAAGCTCAAGAAACTGCCAGCCATATCGCGAACATGCTCAGCCAAACACGAACCGACAAGCCGGAGTATCTTGATTAAGTCTTGGTCCCCAATTCCGTTGACACTGAAAGAACCTCAACAAGTTCGACATAATACAAATGACCCCTGATCCTTGCCCGAATTTGAATCACCGAAACACCAACGCACCCGTCCGCTGCTGCCCTGAGTGCGGCAAAGTTGTCAATGAAAACATCCCAATCAAACAATGCAGCGAAAATGCGCATGCCAACAGGCGGATGAACATGAGTAAGTTTTGCGTGGACTGCGGTGAGCAGCTCATCAAATAGCGTGGTTATCATGCCCGCCGCGATTGTTGCCACGACGAGCGAGGACGCAGCCCCAAAGAGAGCCTCCCCTCGCAAGGACGACTGCTGCAAGTCCGGCGCACGAGATCAGAAAACACCAACAATGACCACCGAGTCGAAGCCCACGAAGAAGTATCGTGTCAAACTTGGATTGACCGAAGTCACAATCGAGTGCAACTCAAGGGACGAGGCAATTCGGCTGGCTCGGATCAAGTTGACCGACGATACGCCCCGGCTTTACGACATCATTCTCAATGCCGAGGACGACCGATTTGACGTGAATGAGCTACCTGACAATTCGGCAGTGTGACGATATCGCCACGGTTGACGAAGATGAGTTTCCCCGGATTGAAGTGTCCGCTCAAATGAAGCAAGATCCGCTCCATGATATTTCAAAAACCTCCATGCCTCAACGCGAATCATGTGCGTGAAAACCCGCCAGTTCGGCACTGTCCAAATTGTGGCCAAATCGTCAACGATGAAATCCCGGCCAAACAATGCAGTGCCGAATCTCACGCCCGCCTGCGGATGGACATGGGCAAGTTCTGTACGGATTGTGGACAGCAACTATTTAAGTCGTAGAGTTTTTTGTCATATGGGAGCCACGTCAACAATGCAAGGATCATTCGACGGCAAGTGGAAAGAATTCGAGGCCTGGATTCGGAACGCAATTGGCGGCGATTTTACTTGGAAGGTACGTCCGCGGGATAATGTCGCCAACCGCAAAATGGTTGCCAACGTGATCGAGGAAACAATCAAGGACAACAACGGGAAATTTCCTGCCAGTAACTCCTTTATTGAGCGACTCGACATATGAGCATTCGCGTATTGGTGCCTGACCCCGATGAGTTGCTGCTTGAGGTATTCGAGCAGTCGCTTGCGAGGCACGGATTCGAAGTCTTCACGGCCACGGCTGGCGAGGATTGCTTGGAAAAGCTGCGAGAATATCTGCCACATGTCCTTGTCATCGAACCAGATCTTCCGGATGACTTGGGAGCAAGAGTAATCCAGTTGATCATCGAGAACTCGCATGTGCCGACGGTCCCTGTCGTGATTGTAAGCCGCCACGAACGCGAGCAATCAGTCGTACCTTTGGATACCCTAATAGGGGCCTACCACGTGAAGCCCGTTTCAATGGATCTTTTGGCACAAAGCATCCGCAGCGCCGTGGACGAAGGACCGTAAATCCAAGTAGAGGGATTAGACATCGAGGTTGTTTCGACA
>CAYFJO010000717.1:0-4388 GCA_964343305.1 uncultured Pirellulaceae bacterium | reverse complement strand
TCACCCACAGGTCGCGGTTTGCCTGTGCCTCGGCCACGCTGGCGACGGTACCGTCCGGTTTCATCAAGGCCCCGCGGACATCAAGATCGAAGTAGTGCCAGCCGCCGTTGTACCAGACCTCGGTCGTGCAATGGTTCCATCCGGGGACACCGAAAGCCCGGCCGCGCTCGAATCCGGCGCCCTGAAAAACTCCGTCCAGTGTTGGCCCGAAGATACCGCAGTAGCCCACGTTGTGGATGTTCATCAGTTTCACAGGATCGCGGACCGTCGAGTATTCACCCCAGGGATCTGGCCCGTCGTTGACCGTTTTCATGTGGAACAGGCCCGTCTGCTGATCGCACAAGTACTGCCAGATGGCGATAGCCAGTTCCTGGTCCTGCTTGTTCTTCCATTTGTGATACTGGCGGAATCGCCCAAGATCAGAAAGGTCGGCGTTATGCTCGCTGGTGACGCGAGGACAGAGAACCTCAGCCGACGCCGGAACTCCAATTGTTAGCAGAAGCAGAACACCAATGAGTCTTCGCATGGCAGCCAAAGGGAGTTGGGGTGATTCTTACAAACCAGTTTTCGGCGTTCGCAGCCACCTACCAGCATATCCGCGACCGCCATGGGTTGCACGTCGGCGGCGGAGCGGGCGGTACAATGCGTCTCGGAGAGAAGTTCACGCTTCATTCCGTCGCGAGGGGACGGGACATCCAGATGGTCGTCGTCCTGCCTCACGAATCGCCGTCTGAATCACGCCGAAAACGGAAAGGTGTGCGGCGGTGGTCAGCACCATCGAACTGGCCGTACTTGCGTCCCCAGGAACTGGCGAATCAGAGAACATAGAGGAGGCAGCCTCACGACGATCTTGCCACCCCTAACACCGCAACACGAAGGGCCTCTGCGCCGTCTGTCTAACTCGCGTGGGTATGAATCACCGATTGCATTTCGCCGTCACGCAAACTCGCGTCGGTTGCATCGCTCTCTGAGGATACGAACGACAGCAAACTCGCACAGTTCTCCTAAAATCGCGTTCAGAATTGAGAACTGTGCGAGTTAGGCCTTTTTCAAATCTTGGGACGCAAGAACCTTGGTCACGCGGGCTGCCTGTCCTTGTTTCGACTCATGCCCATGCCGAGAATGAAAGTCGTTGAAGCGGTTTGCGTTATTTGGAGGTTGCTTCGCAACTATGGCTCAACGTTCGCGCGGGTACAGCTATCGCGATGTGCGAGACTTGATTCGATGGTCACTCGAGGACTGCCCTGGATTCGGTACGGGCATCGAAATTGAGGGTAAGCTGAACCGAATCGCCGAAGGCATCTGGCACGAAAACTATTGGTTCTGGATCCGAGGTCGCGGCTTGTCGACTGACCAGGCGGATCAAGCCTACGTCTTGCGAATTCTTGAGCAAAGTGAAGACTGGCAAAAGGGGCCCGAACCACGTGAGCGTTTGATACGCGAAGGTAAAACGCTACAAATATTGACTAGGAACAGGTTCGCTCATCCAACTCCTGCATTCATTTGCTTCGTCCAGGACAGTGAATCAGAAACCATTGGGATGATCGAGACCGGTCTGCCAGGCTATTCTCTGGGCAGACACAAAGACCGTTCAACGCTACAACTTGTCGGTCGTGTGGCCGCCGACATTCATCGCCTTGAAATCCAGAGATTCCCCCATCTTCCCAGCAACAATAGCCGCACGGAGCATGTGAAGTCACAACTAGCTGAACTCGATGAAGCCTTGTCTGCCAAGTTTCCCTTAGCCAATGAGGTGTGCCAGTGGATTGCGGCGCAGATTCCTGCCGACGATCGTACCTGCCTACTGCACGGAGACTTGCTACCACAAAACCTACTCTGTGACTGGACTGCCAGCGGTCAGCATGACGCACAAGTTGGAGTTGTCGATTGGGAAATGGCGCGGGTTGGCGATCCTGCGTACGACCTAGCGATTGTCAGTCGCGGTGATCGAAAAGTGTTGGGAGTAAAAGACGGCGCGAAGGTGCTGGTCCAGGATTACTTGGATTCGGGAGGCCAACCGGTTTCGTTGACCGACGTTCGCGTTCATGAGTTGCTTCTGCTTATGCACTGGCTGGAGGAAGCCTGGCGCGAATATCAGAAGCCTGTGACCAGGGGGCAGGGGCCAGACTACTACGAAGCCAAGCTTCAGTCTCTATTCCGACGTACGGTAAGTTGAACCTGGCTCAATTCCATCCCGTTCGCATTCCATCGCGTGCAAGGCAGCAAAGTCTTTCGCAAGATACGCGTCGAAGAGGGACTCAAACTCGATCGGGGCGGGATCTTCACTCTCGCGCTCCTCGCGACGTCGCTTTCGTTTGTCGGCAAGTTGTCGCTCGGACTGTTCGCGTTGACTCAGATAAGCGGGATCGAGTTCGATGCCAAGCTGCCTGAGTTCGATTGCAGCGCAACGCCAATCGACACCATATCGCTTGCAGTAGCTGCGCAATACGTTCTTGCCTTCGAATTCCTTGATCCACAGCACCGCTGACTGTAATCGGGCGGAACGCTTCATCCGCTTTGTCCGCGGGACGCCTTGATTGTGTTTTCGATTTCGAGCCATTGCCGTTACTCCAACAACCCTCGCTTGCGAAGCGACGACTTGAGATGAGTGAGTGTCGGATGTTTCTTGGCAAGATGAGCGGCGTGCTTGCGAGTGATCTGCGCGCCTTCGTCACCGCCAACAGCATCGCGAAGGTCAGCCAGAATCTCGGTAGCCGCTTTATAGTTTTGGGTGCCGCGTGCTTCGACGAGTTTGTCTGCCTCGCGAAGCCATTTCTGGGGTGCCTTGACCATCTGCATCATTCGATCTTGACGCGCGCGTTCCTGCTTCGCGGCTTCATGCCGCGCTGCGGCTTCACGCTTCTTTTGATCCTTCGCCTCATGCTCAGCGCGCAGGACCTCGGTCCGTTCGAGCAACTCGCCGAACGTCCGTCCCAAGGCAGCGCAGGGCCAGTTCTTACTCGGCGCAGATTCACGGATTGCGGCGAGCACTTCTGCTTTAACAACGGCGGCATCTTCGACGAGTAACTTTCGCAACAGCCGTTTGGATTCACGCTGGCCCAGTGCATCCACCCACGCGTCACGGCAGTGCTGGCGATCCTCCTGCGTAGGCGGAGTCGGCGCATCCTCAGAGGCCGCAACCAGAATCATGGGATCAACTCCGAAGAACTCCATCACTGGACCACAAAGTTCAAAGCACTCGGAAAGACCTCCGGGCACTGGTGGCTCAATGATGTCCGGCGAACCGTATTGATCAGTAGCGGCACATAACCAAAGTAAATAGAGAACGCGCGCATCACCTGTGAGCAGTTGATTCCGAATCTCGACGACGTCATCCAAGTACTCGCTTGGTGACCAGATTTCCTCAAGGTCACCCGCATCGTGATACGGATTGAGGGTCAAGACTCCGCCCTTACCCCTGGAATCCTTTTGCCAGGTCAGCCCTTCTAGGCTGATATACTTTGCCCAATCGGACTTTGGAAACGGCAAGCCAGCAGGCAGTCTGAGTGCGATCTTTCGGATACCGAAGTTGGCGTAATGCAGGTGCGCGTCGTATCCGTGACGCAGCAAACCGTCTGCGTCGCCGCTAAAATCACCGAAGTGATATTCGTTCTCGAAGCGCCAACGAGTGATTTCTGCTCGTGTTGACTGACTTCGAGCGTAGACCAGTCCGCGATCCGTTAGCGGGCGATCCACCGCGCGAAATGCGAGGAACTGATACTCACTCAAGACCGCAACCTCCTGTCAGCAGCTTCCTTAATTTCGGTCCGTCGGCAGGATCATCGCGAAGTCGATGATCGCCGAATGGTCAGTTTAACAAATCTTCTCGCCGAAGACTCGCGTACGGTCGTTCGTGCGAGCATCATGATTCTAGGAATCTCTGCAAACTGCTGCCGGTGTGCTCTTACTCGCAAGACCTCTGAGGATAGGCTAAATCGCTAAGGTGCGTCACTACGGCGGCGCATGAGAAACATGCGACGTCGGACTAAGTCGCGAGTCGCCCGCATCTCGCGGGGATAGACATAACTCAAGGGGAACGTTCCGCCACGCAAGAGTCGGGCGATCTTCTCGCTGTCGATCTTGTCGTTCTTCTTTTTGCCTCCGTGAATGGCTTTCATGTACAGTGCGTGGCCAAGGATGAAGTTGATCTCTTCATCGGCACAAAGATCGGCCAGCCAGTACCAGGTAAACATGCACTCGGCACCGACAATCAGGTCATCGCGATAACCGTTGATGGCGTGTAGGAAATCGCCGGGCTTCGCACGCACATTACGATGCAAACGTTTGTTCCCTTCGCGATCGAGAATGCACAAATACATCCTTCTGGTATGCAGTGATACCGATCGTTTAATTCCAGCCACGGTCGATCACTAGAGGCGGGCACGTTT
>CAYFJO010000716.1:0-4413 GCA_964343305.1 uncultured Pirellulaceae bacterium | reverse complement strand
TGCCGCCGCAGCGTCAACCACACCCTCGTAACGGTTCTGGTGCGCGCTTACTCTTCGCCACCTATTCGCCAGAGCAAGTCGGCTAACGTGACACGGTTGCGATAATTAGTTTCGACGATAATCCGGACCAAATCCGGAACCGCGTGGCTGGCACTTGGCCCAAGTGTCCTAAGCTGGCCAATGGCTTCATTTCTTTGTTTCACGGCCGCTTGGTGCTCTTCCTCCGAAAGGATAAGGGATGTGAATTGCGTTTCATTAATCACTCTAATGAGTCGAGCCACCTCTGCACGATCTGGCTCATCGTCTGCGGCCAGAATCGCGGGAATCAATGTCAAGTAACAGGTAAGGAGAATCCGCCGAAATGCATCGCTCGGCCTGCGTATTCTGAAGAGTTTCTTGGTAATCATCGTTTGCTTCACATTTTTCATCTAGGTTGCGGAAACGCCGATACGCGTAACAATGGACGAGCTTCTTTCAACGATCTGATTGCATCTGCCGTGACTGAGGTGTTTTCCAAAGATACGGTTTTAAGCTTCATGAGCCCCTTGACCACACTTATTGATTTGTCGGTAATCCCCGTGCCATTTAGTTGAATGTGTTCCAAGTCAACGAGTTTGGCAACATGAACAACCCCGGCATCATTGACCGTCTTCGGCAAACCAAGTGTGCGAAGCCGTGTCAGCTCGCAAACGTCTTTCATCCCTTTATCCGAAACGCTTGAAAGAACCAAGTTTAGAGATTCGAGTTGGGGCAGTTTCGCCAAGTGCGCGGTACCACGATCTGTAATTCCCTGTGGTAGGCTCAGGATCTTTAGATTCGCCAGGTTCGATAGATTCGCAAGGGCATCATCACTACAATTCATTCCCACGCCAAGATCGAGCCATTCAACTTGTTTCAACTCACTAAGTGCCTCCAACCCCTCATCAGTCAAACTTGTTGGCAGACTGATTCTCCTAAGCCTTCCAAGTTCCTTTAGGTAGATCAAGCCGCGGCCAGTGATTCTGGAAAATGAGGTGATTCCTAGAGATTCAAGATTATGGAGTTTCTGGATATAGACCATTCCTTCGTCGGATATGGAGTTACCTCGAATAACTAAGTCACGAAGCTTGGGAAGCGAACCTAAATGTTTGAGTCCATCATTCGTACATTGGCCGGAGAGAACCAATTCCTCTAGTCCTTTTAGGTTCTTGATATTACTGAGCCCGGCATCGTCAATTTCAGTTCCCTCAATATTTAAGTAACGTAGCTTGCTCGCATTCCTAATGTGCTGAAATACTAGATTGGATGCCTTAGTGTCACTCAACGAAAGAACTTCAAGTTTTGGAAAAGAACTTAACTGCACGTAGTCAGCTTCCTTAAATGTTTTTCGCGCAGAGTGTAAATCGACCCAATAGACGTGACTCGACTTATTAAACAAAACCTCAGCGCCCAGCTCCTCAAGTTTTTCGGCTGCCGAACGTTCCACGTCGATTGAATTTGCATATGAATGCTCACACAACATATGAATGATGCAAACGTTCGCGAGCAGCAACAAATAGTATCGTTTCGTCTTCATGGTGTCCTGGTGGAATCCCTATACATGAATTTACGCTTTGGAATGGGGTCAGGTCTTGACATTTAACTTTTTGCTAGTCGAGTCTTGGGAAGTTAAATGTCAAGACCTGACCCTATCTCCTATCTCGTCTAGCCAGACGCCTTCAAGCAACCGTCCAATCCACCGCGCAACCGGTACGTACCGAAGTTGACCAACATCCGCCAACGAGACTGATTCCGCGGCACGCACCCCCGAATCAGGCTCCTCATCAGCCGACATTGCAGCGACTCACCTTGCTTAAATCCAAATTGTCAAAGAGCTTTTCGTTCGTTCGACTTTTTTGACCACACGAGTACCGATCGCTGGCGGGGAGTACACAAGAACGCGGATCGGTGTATCGCGCCCGCGATTCCAGCAGGCTGCCGGATGCGGTACGCGCGAATCGCACTTTCGACCCGCCAACCAGCCTGATTCGCGTGATCACTCACCCGAATCAGGCTCCAAGTCGGCCGATTTCTAAGTGACCTTGTTACCTTGAATCAAATTGTCACAGAGCTTTCTTGTTTACTCGATGTCTTTTGGCCGCACCGCCACACACAATTACCTCAAGGCAAGAGTTCAGTGACGCTCTGGTGGGCAACCCACTTTGGAGTTTTGCCTCTCTTATCTTTGACGTCCGCATCAGCTCCTTTTTCGAGGAGTAACTTGACGGCATCTGCACAACCGCTCTTTGCGGCGATGTGCAATGGCGTTTCGCCTAGTGGGTTTGTTGCGTCGATAGCACAACCTTGCTGGAGTAAGTAACGAATGACATTACTTCGACCAGCTTCCGCAGCAACATGAAGCGGAGTTTTGGTTCCGCTCCCGCTTATGTCGGCACCGTTCTCCAAGAGGAGTTCTATCATCGGCAAGTTACCGCCTTTTACAGCCAAGTTTAAGGGGCTACCGTCCCTCGTCTCATTGACGTTGGCTCCGCCAGTGATGAGCTGCTTTGCGATTTCGAGTCTGCCGTGCCTAACGGCTTCATTCAAAGCAGTCTTACGATGAAGGATGCGTTCGGGATTAGGGTTTGCGCCAATTTTTAAGAGGAATTCGACGGACTTCACATCGTCGGCATCAATCAGTTGGCCGTCCAAATCGGCTCCTTTCGTCACCAGCATTCTAATGTTCTCTTTATCTCGATTGCGCACGGCGTATTCCAGCGAATCTTCGACCATTCTGCCGTACTCCGTGTCGAAGTGCATGCGCAGCCAGAGCACGTAGTTGTCGGGGTCCTCTTTCATCTTGTTTAGAAATCTATCCGAGATCTCTTCCAAAAGCAGCGCGACGACTTTTTCGTTTCCACGGTCGACTGCAATATCTAATGGTGTCTTTCCGTCACGATTCTTATATGAAAATGTCTTCTTTGCTCCATGCTCAAGCAGCAGCGATATAGCCTCAATTTGTCCGAAGTTAACCGCGAAATGTAATGGTGTATTGTCCGAGTTTGGTTCCCGGGCACTGATTGACGTGCCTAGCTCAATGTGTTTTTCAAGCGCCACAACATTACCATTCCTCGCGGCCCAGTGGATTGAAACGATTGAACTCTCAATCGGCGGTGGCGCTTCGTCGGCATTTGACGTTGCCTCTAATTCTGCAATCACCGGATCAGGCTGTCGTTCTTTAGGGTCGTCCTTCTGCGCAATCAATGGATTCGGCGTCTCGTCACAACCAACTGCAAGTAACAAAATCAAATACAAATTCCAGGTCTTCATCGCACTCTCTAGCTTGTTACTGAAATTGATTCGAAACCAACCCCGGTGAATCTATGGTCTTGGACGCTTTTGCGAAACGACTCATCTGCTAACAAATAGATCGGACTTTCGCTAAGGCGGAAAATGTGATCATCAGACGGAAGTTTCGAACTGTCGATCACCAGCTTTTTGATGAATTGGTCTCGTTTCGTTGTTTTTGCAAGATGAGCACAAAAAAATGAGGACTCAAAATTAATGGTAAAGCAGTTTTCCTCAACAACTGTCCCGTTGAAATGGACTTCCGAACTATATTCTAACGCATGTGGACATGCCTGAAATGAGTTCCGCAAATCTTGCTGTCACCAATATCCCGCCACCGCCGGCACAGCGCATTAAGTCAGTAGATGGAAGGTTCTTGTCAACCTCGTACACCAATTTGTCCGGAAGTTCACGAGAAAGAGGGCTTCCACTCGATAATTCCATCCAACTGTCGATCAACTCGTCTTGCGGGATGTTTGTGATCTTGTACGAGGGAAAATCGTTTGGATCAGGATAGCGAGCACCGACCCGGTATACGCTTTCACTTTTGGACGTCAGCCACTTTAACATGTCTTTAACGATACAGTCTCAAGTACGGTTGTCCAAACAAACGGGCTAGCCACGGCACCTTTCCCCAATATACGCGCTTGGTCGCTTCATTGGCTACGCCTTCCAAAACGCCTTGCATTTCAGCCTGAGACATTGATCTCCAATTTCTTCCAAGAAATGCTTCGTAAATGAGATCGTCAATGCCATCGTAATAATCATCGATGTGTCCCCCGTTGTGTCCAAAAAGAGATTTGACGTTCCATTTTCCATGACGGTCGATTCCAAGCGACTCAGCAAATTCCAAAATTGGGTTTCTACCCCAATTCCTTTGGGCAATAAAGTGATGATCTTGAATTTTGAATTGACGTCGGGAAAGGAATGGGGTCAGGTCTTGACATTTAACTTTTGCTAGTCGAGTCTTGGGAAGTTAAATGTCAAGACCTGACTCTATCTCCTTTATCTCGTCTCTTGGAGTCTTCTGGCAGAAAACGTGAATCAGGTCCACTATACCATGCGCAGATAGTTGTTTCCGCTGTTGGACGGGAGGATGTGTTTAGT
>CAYFJO010000715.1:0-4420 GCA_964343305.1 uncultured Pirellulaceae bacterium | reverse complement strand
TCCAAAATCTCCAACCTAAACCACGCGTCAACGATGGTTCTGGTGCGCGCTTACCAGCGGACGAAACCGATAGAGAACGAGAAAAGTGACTCTGTTGACTGGTGCAACTTCATAAGCGGTGGTGCAAAATCGAAAGCCTTCGAACGCTCCGTTTTACGTTCGTCGATCAGCACCTGACCGGTTATGGACGCATCGGAGTTGACGCCGATGCCGTGCATTTTCTTCGTCCGCTTGGGTTGTTGCGGTGGCTCGTGAGGCTCCGATGTCGTCTTCTCGTTTTCTGGAGTATCGGGATAAATCACACCTCGGTAACGAACGCCGCCAGCGCGAAAGTCGAAAGTGCGTGGTGAACGTGGCAGGTCTCGCTGCGATTGCTGACGAACACCATCGTTCGGCTCCTTCGACGAGTCGAAATCCAAGGGCGCCGGACCCACTCCCGGAATCTGCAGACGTAGTGACTTTGAAGGCTTGAACGAGTCACTGACGCGTGTGAGTATGATCTTGTGATATGCCTTGGGGTCGGCGTCTTTGAAACTCTTTGGCCGTCCGTTGATCGTGTGGTACTGATCGCCGCAGAAACAGACGAACGCCTTGTTCTTCGAAACCTCGCAGATGCCGTATTGCGTTTGTTCCGAATCACCCGGAAGCGTCAAGTCCATCAGCAACTGTCCGTCCTGTTTGCCCAGGTGAAACTTGAACTGCCATGGAGACTTCCCTTCAAAATCGGACAGCAATCCAAAGCCCGGACCAAAGAACGCGAACATTTTTTGTGCCTGATCGTGATTTGCACCCGCCGAATGGACTTGAGCATTCCACATACCGCGGAGCGGATTGTCCGGTACAGTCAACGGAACGGGTCTGGCGTCTGCCGGTGCGGGAGATGAGGAGATGACGGGCCCAACAGCCTTGGGATGCTGAGGGTTAACGTACGCCTTATTGCGTTTTGCGGCTGGCGATTCTGAGGTTTCTGGCATTCTGTTGATGCGCTTTAGCTTGACGATCGTATGACCCTTCGAATTTGCCTCTTCAAAGCTCTTTGGCCGTTTGGTGATGCGGCCGGATTCGGAGAAACCGAAGCACCATCGTGCACACGCGTTGTCGTCCGACAGTTCGCAGAGTCCCAGTAGCTTTTCTCCGCCTTCCTCGACGACATCGATCCAAAGTTGATCGTCGTTTTTTGTGAGGCGAAACTTTAGTCGCCGAGGCCGCCGTTCTCCGTCATAGGTCATCAATCCTGTGTGCCACTGCTCTTTGACATCCGCTGCCATGGTGAAAGCGGCGGCGCCTTTTTCCACTTGCCAACGAATACGACCAGTCGGCGAAATTCCGTTACGAAAGTGCGCTTCCAAGGACCAAAACCCCGATAGCCGAAGCGCGGGTGGCAATGCGGACGGCTGCACCTCGACTAGTTTGTTTCCATCAACGGCACCACGTGGATCACCCGGATCTTTGGGACCTCCAGGAGCGGTTGCGGGATTCGAGGGAATCGATTCCTGCGCACGTGTTGGGATTAGCAAGAGCGAGCCGGCGACAAAGACAAGCAGCACCCATCCAAGGCGCGGCAAGTTTGCTTTCACGTTTGAGTTCGCGATCATTTCAAATCTCCTTTTGATAGAGCGTGACTCTCCGAATGTGGCGGCCAATGTTGGTCGCAATGGCCTGTGAGACGTGACGAAATCGACCACCGCCAAAAGTGTTTCCGCGTACGATTTTCGCGAACAGGCCATCCGCTTCAGTGCCAATGCGTCGCAACTTGCTTCTGCGGCGTTGGTCATCGCGCGACGGGCGAACCAAGCAATCGGGTTCCACCAAAACAACGACGTCACAAAGAACGCAAATACATTGGCCCAGTGATCGCGACGCACGTAGTGTGCGATTTCGTGCGCGATGACATTTCGCAGTTGATCGTCGTCCAGCGACTCGGCCAGTTCTCGTGGCAGCGCGATTGCGGCCTTGCCCGGTTCCACCCACAACAACGGCGTGATTGACGCGTCAACAATTAGTAGCTTCGGCGTGGACCGCAGAGCGAACCGCCGAGATACGTCTTGTACAACATCGACGGCGCGACCAATTTGAGTTGCGCTACATCGCAGTAACCGACGCACTCGGCAAAACTGACGCAGCGCCGCGCACCAAACTGCAATCGACACAGCCAAACTGGCTCCGAGAAGCCCAAAGCAGACAGTCCGCCAAGTTAACCGATGTGTTTCACGTGATGGCTCAACTCGTGGCCGTGAAATGTCGGAGCCGAGCGTCGAAGACTCTGCATCGGATTCAGGCGAATCTCTTTCGTTCTCCGAGATAGCTGGCACAAATACCAAATCGCTGTTGCTGATTTCGAAAACATCCGCCGGCCCGTCAGATTCAACTGTGTTTGCAGGCAGCACGGGAACTGGCACAAGTGGCGGCGTCACTAACTTGAGCAATACCAGCAGCCACAGTCCGTGACAAAGCGCCGGTCGTTGTCGCAGCAAACGCGTTCGACCCAACAGCCAAACCATCAGGGCAATCGGCACGGCGATCAGCAGGTTCCACCCGAACAAAACGAGCAAGTGTGTCACCGAGTACTCCTTTACTCTTTGATGCTCTCGATTAGCTTTTCAATCGCCGCGCGGTCCTTTCGCGTCAGCTTGGCTTGCTCGACGAGCGACAACATCAATGGACGAAGCGAACCGCCAAAGTGACTGTCCGCCATCTGTTTCAGCTCTCGCCCAACAAACTCCGCGCGCGTGACCGTCGCACGAAAGCGATGAGCGAACCCGCTCTTATCGACAGCGACAAGCCCCTTCTCCATCAGCCGGTCAAGAAAGCTCTTCACTCCGCCATGAAGCGAATGCTCGTGCCGACCGTACAAAGCAAGAACTATCTCGCGGATCGCCGCACCCTCCCCTTCCCAGAGAACTTCCAGAACGCCGAATTCAGCGTCCGTCACGCCGTGTGCTTGTGCTTGCATCGCGAATGTCTCCCGTCACAAATGCGACTTGCATATATTCATGCCCATGCGGAGTCCTCATGCACTTCGCATGAGAACTCTAATGCACATAGCATGAGAGTGTCAAGGCGACTTTTTGAGGGGTTGCTCCAGCAACCGTTAATGAAACCCACTCCAAAGATCTCCAAACTCTGGCAATTCCTGTGAGTGATTTGCGCTCGGGAAACGACAATAGGGTAGAATCACAAGTCCACTCAGGAGCAGGCAGCGGATGCCGTCGCGGCCGCCCTCGCCGAAGGCATGGACCCCGAAGCGGTGGGCGAGGCCAGTCAGAAAAGGTTCCAAGTCAGAAAAGGTTCCAGGAACGAATGGCACTGTCGTGATCGTAAACGTATATTTTCAAACGGTTAAGCGACGCTGTCGCAACAATGCTTGCGTTGCCACACAAAAAACCGGAATTTGGCACATACCACAAAACACGTGGCGAATGAAATGCTCTGAATTCACACAACGATGCAAGCAATGACGGCGCAGCATTGCTTAACCGTTTCGGTGACTGAGTTTGTAACCACGACAGTGCCATTCGTTCCAGGAACGTGTCAGGTACCGTTGATTCATGATAGTAATCCTAATTCAGTTTGCCAAATATTACCGTCGCTTTTTCTGCGGGCGCAGCAGGGCGACGTCCGGTGAGATGTCGTGTTTCAGGATGAGCTTGAAACTATCGGAATCTCGCACGCAATCAACGCGGCCACTCGCTTGCGCGTCGCGCTGGTATTGGGCGCGGCTGTACCGCCCTATGTTTGTGCGTCAACAGACGCCTCAACCTGTTGTTCGAAGTCCGCTTCGCGGACGTGTTTGCCCGACGGCTGCTCTGCGAAGGCGAGCAGCGTATCGGTCGATTGGTGGCGAAAGACGCGGCGTGACGGAGTTACCGTGGAGACATCCTCGAATCCCAGCCGCAGCAACAATCCGAACAGAGTTTGGTAGGTGATCTGAACTTCATTCATCGTCACTCTCTCCGTGGGTTGGCCCTTTCGAGATGGACTGCCGTAGTTGCCGGAGCTGAGCATCGCGGTCAACTCGGAATTCCTCGACGGCCGTCTGAGTCAACTCGTTGGCGAAGGGAATGCGAACCGTCACGCTTTCGCCGCGGTCGTCGAGCTTTCGTTGCTCAGCGGCCCTCTGAATGTTCAGCCACCTTTCTGACCCGAAGATACCATACGCCGCGGAAACCAGGAATGTCAGTGTCCAGAGCACGACGCCGGTGCCTTCGGCTCACCCCCGAAGTGGTCGGGAGATAGAGTGTTCAGCGTACATGGCATAATAACAAACAATTGGAGGTGTCAGGAACCGTTGTCCGGGTTTTCAGAATTGCGATGGCAGGTTTTCAGCGCACTGTCATACGGCGTCCGAATAGAGTCTCGTGCAACTCGTTCCGCCGTGGCTGAGTTGGTGACTCAAACGGTAAAGCTCCTTTGCGCGTCA
>CAYFJO010000714.1:0-4458 GCA_964343305.1 uncultured Pirellulaceae bacterium | reverse complement strand
CCAATTCTTTTTAACTCGAAATTAGGTTAACGGCGTTGAGTGGCACCCCAACTTTGTCCTTTGCGATGTGCCGTTCATCAACTCACATGTCTCGACGGGCTCCTACATTGAGTGCGAATCGAAATTGTGCCACAGTTTCTCGAAAGGCATTTCCGATCCTGTGTCACGCCACCATGTTCTCCACTGGTCCTTGGTTGTTGGGAGATCGCGCTCGTCCACCGGTTTGGATATCGGCGAGTGAATCCGAACGAGAATTCCTCGTGCGGCGTGAACGTGTGCTTTGCTCATCGCGTCAGTTTGGTTGATCAATGCGGGTACGCCGCCAGGTATCTTGAGAATCACACCGACGTTTTGAAAATACGTGCCCTCGTGCTCGACGATCCGATTTAGCCCTTGGCCGACAATCGCCGCAGCCGTACGAATGCCGAATGCTACGCTGATTTGTTCGACGCTCAAATCTGCCGCCACACTGCCGCCATACAAGTCGTACTTGCCGGTGTTGCCAATGTGTTTTGAGTAAACGTGGTCGTCCGTTCTCAATTCCGGCGGTGTTTTGGTCGCCGATTTGGGACGAAAGTAAAGCGCGACGTACGGATGTTTGAGGCCCTTGGGCACGTTGAATCTGAATCCTGAATTTCTCTGGAAAAGGTCAAGGTCAAAGCCTGTTTGCTGTGCGAACAGATGAATTCCCTCGCGTGGTCTTTCCGTGATACGGACTTCGCCCCAGCGATGGTCGTCGGGAAGAATCGTCGCAAGTCGTCGTGCCAATTCCTTCGCGGGGTTTTCGTCGACCGCGAAATTCAATTCGACGCTGCCCGACTTAACGAGTCCGGCGATCGGATCTCTGCGGTCTTTTTTCAAATGGTCGGGCTTGAACGTCGCACTCATCAGGTACTTGCCGGATGGGAGCCGATCGACGTCCACGCCATCAATCGTTTGCGACCGAAACCGCCAGCGGCTGTTGTCGATTTTGAGACGCCACGATTTTGCCTTGCCCGGTTTAAGCGTAAGCGACGTCGGATGTTTCGGATTATCTAAACTCCATCCTGGATCACGTGCGAACCAAGTCCGTCCGCTATCTACCGGCCGCAATCTCAGTTCCCAAAGACCAATCGACATCAAACTATCGATGCCACCGTCATGGTCGGCGATTGACATATTCGTGTCGCCGACATTCTTTACGTGGAAATCCACGATCAGTGGCCCGCCGACTTCAACTCTCTGCTTTTGAACAGACAAACCGACCTGCATGCCAACTTGCATATTGCCGACCGATTGACCCCAATTCACGTTTTCATCGGCGTCGGCGAAGTCCGTGACGGCCAAGTTAATAAGAAGGATTATCAGTAAGGATTGCTTCATAATTTCCTTTCCAGCTACGTGTTCTCCGCTCTCGGTTGGACGCTATACGTCTACGGTCCGTTCCACCGTGCTGCCTTATGCGAGAGAGTGTTATCGGGCCGGAAAGGGACCGGAATGGAGCGAGCGGATTTCGCGGAACCGGCGGTCATCATCCAGTCGGATTTCATAAGTCGGCGGCCCACCGATACTTGCCGGCGGGCCGACATACGCAACGGAACTCCGCCAATGGTCACCCGATTGCTTGACATGATATTTCCAATGTCGATTGCCGACAAACGTGCCGACACCTCGCAACGATTGAATCCCTTCGACCAATTGAGCCACCGCCAATGCGTCTTCCTTGTTGGTCACCTGAATCTGACGTGTCGCGAGGAACTCGTTGATTTTCGGCAAATACGAGTAGGGGCGAGTGTCATGGAGAATCCACTGGCCGGGCCCCAGATCAGTGACGCGATTCTTTTCATTCAGAACAATCAGGCGCGTGACCAAACCGACGGGATGGTTGATTCCGAACAGTCGATACTCGGGAAGATACGTCGTCAGCAATTTGCTTTTGATTTCTTTGCACTCGATTTTTCCGAGGGCAATTGGTGAATCTCTTACTGCCGCGCGGACTTCTTTAAGGATCGGAGCCACGCGCATGACAACGGCCGGCGGCAACTCCGGAGACGCCTCACGCTCGGCGGCAAGTGGACGACCAGCGCAACCGGCCACCAGAAGAGCAGTCACAACGACTAGGAAGCAGCTCTTCTTGAAAGACTGGATTTTCATGTGCAACTCCTTGCGTCACAATCTATTTGATCTCAATCACGTGGTTCTAGACCGGGTTAAGTCCCATCGGAACTTCCGCGATCTCTCTTGCTGGGCCGACACATTTGATGGTTTTCAAAAACGCATCTGCACGGGCGGGCAGTTTGACTTCGAAAATGACGACGCCGCTCTCATCCCCGACAGTCTTGCAAAGCTCGCCCAGTTTGTCGAAGCCAATTGGTTTGCCAGCGTCGTTCGTATCCGTGACCAATGATAGGCGGCCCGCTCGCGATAGAACAAGATTGATAGTCAACTCGTCATCCGCGTCGTCGTGCCACGTGAGCGCGTCCAATTTCCTTGTCGGCGTGCAGTTCGCTTGTTTGTCTCCCAGGTGCGTCAGCACCGACAGTTCCCGCAGCCCGCCTTCACGCTGGAGTATTTTTCGTAGAGCGGGGATGGCTCTTTTTGCGCCGAGTTCAGCAAGCGTACCCGCGGCCGACTCGCGGACGTTTCGGTTTGGATCCTCAAGGAATCGCAAGATCAGTTCTGTGGCACGGTGATCGCCAAGTTCCCCTAAAACTCGTATCGCGCTCGCACGAATACCAATATCTTGCTCGCTCTCGCCCCCTTTGTACGCGCCGGGCGGGCCGATCTTGCTTTTGAGAACCTCATCGCGTGAATCAAACGTGTCATGCGGGATTGGCCGTGGAACAAGCGTCCCACTTGCTTCGGCGGGTTCAACGTCTATTGGAACCTTTTCACTTTCACTCGACCGTTCACGGAATTGACGAATCCGTTCGATCATCTTTTCTTTGAATTCATCCGGCGACTTGCTGATTTGCGTAATTTGTTTTGCCTGTGCGACAAACGAATTGCATGTTGCCAGGGCCTGCTTCATCTCCGGCCGTTCGTCAGGGTCAGGCCCAACCGGACCGGCGAGATACCATCGCCCATCAATCTGTTTGAAATTGCCGAAGGCGCCGATAATCAGCCAGGTGAATTCGTCCCCGTATTTGT
Organism: uncultured Pirellulaceae bacterium; assembly: GCA_964343305.1. Taxonomy (GTDB): domain Bacteria; phylum Planctomycetota; class Planctomycetia; order Pirellulales; family Pirellulaceae; genus CAYFJO01. Next base: position 1,329 of record CAYFJO010000714.1, on the reverse strand, counting down.
CCGTGTTCAAGTCAGCGCAATCGCCTCGGATACGCGGAACTGATTCGGTCAGCATGCGTTCGAGTTGTTCCACAACGTGTTGCATGTCGAGCATCGCACCGAACGCCGTCTTGATTTCTGTGACGGTGTCTTTCCCAAATCGCTTTTCGCCACGCCGAAACATGTCTCGCAACTCCATGCGAAACATCGTTAGACCGACGTAATACCCCGCGTCGGTTCGTTGAAGATCGGTAAGCTCGGCAGGGTAAAGTTCTGCGACGAACTGCTTGACGTCGCGGCGCGCGAATGCCGCTCGAATTCGATCGCGCAGTTCAGTCGGAGTTGCCGCTCCTGGCTGTGTTCGCACGGGAGAGTCGTCGTTTGTCGATGAGTTCTGTAGTTGGTCGGAGGATTGGGCCATTGAAACAAGTGATCCGATCTGTTGTTCTGACAAAGCGCAGTTGTAGATCCGAATGTCGTCCAACAATCCCTGGTAGAAACACGGCAGGTTTCGATTGTGGACGTTCTTGCCGACAAACAAATGTTCGGGACCGCTGACCGATGCCTCGGATGTCGCTTTTTGCACTTCCTTTGTAACGCGGGCGCCGTTCAGCCAGGCTTCGATGGCTTTCCCTCGCCGCACCAGCACCACATGATTCCAGCGGTTGGCTTCCCACTCATCCGTGATCACTCTAGCACGGGCTTCGGGACCACGCTGGCCAAAATCCCAGCGCAGAACTGCCTTGCCATGTTCGGTCGTCGCGTAAAGACCGTAACCAGGCCGAACAGGACGGTGCGATCCGGCGTTGCCTTTGTAGACGAACGGGTTGTAACTGTAGGGGTGCGGCAGTTTGTCCGTTAATGGTGTGTTGAACCACAAGGCAACGGTGAAACCTCCGTCGCCGAAGTTGACGCTCTTGTCGTTGCCGCAGTCGAGAAAGTCGTCTTCGCCGTCAAACTCGATCGCACCACCGATTGCCCCGTCCTTTTGCCATGTCGCGCCGTGGATCTTCGCATTGTTACCGTGATCGCTCTCATCCGGCTCCATGCCGTCTTCCCACTGCCGGTCGAACGTATAGTGAAGAATCAAAGACTTACGCAATTGCTCTGTCGTCCTCGGCCGTGCCGGATGAAACGGCGATTTCGCCCGCGGGTCGTTCGAGTAGTAAAAGGCTTTCAACTCGGTTTGTGCGCCGGCGCTGCTAGTCGCATCGCCAAACAGAACGCGATTGGCCTTGATTTTCGGCGCGTCCGGTTTGCCAAGTGATTTGCTTAGCAACGGCTTACCGTCAACTAGCAGGATTCCTTGGTTGTCGTCCACGACGAATCGGTAATGATGAAAAGCGTCCG
>CAYFJO010000713.1:0-4463 GCA_964343305.1 uncultured Pirellulaceae bacterium | reverse complement strand
AAATACTACGCGCCGCACGGGTCGCTTTATCGCATGTTGCGCAGCGAGGTGCATTTCTATTGCAATGGCCAAGTGAAATTCAATCTGCCTGTCGGCGAGTACCAGGTCAAAGTCGCTCGTGGACCGGAGTATCCGGTGATGGCTCGGCAAATCCAAATCACCGCGGGCAATCAAACCTCGGCCGTGCTCGATCTCCAGCGGTGGACCAACCAGCGCGAACTTGGCTGGTTTTCGGGTGAGAGCCACATCCACGCAAACTACGGCTACGGGCAATGGTACAACTCGCCGCGGACGATGCTCGAGCAATGTGCCGGCGAAGACTTGAACGTGTGCAACTTCATGGTCGCCAACTCCGAAGCCGACGGCGTGTTCGATCGCGAGTATTTTCGCGGGGCACCCGATCCGCTGTCGACCAAAGACACGGTGCTGTACTGGAACGAAGAATTCCGCAGCACGATTTGGGGCCACATGACGTTACTCAATCTCAAGCAACTGGTCGAACCGATCTTCACCGGCTTTGAGCACACGACGAACCCACACGACCACATCACCAACTCGGACATCGCCGACATGACGCACGACCAGCACGGTCACGTCAACTACACGCATCCAACGACAAACATCAAAGACCCTTATCTGAATGCCTACTCGGCGAAAGCCCTGCCGCTGGACGTCGCGCTGGGCAAGATTGATTCGATCGACGTGATGGGATCGAATCACGTGGCGACCGTGCCGCTATGGTACCGGTTGCTCAACTGCGGCTTCCACGTCCCCGCGTCGGCCGGGACGGATTGTTTTCTCAACCGGGTTCGCAGCCGCTTGCCCGGTCAGGCACGCGTCTATGTTCACGTCGACGGCGTTTTCAACTACCAGCGTTGGGTTGTAGGACTCCGCGCCGGCCGCACGTTTGTCACGAACGCCCCGATGTTTGACTTCACAGTCGCCGACCACTTGCCCGGCGCAACCTTGAAACGCACGGCCCCAGGAGAAGTCCGCATCAAAGCTCGCGTCACATCACAATACCCACTGAACAAAGTCGAGGTCATTTTCAACAGCAAAGTCATCGGCACGGCCAAGATCGACGGCGACGGCCTTGACGTTTCGATCGACGAAGCATTCGACATCCCAAACTCCGGCTGGATTGCACTCCGCGCGAGCGGCCCGAATCACACGAGCCAACCGGGCGGCAGCATCTTCGGCCACACGAGCCCCGTCTACATCGAAGTCGAAGGCCACCCACTGGACGCCACGGAAGACTCCAAGTACTTCATCGAGTGGATCGACCGCCTAAGAACGGACATCCGCCGCCGCAACCGTATTCCCAGCCGCCATCAAGTGCGTGTCGAAACACAAATCTCTGATGCGCGAGAAGTGTTTAACAATTTATTGCGAGGCGAGTAGGCGTTTCTATCGCAAATCGCCGCGTAGTTCGTCGTCGAATTCACAGCGTTTTTGTTGCTTCCACGAGGCAAGGGATATGTTGATAGTTACGAAGCAAGCGATGGGCGGTCCGTGCATTTTATTCTTGCAATGCCGATCTACACCGAAGAATATGAATTGGCCAACGGCAGCGATGGGCCGACTGAGCTGCTGAATTTGATCCGCGAGAGTAAGACGAAGCCGTACTTGACTCCTGGACGAAGAAACCTAGCCGTGTGATTCGCCTGCAACGTCCATTTACCTAATGAATTCTGACCTTAATACTCAAAAGCGAACCGCCATCGCGGGCATGATTGAGCATTTGAATTACTTTCACGGCCCTGACGCGGAGAACGAAGCCGGTTACTCAGAGGCAGATGTGGATCAGTGCGATGATTTGCTCACCTTGTACCTCGATCGTGTCAGTCGCATGTCGGACGACGACTCGATCACGTCCGAAGTTCGGCGGATCGTCGTCCAACTGAACGACTTGAACGCTCATTGTGGCTATCGATTGATCGAAACCGATCAACGCGAACAAATCGTGCCACTGATCTTGACGGCGGCAACTCAAGCCGGGCTAACGGCGACGGTTGATATCACCGAGCAATGGCGCGAATGGTAGCTTTTTGCCGTTCGCAGGCGCTGATGCATGCAATTCATGTACACGACCGACATGCAATGCGCGCCCGCGATGAACCCCCTGGGCATTCTTAACGCCCGCCGATCCAGCTTTGCTCTCATTGAGCGAGTTTTTGCGTGGTTTTCTTGATTGGCACGCCGTTTGTTATTCGTCGCGGAGCGTTGTAGCGAATCTCGCCTCTGAATGTTCCTTCCTCACAGGAGACTCCACGATGTCGAATCGAAGTCGTTCCATGCTGCGCGGTGCCGTGCCGATGATGTGTTTGTTGATGGTAACCAATTTTGCCTGTAATTGTGTCTTGCTTAACGACATCGGCGGGCCAGCGTCGGCCAATGCGGCTGGGCTGTTGATCGCCGATGGTGGTTTTGGTGGGCAACTTGAGATCGAACAGCACGATGTCAAAGTGACGATTAACAACGGGATCGCCGTCACCGAAGTCAACCAGGTGTTTGTCAACACGGAAGATCGCATCGTCGAAGCGCTCTACACATTTCCCGTACCCAAGGGTGCGAGCGTGGCAAACTTCAGCATGTGGATCGGCGGCAAGGAAATGATCGGCGAAGTGGTCGAGAAAGAGCGGGCACGGCAGATTTACGAAAGTTACAAAACCACGAGGCGCGATCCGGGCTTGCTCGAACAAGTCGATTACAAACGATTCGAAATGCGCATCTTTCCCATCCCGGCGGGTGCCAAACAACGCGTCCGAGTGACCTACTACCAGGAACTTGACTTCGATCACAACTGGGCCAACTACGTTTATCCTCTGGCCACCGTCTCGCAACCCAACGCCGACCAGCGAACGACCGGCAAGTTTGCCTTAACGCTGGAAACGAAAAGCGAAATCCCCATCGCCGAGATGGAGAGCACTTCTCATGTCGATGAGTTTGTGATCGCCGATCACACGCCGAACTATTATCAAGCCAGTCTCGAAACCAGCGGCGGTGACTTGAGCCGCGACGTGGTCATTGGTTATCGCGTCGAGCGGCCGCGCACCGGCATCGACTTGATCACGTCCAAACAAAACGGCGAGGACGGCTATTTTCAACTGACGTTCACTGCCGGGCCGGAACTTGCGCCGTCGAGCGAGGGCATGGACTATGTGTTCATCCTCGACGTGTCCGGCAGCATGGCGAACGATGGCAAACTGCGATTGTCGCGCAGATCGATCGATGCGTTTGTCGAGTCGCTGGGCCCCGCCGATCGTTTTGAATTGATCACGTTCAACGTCACGCCCCACACGATGTTCAACGACCTCACGCCGACAACCGACGAGACAAAGCAACAGGCCGCCGAGTTCCTCGCATCGCGAAGGGCGGCTGGTGGAACGGTCCTGCGGGCCACGGTCGAAACGGCATATCGATATCAAGCCGACGATCGGGAGTTGAACATCGTCATCCTGTCCGACGGCATGACCGAGCAGGATCAACAAGCGGAACTGATTGGGCTCATCAACGAACGGCCATCAGGCTCGCGCGTGTTTTGTATCGGCGTCGGCAACGAAGTGAACCGCCCGCTGCTCCAGCAAGTGGCCGATCGCGCGGGCGGTCTGGCGGCGTTCCTTTCGCAGGAAGACAATTTCGAGCGACAGGCCGAAGCGTTTCGCCGCAAGCTGACGCGGCCCGCTGGGACAAACATGAAAATGCAATTCGCCGGCGGCGATGTTTACGATGTTGAGCCGCGGGAACTGTCGAATCTCTACCACGGTACGCCGTTGCGAGTGTACGGTCGTTACAAAACCAGTGGCAAGTTGAACGTCCAAATCCAAGGCGACGTCCAAGGTGCTCCGCTTGATCAGACGATCGAACTGACGCTGCCGGCAGCCGACGGCGCGAATCCTGAAATCGAACGCATGTGGGCCTGGCATCGCGTCGAGCGGTTGATGAACGACGAGCGAAGCGGCAAAACCGGCGGGCGCGACGAGATCGTTCGGTTGTGCGAAGGCTATTCGATCATCAGTCAACATGCCTCGTTCATCGTGTTGGAAAACGATGCCGAGTACAAGCGTTGGAAGATTGACCGCCGCAACGCTGTCCGCATCAACCGCGACCGCGCGGCCCAAGCGAACCTGCGCCGCGAACTTGAACAACTTCGTCAACAGAGCGTCGCCAACTTGGGTCCACGTTCCAAAGATGCCGCACGACCGTCACAACAAGTCGCGCAAGGCCCCGCGACATCGTCCGCACCTGTGGACAACAGCACTTCCCATCGCGGCGCTGATATTGATTGGCCCACCACGCGCGACAACATCGGTGGTGGTGGCGGTAGCGGCGGTGGTGCGATCGATCCGATCACCGGCACGATCGCCGCCGGCCTCGCGAGCGCCGCCTGGGCCAGTCGCCGACGTCGACGCAAAAAGGAGTAGTCCAACGCGTCCGTCCCTTGAGCGGGCGGGCGCTAGCCC
>CAYFJO010000712.1:0-4505 GCA_964343305.1 uncultured Pirellulaceae bacterium | reverse complement strand
AAACGTTGAGTTTACGGCGAGTTGCAGAAACCTGCACTTGGACGTTTTCTGCAGAGGGCATCTCGCGCAGCGTCCAAGACCGCGAAAAGGGTCCATTTACGGCGTCCGTCATCAATCAAAACCGCGTCCGACGGGTTTTCGGCACTGCCCATCAGGCAGCAGCAGGCTGCCGTTTCCAACGGCCGTGTATCACGCCGCGGAAGTTAGCCGAATTCGTTTTCCTGCGGAGGTCAGCTTTACCACCTCACTCTGGGAACCCTAAAACTCGCTTCGGAGTTTCACTCCGAACGCACGAAGCCAAAGCCCGAAAGTGCGTCGGTTATTGCACCTCTGCAGTTTAGCGGGCTTCCATTCTGCAATCGGTCGATGCACCCGCTGCGAGTTCGAGCCGAGTGAAACTGCTCGCGGTTGTCCTCGCCGCTACGACTTAGCGGAATCTGAAACTGCAGTCGGATAATGTGAGTTCTGCGAGTTCCGAGAGCCGCGAACTGAAATTGATGACCATCACCTCTGCAGTTTCACGATCGACGCAATTCGTCTGCATCGGTAACGTTGTCCTTTGGGCTCACTGACTCGGAACGCTACATAAAATAAAGCGGTGGCTTGGCATTCGGTAAACGGGGAGGGTAGCTCAGAACTCGGCATCTCATGGAAAACCTTGCCGCAGTCTGTCTATAATATTTGCCGTATTTATACGACCCGCCACCTTTTTGCAAATCGCGGCCATGTCTGACGAACCGGCCAACGACTACGGCGCATTTATCAGCTATCGGCACACCAGATCAGATCGCAAGTGGGCCAAGTGGCTGCACGCTCAACTTGAATCGTATCGGACGCCCAAGCCGTTAGTAAGGCTTGGCGTACGGCCCAAAGTTGGCCGCGTATTTCGGGACGAAGAAGAACTTGCAGCCTCCGCAGATTTAAGCCGTGAGATCGCCGATGCACTGGCGCGTTCGTACTGTTTGATCGTCGTGTGTTCACCATGTACTCCTGCCTCGCAATGGGTGAACGAAGAAGTCGAACGATTCCGTCAGATGGGCCGCGATGATCAGATCCTCGCTTTATTGATCGAGGGCGAACCTCAGCAAGCGTTTCCGAAGTCGCTGTGCGAAATCCGACGCGATCTGGTCGAATCGGGTGGTGAAACCCAACCACAAATTGATTCGATCGAGCCACTTGCGGCCGACGCACGACCGAGTTATCTGGAAACTCCCCGGTACGTCAAACGGATGGCGTTGCTAAAACTCCTCGCGGGCATCTTGGGCTGCCGTTTCGACGATCTGCGACAACGTGAGCAAGAGCGACGCACGCGACGGTTTATGTTGCTTAGCACTGGACTGGCTCTTTTGGTCACGCTCGTCTCCCTGTTGTCGGCGGTGGCCTGGCATCAATGGGGTCGTGCCGAAGACGCTAGAAAAGTCGCTGTCGATGCACGACTCGAAGTTGAAAAGCAGTTGCGCATCTCCAAAGCTCAACAACTTGTTCTAGCCTCGAAAGCTCAACGGCAAGCATTTCCCCAACAGAGTTTGCTACTGGCCGCGGAGGCGATGCGTGCGATTCGGCAGGATACGTCGACCCCGCTCAAGTCAGCCCAAGAGAACTTGCTCGAAGTCCTGGGCCAGGTCAGCGGTATCGGATTGGTGCGGCATGCAACTGGTTTGTACAAAACAACCATTTCGACCGGCGGGCGATGGCTGGTTAGTGAAGGCCGATTCGGCGACATCTGGCTGTGGGACCTTCACGCCGATGATCCACGACGATCGTCCACCATGTTGTTCGACAAGGTTGAAAACGGCACCAGGTGGCAGACGTCCATGAGTTCCGACGGACGTTGGCTGGCGATCCGTCGTCGAGACACTCCCGCCAAGCTTTGGGATCTGGCTTCGGCGAATCCGTCCGTGCCTGCGGTTGAATTGGAAGAAGATAAACTCTCCATTCTCGCGTTTGCTTTCAGTCCCGACAGCCGGTGGCTCGTGGCCAGATGTCAAGACGGAGCCGTTCGCCGCTGGGATCTTTCGGTCGAGTCCATCCCGTCCTCCGAAACGGTGCTTCCGGCGTATGCGAAGCCGCTGACGACGATGGCCGTCAGTTCGGACAGCCGAAAACTGGCAACCGCCAGCGAGGGTTCGTCGGTCCGACTTTGGGACCTCAACCGCAAGGACCCACGCATGACGGTCATGACGCTTCCCGCTCATCCGAAACCTGTGTCCGCGCTTGCCTTTGCGGCGGGGGATCGGTTCCTGGTCTCGGCTTCGACGGACGAAACGTTGCGTTTGTGGGACATTGCAGCCCGTCCTCCGAAAACCGTGTCATCGGGGAAAGTTGGAACGGACTCAAAGGTTACGGAACTGATTATGAGTTCCGATCGCCGCTGGGTCGTTACGAAGACTGGCAATACGATTCCTAGCGACATGGAACTGTGGGAAATATCCGCGGATCAAGCCGCGTTGCTGCATGTCAAACTGCCGAATTTCGATCAGGCTGCATTTAGCAATGACAACCGATGGCTGGTAACAGGCCGGTACGACACGATTGTCCGCGCATACGATCTGACGGCAGACGACGTTAGCGAATCAGAAAAGGTTATGTCGGGTCATGAACGTGGAATCGAGAGCGTGGCCATTGGGCCAGATAACCGTTGGGCTGCGACGAGCAGCTTCGACGGAACCGTCCGGTTGTGGGATCTTGCCGCGAAAAATCCGTTGCTCACCGCGAAGAAACTTCTCGGTCATGAAGCGGGCGTGAAACACGTGTCGTTTAGCTCCGACGGCCGCTGGCTCGTCAGCGGCAGCGACGATACAACCGTTCGACTTTGGCCTATGACTCGGCACGCAAACATTCTGCTGGACAAGACCATGTCGACGAGATTTAATTCCATTCCGAATTACCGACCCGATCGGCACCTACTGGTTGTCGCAAGAGACGGTCCAGGACTTGCAACCCATTCAATGCAGGGCGTGAAACTAAGCGACAATGGTCATGTTTTAGAAGAGTTCTCCGCGGGGACTCACGGACTGATGTCGAGTTGGGATGCCGTCATCAGCCCGAACCGTCGTTGGATTGCGACCGGCGACCGTTCCTCAAACATCCAAGTCTGGAGCTTGTCTGGAAATCCGTCGAGTCTGGCACCAATAGAAATCCAGGCTGCGGTGCAGGATGTCGTCTCGATTTCCTTCACCGCTGACAGTTCCCGCCTCATCACCGGCCACAAGGACGGCGCCGTGCGCGGATGGCCGGTGTCCGACATGGATGCCAAACCCGCCCCACACGCGCTGGCTGGGCATGAAAAGAGTGTTTCCGTCATTGCTTGCAGTAAAGATCAACGATGGCTGGCAACTGGCAGCTCGGACAAGACGGTCCGCCTTTGGGACTTGTCCGTCGGCGACTTGTCGTCGCAGCCATTCGTGCTGCAGGGCCATAACGGCTTTATCTTGACGATGCAATTCAGCCCGGACGGTCGGCATCTCGTGACTGCCGGCGGCACATCTGTTCGGATCTGGGATCTGGCGTCGGACGATCCATCCGCCGTGTCGATCGAATTGCCTCACGAACGTCAAGTCCAAAAGATCAGAATCAGTCCGGATAATCGTTGGCTGATTACAAGTAACTATCGCAAAGAGGCGTATACGCATTTGTGGGACTTGTCGGCGCTCGACCCGTCGAAAGCAGAACTAAGACTCGGTGGGCACACGAACGGAATTCTCGCCATGGAGTTTAGTCCAAACAGTCGCTGGTTCGCGTCGGCAAGCCTGGATCACCTGGTGATACTTTGGGACCTGAACAACCTGGGCGATGCGAAGCGACCGCACCTTCTTCGAGGTCACGATGAAGGCGTCAACTGTTTGGCATTCAGCAGCGATGGACATTGGTTGGTATCGGGAGCGGCCGAGCCCGACAACTCCCTCCGTCTCTGGGATTTGACGGTGGAAGAACCTTCGCTCCAAGCGATCGTTTTACGTGGGCATACCGCGAGTGTGAAATCCGTCACGTTTAGCCAGGACAGTACGTGGATGCTGTCGACGAGTCGTGACGGTACGATCCGACGTTGGTCCTTACGCTCCGATGAATTGGTGGAACAAGCCGCTCGCTGCGCGGGTCGGAACCTGTCGGCCGCAGAATGGCAACAATTCTTCCCCGGTCAGGCGTATCGAAAGACATTCGAGCAGTTTCCCGGACCATTTGAACGCCAGTGGCAACCCTTTCGTTAGTTGCAGGAACAGTCTGTCGGCGTCGGTCTCGTAGGCGTGTCCGTGATGAATGACCCGCATGCTTCACACACGATTGACCCCGACCCGTCAGAATACTGAGCTGACGTTGAAGTTCTTTAGGAGACACGTTTTTCTAGTCTCCGCGACCTAGGAATTCCTCATCCCCTGGCTGGTTGAATTCGGTTCAATGTGGAGATCGACGCCATTCGGAAAATCGATCCCCGTCAGCTGTCGACGCGCGTCGGTTGGACATCTCTGAAAGAGGCTGAAGTGTCAAGTAGGTTTTTTCCTGGTAGT
>CAYFJO010000711.1:0-4556 GCA_964343305.1 uncultured Pirellulaceae bacterium | reverse complement strand
ACGCGCGCGAGCCGCTGCCAGCGATGCAGCGATCCCCGCCGGACCGCCGCCGCAAACAAGGACGTCGGTCTTACCCACCACGGGAATCGAGCGTTGCGATTCCACCAGCGACTTCCCATCGGCCGAAAGCGCACCTGCCGTTTGAAGCACATCGCCAGCAACCAGATTCGCAACGCCAGCCGCTGCTGGATGGTCTGCTGCATTGGTGTCTGGATTTGTCAGCGACGCAGAGACAATAAGACCACCCGCGGTCGCGTGCAGGAACTGTCGTCGTGATTGATGGTTGTCGCTCATGAGTGGACTCGTTGTTCTATCATCGTGTTTATTCATTGTCCTTGCCCATCAGCTTGATCGCATGATCGACAATAATCTCTGTGTTCGGCTTAATGTTTTTCAATGTCTTGACTTTGCTGTCCGGAAATCGGACCGTCAGCACGAGATTTTTGGATTCGCCGAGGCCGATGTGAATTGGCGTACCGTCCCATCGTGCTTTCTCGGCAAAGAATGGTCTTGATGCGCCTGAGCGAGTTGCCTCAACGACCGCTCCCACCGCGAACGGATTCGGAGAAGGCATCTGCAACCGCACGCGACAGAAGTCTCGGATATCGTCGGTCGTATTCAAGAAAATCTGAATGCTAGTCTGGTTCGATTTGCTTCGCGTGCCGACCACAACGTCCATTTTTCCATCGTTGTTGATATCCGCGATAGCCACGGAGTTTGAATCCCAGCCGCGAGCCGTCAGTTTGCGCGTAAAGTTTCCATCACCCTCGTTTTCAAACAACTCGACGCGTCCAAGTCGCGGGTTGGTCAATACCAGATCCCAGTCCGAGTCGTTGTCGGCATCGATTCGAAATGCTCGTAGCAGGTAGGGGCCTCGCTTACTCAAAACTCGGTCAGTTCGTTTTCTCCCCGGACGTAGCCTTGCTTGCCGTCATGGATGTAGACGCCGCCCGCTTCTTTACCGACGATGAGAATATCTGGAAATCGGTCGCCGGTCAGGTCATCAATCCAGATTGGAGCGCCGGTCGCGGGAAGTCGCAAACTTTTTGCTGCATCGACGAACAAGCCGTTCTTTGTGCCGAGAAGATAATGGCCCAGATAGTCGCCTCCGTATCCACCGGAAGTCTGAATCACCATGTCGCCAGCGCCATCGGCATTCAGATCAATCGGCAACGGACTGTATCCAAGCGTGTCGTAGCCAACAATCATGTGCGTCATCGCGACAGATCGAAGGAACCGATTGTTCTTCTTCGACTTCAGTTGCGCAAGCGCGTCGCGAATGCCGACGGGGATCTTTTCCGAATAGTCGAATCGAGGCGTCGTGTCTCTCTGAAACGTTTTTGTCTCTGTTCGGTAAAACCATTGACCGCGATAACCGCCATCGACGTCGAGGAGTCCGTCGCCGTTGATGTCCACGATCTCGCGGGGATGTGCGAGCGGCTTGAAGGTGACGCCATCCATTGCGGCAAAGCCTCGGCCCTGCCGATTCAACATGACAGAAGCCGTGCTCTCATCAGACATGCCAGCGATGTCGAGATACCCGTCTCCATCAATGTCCCAGATCCAGGGACGATCGTCGGCTCCTGGCAGGTCGTGGCTGTCGATTCCAAGCTCCGCAGTGACATTTGAAAACCGGACCGTACCCGTTTCTCGAAAGTCCGACTTGAGAATCGCAGAGCCAGGCAACCCGTGGTGGAAAGCAATCAGGTCGAGATCTCCATCACGATCGAAGTCAAAAGCGCGCTGTCCCCAAGGCCACCAGCCGTGGCTCTTAAACTTGCCGCCCTGCCGTTTCAGCTCAACATCGTGCCACGACTGCATGATCGCCGACAATTGCGTGACCTCGTCGTCAACGGCTTCAAACGAAAGGTCTGAACCGAGGACAACACCTGCGACGAAAAGAAATGTTGCCGACACCGTAACCATCTTAAATTGGGACCTCAATTGCGCGAGTCAGATGCAAGGGGTTGTGTTGTCGTACTTGTTTTCATGCAACACCCAACGATGACGATTATACTATTCCAATGCTGTGATGTGCGTGTTGTAAAACTCAGAGGAAGGGACGTAATGTTTGGTCACGCGAGATTAAAGACAACCACTCGATGTTGGATGTGCGTAATCTGTTTGGCCGTACTGACGCATTCAGTCGCGTTATCAGCCCCGCAAAGGCCACCTAACATTTTGTTCATCATGACCGATCAGCAACACGCTGACATGATGAGTTGTGCCGGCAATCTACACTTGAAGACGCCGGCGATGGATAGTTTGGCGCGCGATGGGATTCGGTTTGTGAATGCCTACGTGACGAATCCCGTTTGTGTGCCGAGCCGCATCAGTATGGCAACAGGTGTGATGGCAGGGCGATTGGGTGTTTTCAATAACGGCATGAAGGCGCGCGTTCCAGAAGAAGTCGATGCCAACTCGCTCGGCAAGCTGATGAAGCGAGCTGGCTACGACACGTTTTACGGCGGCAAGGTCCACATGTGTGCCGAGCTGAATCCGTTGGATGCGGGTTACGACGAGTACTTTCGCGACCAGCGTGGCGCGTTGCCGCGGGCGTGCATCGCGTTCATTGAGAAAAAACGTGACAGGCCGTTCTTTGCGGTGGCGTCGTTTATCAACCCGCACGACATCTGTTTCGCCTACAAGGCTTACCGGCGGCAGTCGCCCAAGAGCAAGTCGAGCGTCGAACATCTTTATCAACAAGCGTTGAAACTGCCTTTGGAAAAACTTCCGCCGCTGCCCGACAACTATCGGATCCCGACCAACGAGTCTGAGGCGATCGAGCTTTTTGCCAACCCCAAGGCCGTGACGCCGTCCGTGGCCATGCGCAAGGATTATGACGAGCGGGAGTGGCGGATCTATCGTTGGATCTATTGCCGGCTGACCGAACAAGTCGACCGGCATATCGGACTGATCCTCGACGCGCTGAAGCGGAACGGACTCGAAGAAAAAACATTGATCGTATTCACCAGCGACCACGGCGACATGGACGCTTGTCATCGTTTGTCATCCAAGGGGCGCTTTTACGAACAATCCGTTCGCGTGCCGTTTCTTTTGAAATACAAGGGGACAATACTACCAGGCGAAGTTGATCGCGAACACTTGGTCTCCAGCGGATTGGATATCCTTCCGACGTTGTGCGACTACGCTGGCGTCGATGTGCCAGACACATTGCTGGGCAGAAGTCTACGACTGATCGCCGAAGGCAAACCGGTCGACAACTGGCGGCCGTTTGTCGTGACTGAAAATCACACGGGGCGCATGATCCGTAGCAAGGATTTCAAGTACTGCGTTTACCACGAAGGTAAACGTCGCGAGTCGCTCGTGGACATGAAGAACGATCGCGGTGAAATGAAAAACCTGGCCGATGTTGAGCAGTACAAGAAAGTGCTGGACGAACATCGGCGCTATCTCAAGCGTTGGATCGAAGAATCGAGCGACCTCGAAGCCAAGCCACTCGTTAGGGACGGAGCGTAGCATTTGCGTAGCCGGATTCGCCAAAATTCGGGTCGGTCTTGGCGACTTCCGCTACACTAATTCAATCTCCGCTGTAGAAAATCGCTTTAATCGGCTCGGCTTTGTTTCCGCGTCGCTATTGCACCGGCACGAATTTGAATTTGAAACATGACAACTGGTAGTTCATGGCCACAACATCGAGATTCGGGTCGTACTGCATGTAGCCGTTGACCAATTCGATTGGACCGCCGCTGATTTTCGTCCACTTCTTCGTCTTGGGATCGTACGCCGCTGTGTCGTTGCCGGCAGGCCCGCAAACCAGATACCGATCATGCTTTGAGACGTAGCAGACGCCTTTCGCTCGCAATCGCGGATCGGGCTTCACGCCGTCGGCTGCCATTTGCTTGAGCTGCTCGCGGGTGGGAATCTTCATCTCGTAACAACTCGGCAGCTCTTCGAACTTCGCGGTTTTCGGGTCGAATGCACACAGCCGTGGCCCCAAACGAAAAACCCAAATCGAGCGTCGGCTGTCCCAAGTCGATCGCGCGTTGTAGAGACGCATCGGACACTCGTTGGCAAGTTCGGCGGGCTGCCACTTTCTGGTCTTCAGATCGAATTGGGCATACTTCGAACCGCCGTCGTTGAGGAAAAGCAGTTTGTTGCCCGCCGGCCAATGGGTCATGTGATTCTCGTATGGCGAACACTTGAAGTGATTCCAGACGTTGTCCTCGATGCACTCCCAACGCTGTGTGTCGAAGGAAAATGTCCATGTCCGACCACCGTCCTTTTTGAGTTCAGCTTTGGCCTCGTCGTCGGCGCCACGTCCACCGATACGCCAGTTGGCGCCCAGCATCATGTACACGCGATTCTCTTCCGGAACAAAGCAGATGCCATCGTAGGTGTGTCGAGGAGTGGGCGTCATGTGACTTTCGTATGAGGGTAGCAAACGGCCGCCGCCATACGATCCGCCACCCCAGTTTGCCACCTCGACAACTCGCGCGGCATCAGTCTTGAGATCCCACTCGACGGTCGCATTGGTGTAGAAACCCGGCGACAGGCCCAATTCCTTGCAATTAATCCCGGTGCGAATCAGAGTG
>CAYFJO010000710.1:0-4557 GCA_964343305.1 uncultured Pirellulaceae bacterium | reverse complement strand
GAAATGCCTGAGTACACAGCCGAGGAATTCGTCCATCGCGTTTTTGATCTGGGGTTGATCGATGCACGCCAGGTAGAAACGGTGTGGAGCGACTTGACCAGCCGGGAGGTGGAGACCGAGGCCGTCATCAGCCACATGCTGCGCAAAGAGCTGATCACCAATTGGCAGATGGAGCGCGTGCTAGAAGGCAAAAACATCGGCTACTTCTACGGCAAATACAAAATTCTCTATCTCGTCGGTGCCGGTACGTTCGCACGGGTTTATCGAGCCATGGACGGCGAGACGAACAAAATGTACGCACTCAAAGTCCTGCGCCAGCGTTACAGCGGCGACATGAACCGGATGGAACAGTTTCTCCGCGAAGCCAAAACGGTGATGGAGATGAAACATCCGAACATTGTGCAGATTCACGATGTTACGAGTGAACGCGGCCGCTCATATATGGTGATGGACTTCGTCGAAGGCCAGAATCTTCGCGATTGGGTGAAGCGGACATTCAAACTGTCCGTCTGGGACGCCGTTCGAATTATGATCGACATTGCCAGGGGGTTGGACTACGCGTTTGGCAAAGGTGTCTTGCATCGTGACATGAAGCTGTCGAACGTGTTGGTTTCGAGCCGCGGACGTGCCAGCCTGGTGGACTTTGGCCTGGCGGTCTACGAAGGCAAGTTGAACGAGCAGAATGTGTCGGACGTGCCGAATCCTCGCAGTATCGACTATGCCGCGCTGGAACGCGCTTGCGGTACGAAGATGCAAGATAAACGTAGCGATATCTTCTTTTGCGGATCGATGCTGTACCAGTTGTTGACGGGCTACCCCGCCATGGCCGAAGTGAAAGATCGCGTACAACGCTTAAACCCCAGCCGCTTTCTCGACATTAAACCCATCACAGATTATGACCCGAATCTTCCCGCGCGCGTCGTGATGGCTGTCAACAAGTGTTTGGAATTGAACATTGATGCACGGTTTCAGACGCCCGCGGAGTTGTTGGAAGAGTTGCAGCAAGTCAAAGCCGGCTTGGATCCTTCGAGTCGTACGGTGTCAGCAATTCCAACGGCACCGGGCGCGGAAGCTTCTGAGTCGGTGGCGTCTCACGGACGGCTGGAAGGCGAAAGCCATACGGTCATGCTTATCGAACGAAAGCCAGAGATTCAAGATGCCCTCCGCACCCGATTGAAAAAATTGGGTTACCGGGTCCTCGTGATCGGTGATCCGGAACGCGCCTTGAGCCGATTCGATTTCGAGCCCGGCGCCGATTGCGTTATTTTTGGGACGGCCGAATTAGGGGTCGCCGCCTTGAATGCCTTTAATCAGTTTGCGACCGGTGATATGACATCCAGCATTCCCGCCATCCTTCTCGTCGACCAACGCCAAAAGGGCCAGGTGGAAAAGCAAGCTCAACTGAGCGACCAGCGACTGATCATCACGATGCCTCTGAAGTTCAAACAAATCCGGGCGGCGCTTCGCGATTTGATCAGCAACGCGGCATAGCCTGGATTATTCATGAACCGCCGTCCAAACGACGTAATGTTCTCTGTGAAAAAGAGTTGCGGCTATCTTGCCTAACCGCGCAAATTCGAATCCACACCAACCCGACGCGCAAGCGAGGGGTCTTGGACCTCGCCCCTCGCTTGCGCGTCGGGTTAGTGAATAATCCACGATAGCGGCATCCGCGAAGGTTTGAAGGATCTCTATTCCTCGGCGTGCGCAAAATGAAACCCGCCGACCAAAGATTTGGACGGCGGGTTAGATATGTGGTGATGTGATCTAGTTACCATGCCGACACGTTGCAGACGACGGCTCTAGCCATCGCCTGCCATCATCTCGTCCGGTGGATTTTGCATCGCAGCCCCTCCTCCTTTTTTGCAATGAATGAAACTGATATTGAATGATCATTCAACACAATCTTGATAGCAAATCCACCGTTCGTTCGTCAACGATCTTTTTTGAGAATCCGCCGCTTCGTTGAGAATCCACTCGATTTGCTAACGATTACGCTGGTTGCCAAAAGTTTCGCGGCAAAGACCGGCATCGTGCACTACGACTGGCCAGGGATCGCTATTCCCATTTCGCGCATCAACATCTTCATGTCTTCCCAAACTTGTTTCTTGGCGCTTGGATTGCGCAGCAAGTAAGCCGGGTGATACGTCGCGATCACCTTGATGCCTTGATACAGATGGAATTTCCCGCGCAGTTTGCCAATCGACAGCTTGGTGTCTAAAAGATTTGTCGCTGCGATGCTGCCGAGACAACAGATGTATTCAGGCTGAATGATGTCGAGTTGCTGGTGTAAGAAGTCGCTGCAATTCTCGGATTCCTGCGGACTCGGATTGCGATTTCCTGGCGGCCGGCACTTGAGAATATTCAGAATGTAAACGTCTTCCCTCTTCATCGTGCAGGCTTCGATGATCTTCGTCAAAAGCTGTCCCGCACGGCCCACAAACGGCTCACCCTGTCGATCCTCGTCTGCCCCGGGGGCTTCACCCAGAAAACACAATCTCGCGTCCGGATTGCCGACCCCGAAAACCGTTTGCGTCCGACTCCCTGCCAACTCCGTACACATGGTGCACTTATCAACTTCTTTTCGAACGACGTGAAGTTCCGCTTGCTTGTCCAGATTTGTCGCTGCCTTGATTGGTTGCGTGACCGATTTTTCCCCGCCATTGAGACATTCTGTTTTGCCCAGAGTAGGGGCGGCCGACGGATCGTTCGTGAGCGGGACAGGTTTGGGCAGATGGGTGACCCCGCAACGTTGCAAGCTCTGCAATGTTTGAATCAACGAGCGTTGCGCGGGGTTTTGTGGTTGCTTGTCCATGCTAGCCAGCACCTTCACATTGATGGCACCGATCCGTCTTGGAAAGATGTCCACCCCACCGAGCGGTGTCCAATGGTGGAAGTATAGATTGGTTTTTGCAGGGCTGCGAGGGGGCGAAAGTTGCGGGTTCGAGGAGATTTGGCTGGATTCTCGTCGCACGAGGGTCTGTGGATTGCGGCTTTACGACTGTCCCGATTCCTCGCAGTGAATTATTATGAAAACAACACAAGTTAACCCACGCACAAAAGATCATGGGCGTTCCACAAGTTGTCATCGTCGGTCGGCCAAACGTTGGCAAGTCTAGTATTTTCAACTGGCTTGCCGGACGCCGCCTGGCAATTGTCGACGGTCAGCCCGGGGTTACGCGCGATCGCATCACCTGGTTGATGACGCAGAAGGACAAGTTTTTTGAGCTGGTCGACACGGGCGGAATGGGGTTCGCGGATCCCGATAATCTGACCGAGGAAATCGAAGAACAAATCGACGAGGCCATCGATTCGGCCGACGTCATCCTGTTTGTGCTCGACGGCCAGGAAGGCATCACATCACTCGACGAAAACGTGTCCAAGCGTTTGCGATATGTCGACAATCCCATCATTTGTGTGGCGAACAAATGCGACAATGCAAAGCTGGAAGCGAATTCCAACGACTTCTACCGGCTGGCCCGCGGCAAGATCGTGCCCGTCAGCGTCACCGCAAACCGCCATCAACTTCAGTTGATGGAGCAGATCGTCACGCGGCTGCCCGCGGCGGCAAGCAAGCAACCTGACGACGAACCGACGATGAAGGTTGCCATCGTGGGCCGCCGCAACGTCGGCAAGAGCACTTTTGTGAACACATTGGCCGAAACGAAAAGGATGATCGTCAGCGAAGTGCCCGGCACGACGCGCGACAGTGTCGATGTTCATTTTAAGCTGGACGATAAACGTTTTGTTGCGATCGACACCCCCGGACTGAAGAAGACCAAAGCGGTCAAGACCGACATTGATTTTTACAGCACCCACCGCGCCCAACGCAGCATTCGCCGCGCCGACGTGGCCCTGTTGCTTTTCGACGCCTCGTCCCGTTTGAGCAAAGTCGACAAACAGCTTTGCAAGTACATTTCAGAACAGTACAAGCCGTGCATCTTCGTGGTCAACAAGTGGGACTTGATGCACAAGAAGATGCGGACCGAGAAGTGGGTCACGTATTTGCGCGACAACTTCAAAACGATGTGGCACGTGCCCATCGCGTTTGTCACGGGCGAGTCGGGCAAGAACGTCAAGACGTTGATCAACCACGCACAAATGCTGTTCAAGCAGTGCCGCGATCGCGTCGGTACGGCCGAGTTGAATCGCCTCGTTCGGAAAGCGCTCGAACATCATCCACCTCCCATGTTCAAGAACCGCCGTCCCAAAATCTATTACGCGACGCAAGTGGCGACGCAGCCGCCAACGATCGTTTTGATGTGCAACCACCCGAGGGGATTTGACGCGACGTATCGCCGATATCTGCTGGGCGTGTTCCGCGATCAACTGAGTTTCGGCGAAGTGCCTATCAAACTGTATCTGCAAAAACGCCCGCAAGGCGATACGCAAGATCAGGTCTACAAAAAGGCGTCGGCCGACGCCGACGAAAAGCGCGCGGCCGAACAGGCCTAGTATTCCGTCATGGCTTAATCGTAATGTTCGGGTGCCACTGGCTCTGCCAGTGCATCGCAACCATCAATACTGCTTAAGCAAAGATTGTTTAAAAAAGCTTCA
>CAYFJO010000709.1:0-4569 GCA_964343305.1 uncultured Pirellulaceae bacterium | reverse complement strand
CAGCCGAAACGTGTCGCTGTAATGTCTGCGGAGTGGTTCCGCATGGCCGAAGAAATCGACCGACTCAAAGGCCGCGCGTTGGCCCCAGTCCGGGACAAGGCGACGTCGCTCAACTTCCGCAAGGACACCAACTCCGGATCTGCCTCGACCAATAACAAGAAGCGAAAGAAAAATTGAAGGACTGACATCATGGAATCAACTGCACTGCCTTTCTTGATTCTGTCGGTCAGCATCGGGTCGGCCGTTGCCGCTGACAAGCCGGTCCACGTCTTCATTCTCTCTGGCCAATCGAGCATGAGCATGGGTCGACTGCGACGATCTGAACGACAAAGAGAAAGACGGCGTCAAGCGTAACGACTTGCACTACACCAAGGAAGGCTACGAACTGCTCGGGCGCCGCTACGCGCGGCAGGCCAAAGCGTTGATCGAAGGCAAGGAGCCATCGGACGACGGACGCCCGAATTGATTCAAACTGAGGTGATCGCGACACGCATCTCGCCATTCTCCCTGCACAAACCGGAATGTCGCAACTACTGGGCTATCGCATATTCATCGGTGGAAATCGAGAATCGCGTGAGGGCTCGTGATCGCAGTCCGAGAAACTCGTGGATTTGTGACTTTATGCAGCTCAAAGGAGACCCAACCTTTTTTGCTGTGGCGTTCACTTCCGTACGCCGTCACGCCACAGGCTAGCCCTCATCCGGACTGCAGCTCGAGGTTGGAGTGTCGAGGTAGCGCGTAGTCTCTCACAATTTCACCAGCGCGAGTGACCGTGCACGACAGCGTGGCGAGCGACTCACTGAGGTAAGCCGCGCGACACGTTCCTCGCTGTAGCTTTCCGCTGGAAGCCTTGGGAACCGTGCCTACGTTACACAGCACTATGTCATAGGCCTGAACATCGTATTCCGAAGTGACCGCCACACGAATGGCATCGATCGCCTTCTGCTTCTTGATGGTACGCCGATGTGCACGCTGCACCTCCTGCACGACAACAAGATGTTCCTCACCTTCGAACTCCACAGAGAACGCCGTGCTTCCGTTGAGCTCGAAATGCGGGTGTGCCCGCTGTACCGTATGCTCAATGTCCTGCGGGTAAAGGTTGCGGCCACGAATGATGATGACGTCCTTGCACCGACCACTGACGAAGAGTTCGCCAGCGCGCAAGAAGCCTAAGTCGCCGGTACGCAAGTAATCAGTTTCCTCATCGCCCACAATTCGCGCTCGAAAGGTTGTTGCGGTGGCTTCTGCCTGGTTCCAATAGCCCGCTGCGACGTGAGGGCCTGCCACCCAAATCTCGCCCACTTCGTTTTCACTGCATTCCGCGCATGTGTCCGGATTAACAATGGCGATTCGCCCGTCCAGCCAGGACTCGCCACAGCCCACGAGGGACCGCGTTTTTTGAGGCTGGCCGTGGTCATGTTCAATTACGCGATCTTGCTCGAGTGCGGAGGCGCTCAACTTCAGCGCCGTGGGGAGTTCGCTTTTTGGCCCGCCGGACACGAACAGCGTTGCTTCAGCTAGGCCATAACACGGCAAGAACGCGTCATAGTCGAAGCCACACGCTTTGAACTTCGCTGCGAAACGCTTGAGTGTATCCATCCGGACAGGCTCGGCGCCGATGTAGGCGACTTTCCAACTCGTTAAGTCAAGTCGCTCCATTTCGTCCGACGTTACTTTGTCCGTGCAAAAGTCGTAGGCAAAATTCGGCGCGCCGCTGGTGTGTGCACCATAACGCGAGATTGCATCGAGCCAACGGAACGGTCGCATCAGAAATTGGCGATGTGACATGAAAACGCAGCCGCTGCCCAAGTAGAGCGGCTGGATCGTGTTGCCGATCAAGCCCATGTCGTGGAACAAAGGAAGCCACCCTGCAACAAGTGATTGACGATCGTGCCCGAAGCCAACGTCGATCATCCGTTGATTGGCAAGAATATTGGAGTGCGTGACGACGACGCCTTTGGGGTTCGACGTAGAGCCGGACGTGTATTGCAAGAATGCTGGTGTCTCGTCGGCGGCTGCATAGTGTTGCCACTCATCCGCCAGATCGTTCGAGATTGACTCCAGACAGATCAAGTTGAGGTCCGCAAATAGATCGGTCTCCTGCAAATCCCGCAGGATGACCTCCGTCGAAAGCACTGTTTGCACGCCTGAGTCTTCCACCATCGCCTGCAAACGCGGCAACATTCGGCGACTGCGGTGCGGGAACGATGTAACGGCAATTGCTCCCGCGAGAATGCACCCAAAGAAAGAGACAATGTATTCAATACTCGACTCGAATTGCAGCAGAACGGTCTTCTCCTTTAGCTCCAGCGACTGTAGCTGCGCCGCCACTGCGCGAGAGCGACGGTCCAAATCCGCATAAGTAATGACATCCTCATCACGGTCTCCGTCTCGCAGAAATGTGTAAGCCATGTCCAGCGGTTGAACCTTGGCGCGGTGCAAAACCAGGTCTACCAAGGTCTTTTGCGTGAAGTCATTCATTCGATGTCTCGAGGACTCGTGCTTTTCTAGAAAGGGCGGTTTGTTACTTGTGTTTCACCTACACCCTTCGTCTGGTCAATAGTGCAGCCTTGACTAATTGGCGTGATAGGACGACAAAAACTCGTCACGGTTGCCATTGTGCGGATTACACAGCAGGAAGGGATCGAATCGACGGAGTTCTACCAGTTGCTTCAGCAGTACATGACCCGTCGTTCCCCGTGTTAGCGTCTCTAGACGATACAGGCGAGCGACCGCCCCGCGGCCTCACCACCGTCCAATTTCAATTCAACTGACAGCGTCTACAATCGACAAATGTCGGTAGATTGGGCTGTTTCGCGACGCCGATGATGTCGAACAACTCGTCCGCACGCATCACGCGCGGGGCATCTCTCGTTTCTTCATCAACGACGACAACAACATGGCCGCAACAAGAATTGGGAAGCGATCTTCGACCGACTGATCAAGCTGCAACGGCTTTGCAAACGCGTCAAGTACGAAGTTGCGGATCGAGGCTATCACGACTTGGCGTTGACACCCGTCAAGGTTCCCGAGGACGAAGATCTGCAGATCTTCCAAATCACCGACGCCGCCAAGGAAGCCGTGGCCAAAGCAAAAGCCAAACGCAAGTCGCGAGCACTGCCTTTGGCATCGATATCCAACGAAATCAAACGGGCAGCGTGAAGCAAGCAGCCCGATGAAAACTCTCGTGAGCTTGCAATTCTGCGTCCAACTTCGGCCACGATGAGGGGCGGTTTCAATTGGAATCGTCGCTACACCCTAGATTCGCTATCGCACGTGCCCTCGCTTACTACTGCTTGATCCGATAGAATAACCCGTTTGCAGCGGAGCTATTTAAACACGTTGTTTTCGAGCAATGCTGCATAATGAAATTTGAGGAATTGGAAATATGGCAGAAGGCACCATCAAGCGGCTCACAGACAAGGGCTTTGGATTTATTGACACCGGTGGAGACAAGGATATGTTCTTTCACTCGTCAAATCTCGAAGGAGTAACCTACGAACAACTCCAAGAGGGACAACGAGTTTCCTACACCGAAGGCCAAGGACCGAAAGGGCCAAGAGCTGAAAACGTCAAACCGGTCTAACGCCGCAGACGTATCTAACTTGAATCTCGAGATCCTAGCCTACGAATCGAGTCCGTTAGGACCCTTGTGTCTGCGGCGGCGTGAACTGCTCTCGCAACCCGGTACGGTTGTGACCGAGGTGACGCTGAATCACGAGTTTCTGATGAGCAGCCTGTACACCGATTCGGAGCGGGCCTTGGCGCGGACCGCAATCCAGATTCATGCCCGCGATGATCTGCGAGTGTTGGTCGGCGGACTTGGTCTGGGTTATACAGTGCGCGAAGCGCTCCTCTCGAAGCGGGTCGCACGAGTCGAGGTAGTGGAACTTCTGCCTCAAGTAATCGATTGGCTTGCGCGCGGATTGGTACCGCTGTCGTCCGAGCTTCAAGTAGAAATGTTCGATGAGCGGCGGTTGGTCGTCACCGAAGGCGACGTCTACCGGCGGCTCGCCGGTCCACCAGACGAACTGGTCGATGTGATCCTGATCGACATCGATCACTCGCCGGACGAACGTTTAGGCGATGAGAGCGCCCCGTTCTATACCACGCGTGGTTTGCAGGCCGCACGGCGGCATCTGGCACCCGACGGTGTCATGGCGGTTTGGTCCTACGCGGAGAGTTCACCGTTTGTCGATGCACTTCACGAGGTCTTCGAGCACGTCCATGTCGAGTCCGTCACCTATCACAACCAACTCGTCGACGAGTATCCAACCGATTGGCTGTTCCTTGCCCGTGGGAAGCCGTCGCAAGGGCTGTCTTCTTGACGCCAAGCATGATCAACGTTTGATGGAACGCTCCGGTGGGTCGCATCAAACGTCAAGATCTGGTTTTTGAATACCTGACAGCCGGAAATCACCATTCACGGCAGAATCCGCTCCAACAAACCAACGTTCAGTTCAACGAGGTTTTTATCGCCCCGCTCCGAAGACTCCGCGACGAGCGAAAAGACCCTAGCGAGGCTTCGCCTCAAACCAACTAACGAATATGGGTAGTCGAAAAAACAGC
>CAYFJO010000708.1:0-4573 GCA_964343305.1 uncultured Pirellulaceae bacterium | reverse complement strand
TTGGATCGGCGGGACGTCAGCCCACGCACTTGAGTTGATGAGGCCCGAGAGAATGGCGAATAACGCCAGCCGAAAATGTTTATGGTTGTGCATTTGGCGACTCCTTAGTGACATGGTCTCGCTGCCAAGCTCCAGCTTGGTAACAAGGATTAAGGTAAACCTGCTTCTCCATCAGATCGACTAAAGCCAGAAAATGCTATTAACTACCTGGACGATGCGAGCGAAGCGGTGTGTGGGGCGTGTGGTGGGAACGTCGTGGGATGGCACGGGACGAACTTGCCTAACGTGTGCAGCGACCTTCAAACGGGTATTGCTTAATTATAACACCTGCCATCTGTTCATTCGCGACAAAATACCGCACAATTGCGACACACCCTTCGTTGTACGAGTGTGCAAAGGACGAGTTCATGGCGAAAACTGGCTCAGCAAAGACACGACGAGTTGCTGTCGTCATCGACCTGGAGTGGCCTTACCGATATCACCAAGACGTGTTTGTCGGTGTGCAGCGGTATGCACAACAAGCCGAGGCTTGGGATTGCCAGATTGATCCCCGCCCTGCGGAGACGCTGGCAGGTTGCAAGAAAGGGAAAGCAACCTACGACGGCGTCGTGGGGCGGATAACCCCTGCAGTAGCCGAGCAAGCTAAGCGGCTTCATATTCCTGCGGTTAACGTCTGGCTCGGCTCGCCCGTCGTGACGGACGTCCCCTCGATCGTCCAAGATATGCGCAGCGCTGGCGCGATGGCCGCTGAGCATTTGCTGGCGCGCGGCCTCCGATCGTTCGGTTATCTGGGCTATCGTCGAGAGCGGGGCTCGGCGATCCAATGGCAAGGGTTTAACAGCATCCTAAGCGACGGGGGCTACCACGCCTCGCGCGAGATGGCTCCGCTTAACTCGAGCACCGTCTGGGCGAAATTCCAGGCAACACTCGACGGGTGGATCGCGACTTGGACACCACCCATCGGAATCTGCGTCGTGCATGACTTGCCCTGTCGATTTCTTGCCGAGGCGATCCGTCGCAACGGGCTGAACGTCCCCAATGACGTGGCGTTAATCAGTGGCGTGAATGAACCGACGATCGCCATGAGTGGCGACCCGACGCTGACGAGCATCGAATGGGGATTTGACCGACAAGGATTTCGTGCCGCAGAATTGCTCGATCAACTCATGGACGGCAAGTCGCCGCCGAGCGAGCCGCAGTTGCTAGCGCCCGTGGAAATCGTCGTTCGGCAATCGACCGATGTCATGGCGGTCAACGATTCGCTCGTCTCGCGCGCGTTTCGGTTCATGGCCGAAAACAGTCACCGGCCGATCAAAGTGGACGACGTTGCCAGCGCTGTGTCGTCCACGCGGCGTAGTCTCGAGCGTCGGTTTCGCGAGGTGCTTGGTCGCACGATTGCCGACGAGATCACTCGGCTGCGGCTCGATCGCGTCAAACGTCTGCTGATCGAAACGGACGAGCCGATCAAGAATCTCGCGGTCCAATCGGGCTTCGGCGGCCCTGTCCAGATGTGCAAAGTCTTCCACCGCATCGAAGGCGTCACGCCCAGCCAGTTTCGCAAACAGCGAAGCTAGGGGCGCAAAGAACACCTCCTTTTTTGCGTCCGAATTTGGCCTGGGCAATCGGTTTTGAACAACAGCAGGGAAGATCGATGCGGCACCTGGTGAAAATGATCGATATAACTTCTGCCTCCGGCGAGCTGGTACTCAACATCTTCTCTGCCTTAACCCAGTTTGAGCGCCGACTGATTCAAGAACGTACTAAGGCTGGCTTGGCTGCAGCTAGGGCCCGGGGTCGGTTTGGCGGTAGGCCGCCGCTGGACAAATCGAACCCAAAAGTAATTCTCGCCAACAAGTTGTATAGCGATAGATCGATCCGGACGACATCTGCGAGACGCTGAAGATCTCAAAATCTACCCTCTATCGATACGTTGTGATGTGCGACAACCAAGATTCTCGGCTCTAAAGAATTAGGTTGCCGAAGAGTGTCAACCGCAGGCCGCCAAGGATTGTCCGACAACGAATCGAAAATATTTTGCTCGTTTGCGCCTAAAAAGTACAGATATGTAACTATTTTCAAGAAAATCACTCGCGACCCCCAAAACGCGAAATTCGACCCCGATAAAGAGTAATAGGGGACCTATTTTTTTTCGCATGTCGTCACGGGCGATTCCCTCAAATCGCAAATTTTCGCAAGATTTCGGACATCTGGCAAAGTGACGGCATATGTAACTAAATAGCGGAACGTTTTTCTTGGTCTTGGCTTATGGAGGTGTTATGGACGCAAAAACGGAAGTACCAAATTGTCGGCTCTTGCTGACACCGCGGGAAGCAGCGGAGGCATTGACGATCTCGCCGAGGACACTCTGGGGGCTTACCTCCAGCGGCCAGATTCCGTGCATTCGAATCGGGAGATCGGTTCGGTACGAGATTGACGGATTACGACAATGGATTGCTGACAAAAAGGAGTGCTGCCTATGAGCCCAATCAATCGAATTCTTGAGCTACTGCCCAATGCCAGGCGGTCGGACAACGGTTGGGAAGCATGTTGCCCAGCCCATGAAGACCGTTCGCCGAGCCTTTCAATTGCTGAGGGAGAAGATGGCCGTGTTCTGGTCAACTGCCATGCGGGATGCTCGTTGGAAGAGGTTTGCCGTGCGCTAAATCTAACAACGACCGACCTTTTTGAGCCGTCTGAAAGATTCCCGTCTATGAAACCCCCTCAACCCTCGAATGAAACGGGGTTTCATAGACATAGACAGGACAGCAAACCTAAAGTAAGCACCTATGAAAGTCGAGAGGCGGCGATCGGTGTTGCGGGGCAATATGCCGGGAAATTGACCGAGGCGTGGGACTACCACGATGCGGACGGCAACGTGGTTCTCGTTGTTGCCCGGTTTGAATCGTCGTCTGGGAAGTCATTTCGCCCAATTCATCCATCCGAGCATGGTTGGCATATCAAAGATCCGCCAGGTTCGCTTCCGCTCTACGGACTTCCTGAACTGGCCGAAAGCCAGCATGTCTATGTTGTGGAGGGTGAAAAGTGTGTGGAAGCGGCTCGGAGCATCGGGCTGGTGGCGACAACAAGTGCTCACGGTGCCAAATCGGCCCCTAAGAGCGATTGGTCACCGCTTGCAGGCAAGGATGTTGTCATTATCCCCGACAACGACTTA
The DNA here is from genome assembly GCA_964343305.1 of uncultured Pirellulaceae bacterium. GTDB lineage: Bacteria > Planctomycetota > Planctomycetia > Pirellulales > Pirellulaceae > CAYFJO01. The sequence goes on along the minus strand of CAYFJO010000708.1, from coordinate 1,401 downwards.
CAAGGGGAGCGGTACGCCGAGCGGGTTGTGGATCTGCTTCACGCCCTCTCACCAAGACCACGTGTGAAGATCGTGGAACTTCCGGAATTGGAAGACAAGGAAGATCTGTTCGACTTTCTGGAAAAACGAGATGCGGCAGAACCCGAAGTCTTAAAGGAAGTGATCGAGAAGCTCTCGGACCAGGCAAAGATAATGGGACGTCCCAAACCAAAGGATGAATTCCTGTCGTTTGAGCCGTTTCCTGTCAGCGTGCTGCCCTCACCAATTTGCGACTTCGTTGCCGAATCGTCAGCGGCCATTGGTTGCGATCCATCATTTGTCGCCTTACCAGTTTTAGCCGTGTTGGCGTCAGCGATTGGGAACACCCATCGGATCCAGCTAAAACGTGGCTGGACCGAGCCGGCAATACTCTGGACGGTGGTCGTCGGAGAGAGTGGTACGCTGAAGTCTCCCGCCTTTAGGCTGGCGACAAAACCATTACATGATCAGCAAACAGTACATTTGAAGCACTACCAAGAAGAGTTGCAGATTTTCGCATTAGAATACGCTCAATACGAAAAAGATCTTGGGAGGTGGAAACGAAGTAAGAAAGACGATTTCGAGCCACCTGAAAGGCCCCGAGCACCTCAGGCGACTCGACTTATCGTTTCTGATGTGACAGTCGAAGCGCTCGCGCCGATACTATTAGCCAACCCTCGGGGAGTGTTGCTGTCAAAGGACGAGCTGTCGGGATGGACAGGCTCCTTTGATCGGTACGCGAAAGGAGGCGGTGGCGCAGACGCTGCTCACTGGCTTGTCCGCTGTCGCGCTGGGCGACATGGTGCTCGTTTCGGACTACGGCAAAGGCGTTTGCACTCGAGGACTGTTGTCATTATTGGCCGACCGTGCAGGGAAGATGTCGATTCTGGTGGACCCTGCTCACGGACGCGACTGGTCGGACTACGGGCCAGTCACATTGATCAAAGCGAATTGGCTCGAGGCGGTTGAGGCAGGTGACTGTCGCGATGTGAGCCCACTTGCGCTGGCAAGGCTGCTGTCCGACAAGCATGAACGTCACGTCGTTGTGACAATTGGTCGCCACGGATTGGTCTGTGCCGAACGGGATGGATTGACTTGCTACCTCCCCGCCGAGCCCACGGACGTCCGTGATGTGTGCGGAGCAGGCGATACAGTGTTGGCCTCACTGGGCACGGCGATACTCGCTGGATACTCGCTTCGTGAAGCGTGCGGATTCGCATTGGCGGCCGCCCGACAACAGATCGCCAATGTGAGTATTTCGACGATAGCGACCTGCTGACTACTCACTTCTCTCAATAATGACCTCAATAGGAAGGATCCATGTATGATGCCAGATGAATCACTTGAGTCTGCGACTTTGCCCGAACCACGCCTGATTGGCTA
>CAYFJO010000707.1:0-4573 GCA_964343305.1 uncultured Pirellulaceae bacterium | reverse complement strand
AACAACTGGCGACCGCTATGTAAAAAGGGTTAACGGCGTTGGGTGCCACTGGCTCTGCCAGTGCTTCGCAATTACTAACACCATCAGGATTTGCACTGGCAGAGTCAGTGGCACACGACCCCAGAATTGGAAGTTGACAAAGCACTAGCCCGACGCGCGAGTTTTGAAGTTGCGCGTTCTTGACAATTCGCCACCACCGAGCAAGCTCGGCGGTGACGTGAATCGCATCATAAGCTGCTGCTAGCTGTCTATCATCCGTCCCGCCGGGACGGGCCCGACGGTGCGGAGAGACTCAGAACACGATAGAATAAATTCTCAAGGTGCGACAGAAAGTGAGTCACCTACTTAGGAGGGCTTTGACATGCGACAGATTTTCATCATGTCTTTTGCGGCACTCACGGTTGTTGCGGTATGCGGGTCAGCTTTGGCGGACGAGAAGTACGCCGCTAAATATCTCAGCGTGCCCGTGTACGATCGCGCAATGCGCTTGGCTGACGGCATTGCCGTGTCTGAGTTGGTAGTTGTGGGGACTGCCCTTCGAGGCGAGAAACCGTCTGGTCGAATGCAAGTGCATGAGATTCTGTTCGGTAAGGTGAATCAGGACGGTCGTGGCGATGATGGATCGCTGGTCCTGGCAAAGATCACTCGCGTCGCTTGGCGCAAACGAGGTGTTTGGCTACTGGTCAGAACGCAAGGGGGCTATTTGTCGGTCAACCCAGATGTCGAGCCGCTTTCGCTGGATGAGTATCGAAGATTGAAACGTCCAAAGAGACACTGGACCGATGCACGCGACCTGGTCGCTCAAGGATCTGGAACGCATCAGTTGTTTTACACCTATCCAGACCCAAACAGCGGCAACGCGGTTTGGCATGGCCCGAACACCTATGCAATTGGCCGCGAAGTGGTCGTCGATTTTCGGCAGCATGGTGAGCGAGTTTTCTGGATTCGTTGGGAATCGAACGGCCAAATCGACCGTGTCTCGCGATACCCGGTCAAAGGTCATGGTTTCTTCCTCAAACTTGAGGGAGACCGTGTGGTCTGGTTTGGCCATTACAAGGATCGCCAACATCACGGACTCGAACGCCGATACTACACGAATCGGCGCGATCCGCCGCGTTTCGAAAAGCACTACACCGATGGCGTTGTTGACGGCGTCGCGCGCGAGTGGGACAAAGATGGCAAGTTGGTCAGCCACGTCAATTACGAATCGGGCCTCATCCCGCCCATCGTTCGCTACACGGGCAAAGGCAGCGCTGGCATTAAGATGTATCGCACCCAAGATGGCGTCAATTACGTGGGTTCACCAGCCGTGACAAACATCAAGCTCGGCATGACGACCGAGCAGGTTTCAGAGGTTCTCAAGGTAGATTTCTCACCGGCCTCAGGGATTCACTTTCCAACGTTTCATCTCGATCTGTATCTGCACATCGCCTTTAAAGACGGCAAGGTCAGCGCGGTTAAGACTGGCCACAACGGCATCTGCCTCGATGTCGTCCCCGACATCCAGCAGAATCTTGGAGAGTGAATTCAGCAGAACGAACAGACGTTTTCGGAGACTCAAATGCACAAGTTGTTGCCGATGGTCCTGATTTTCGTTTTGTCATCGATCGCGTCGTTGGATAACGCGCCTGTTGACAATAACTTTTAGACCGACCACGGCATGGTTATCGCGACAAGAATTCCACCACTGTGTTCATGTCGACGGGAAGGCTGATGTCGCTGGGACCGGGGTTGCCTTGCACTGTGATGGACAGTGTTTCTTCGTCGAGCGAAAGCCATTCCACTGGCTCGGACATCGCGTCCGCCATGATCACATGGTAGACACCTTGAATGTTGGACCGGGGTCGAATGGAGATCACGTCGCCGGGCCGCACGATAAAGGACGGGCTGGTCGTTTTAACGCCGTTGACTTGGAAGTGCCCATGCGCGACACCTTGACGAGCCTGTGGCCGAGTCTTGGCCAAACCCGCTCGGCGGATAACGTTGTCCAATCGTTGTTCACACAACAGCAGCAACTGTTCGCCCGTGTTGCCTTGCTGCCGGGTTGCTTTGTTAAAGTACCGCCGGAGTTGGCGTTCACCCAAACCATAGTAATGTTTGACTTTTTGCTTTTCCTTCAGAGCCATGCCGTAGTTGGACGGGCGGCGCGGGCGGGTATGCATACCAGGCGGTGTCTCACGTCGTTCGTAAGCTTTTGACGCACCTCGATTTTCGTAAATCAATTGGCCAAGCCGTCGATTGATTCTTCCTTTGGGTCCAGTGTACCGGGCCATTCCAACACTTCTCCTGATTGCAGAATTTGGCAAACCACCCATCATCGTGTATCTGATGGATTCGATCAAGGGCCAATCGGGGCTGGCGCTGTCCTAATTGCGTGTTGGCCCGAACCAGACTTCCGAAGTTTCGGAAAACTTCGGAAGTCTACAACTCCAAATGGCCGGCTATTTTGAGGTCGATCGGAGCGATCCCAGGACGCTCGCACCTACCAGGAATAATCCGACGATGCTGGGAGCCAGGAAGAGCCACCACGCCATTCCAGCGATCACGCCCACGGCAAAGGGGTATTGCTGATACAGAACGACCAGGTTGCCAAATCGACAGAGCATGACGAATGCGATGCATGCGGCCACCAGCGCGACAGCATTGGTCGTGCGTGCTCGGCGATCGTCCTTGTCGCTGGGATCGTAGGTCATCTCGATGCTGGCACCCTTCGAAGCGACGAACGTGAGGGATGATTGGGACGAGCGGGAACGATCCCACACGGTGTGAGGTTCGGCAAACATCTGCTTCTGAGAGGATGTGGGTGGGCTGGCGAAGTCAAGTTGCACCGATTTGACTTGCTCGGCCAAGCTCTGATTTCCATCTTGTGCCTCATCGCTGAGCACCGAGCGAGTGCTTGCAGCTTCACCAATTTCCGACAACCGATTTGCCCAGGGCCGATACCACGCATCGCGCTGGTCTTGCGGATGTTGCCGGATGCTCTCTTCCGACGCCTGGACAAGATCCGAGAAGCTCGCATACCGCTGCATGTCAACGTCCAGCGCCGTCTGTTCGATCGACGAGTCGTCTTGTCGGCGATGAACGTTGCCTGCTGGATTTTGAATGGTCCAAAGCGTCTTGCGGACCGACACGCCTGACAATTGCGGCGCTTCGAATCGGCAACGATTGGCAATCGAGGGATTCGTTGCCAAGTATCGTCCTCGGAACACCACCGAGATACGATGGGGAAGTTGTGTGGACGCCAGTCGAACCAACCAGCGGTTGTCAGACGCCCGTTGTGTGATGGCGGGCAGTCCGGCGACCGAGACATGAATTAATTCGGAGTCACTCGGCATGACCAACTCGCAGTTATCGCGCCCGGAAGGCAACACGTCGAACGTCGCAACTCCGTACATTCGATTGCCTGACTGGCAGGCGATAAAAACCTCTGACAAGAAAGCGTCCGTCTTGCCGGCACGCAGTTGAAATCGTTGAACCGGCCCTAGGTTGGCCTGCACTTCATAACACACGTTTCGCTGCGAATTCTCCACTGCCTCGCCAAAGTCATCGGGCAATTCAGTGCGTTCCAGACCGGGGGTCAACCATTGAATCGGTTGAGATTCGGCTCGGGTAGGCAGCAGGAAAAACCGCTGCGACGACTTGGCCCCTAGCAATTCCACCTCCGGGGCCCGGGTCGGTTGCCCCGTGATCGCGCCGTGGAAAACCAATTGGAATTGATCGGAGATGGGCTGCTGTGGCCGAAACAAGAGTTGGCGGCGATCGTCACCGGCAGGCGATATTACCTGAATCTTGCCCGGCACTTCTGTCGCAAAGGGCGCTTCCAGAAACTCCGGAATGGAGAATCGAAGTGCATCGACGGTGCCGCTTTGAACGTCGATCTGACTGGTGATCTTCGCAACCCACTCCCCATCCACCCGCTGGACTTCGGTCAATTGCCGATCCGTGAATTCTGGCCGGTTCGCGGACACGGTCATGGTTGGCTCGATCGCATTTGTGTCGTCAAGGTTGTTTTGTATTGCGACAAACAAGCGGCCAAATTCCGTTTTATAGGTGCCCATTGGAGCGTCATCGATGATCGTCACTTGCGAATTGTTGGGCAGGTGCAGACGCACAGCGGCGGCGTGATAGATCTGCGTCGTGCTGGATTCAACCAAAACATCTTCGCAACGAATCCTGGGAATCGCGACCTTGCCGTTTTGACGAATTGGGACGGAGCCCTCGATGCGCAAAACATGCGGGCCGGTAAAGAAACTAGTTCCGAGGATGGCAACGTGTTGGGTGCTCGTACGCGACCAACGAATCGGCTGTTCATCATCGCCAACGAACACGGACACATCTTCGGCGCGAAAACCGTCTGGTACGTGAACGCGGTACCGCAGGCGCCCTTCGGTGCCGGAATCTAGATTGGCCGTGTATCGCAAGCGAGCCTGTCCAGGAACTACGCCCACCACAAGTTGCTCAACGATTTTGATGAGTCGCGGCCGTGGCTTGGTGGTGAAAATCAAGGAAGACAAGCCCTTGGGCAATTCGCCGGTGTGTTGAGGTTGCGGCTGATCGATCGGAAGTTCGCCCC
>CAYFJO010000706.1:0-4579 GCA_964343305.1 uncultured Pirellulaceae bacterium | reverse complement strand
CCCACCGCGACGCCCGAACCGATGCTCTGTGGATTTCGTTCTTTTCGCCACAAGCGATTCGACTCGGTAATGTTTCCGCTGCCACCCAATTTGAAAGCGATCGAGGGACCGCCGTAGCCGCCAGTGTAAAAACACAAATCGCCAACGATGATTGGCGATGAGTAGGCCAAGTCGCCCTTGGGTCCGCGGATACCGTCGCAAGTCCAGATAATGTCGCCCGACTTGGGATCGTAACCGTTGACGCGCGTGGGCATCGTGCAGACGATTTGATCCTGGCCATTGACTTTGACAATCAGCGGCGTGCTCCACGAGCCCATCCATTTGCCATCGGCACGCGCGGAACCTTCGCCGTCATTGGCTTCGGGTGTTTCCCACAACGTCTTGCCGCTGTCAAGTTCGAAGGCGGCGACAAACATTTTCTCGCCGGGACCCGAGTGCAGCACGACCTTGTCACCGTAAATAATCGGCGACGAGCCCTGTCCCCAGATGTGTTCGAACTCGCCAAGTTCGCGCGACCAAAGTTCTTTGCCAGCAAAGTCGTAGCAGAACAGTCCGGCCGAGCTGTGCCAAACGACGGCATGTTTGCCATCGGCGGCGGGTGTCGAGCCGCCAAAGCTGTTCGTCTTGTGCGCCTTGAGCACTTTGTCATATTCCACCGTCCGCACCCATAGCTCTTTGCCATCGGCGCGATCAAAACATGTCAGATGACGTTTGCGTCGATCATCCGTTGCCGCCGCCAAGAACACCCGACCGCTGGAGACAATCGGACTGCCGTTGCCTTCGGACGGCAAGGGCGTTTTCCACTTGATGTTTTCGTCCGGCCCCCATGTCGTGGCGAATCCCTTGCCCGTCGAGATTCCGTCGCCTGTCGGACCGCGGAATTGAGGCCAGTCTTCGGCCAGAGTGATGGTTGCGAGTAGTGCCGTTAAGATAAAAGTGGAAATGGTCCGCACGTGCATATCGTGTCTCCTTTGTGGGCGTTACATGAACGAGCATCAATATATAATCAATCCGCGACGCGAACAAAAGGAATGTCGACAATGCGAATAAAAACCACCTACGGACCCGGAAAACCAACCATTTGGCACGCGGCGGAAGTGCCGGACGACCAGCGACTTCGATCGCACGGCCGCGGGACGTACGAAGTTTCGGGGGACGTCACCGCGGGCAATTTCACGTCGATCCGCTTTACGTTCGAGATTGGCGAGCAAGAGATTCCTGTCGACGGGCGATTGACGATCATTTGGCGCTGGCCGTTCGATTGGTCAGCACCACAGGCGGACGATTCACAAGAGGCCGGTTTCTACCGCATCGAAACCCGAAGCGTAATCGAGGCGTCTTTCAACACAACCTACCAACCTTACGGCGGCATCGAACCATACCACCATTATCTGGACCTGCGCCTGGCCAGCGGCTCGCTAACACAAGGCGATTGCGTCACCATCACCGTCGGCGATCAAAGCGATGGCAGTCCCGGCTGGCGAGCCCCAAGTTGCTCGGTCAAAGAGGCATACTTTTTGATGTGCATCGATCCGGAGGGGAACGATCAGTGGACCGAGCTGGTGAGACAACGACCGTTTACGATTCATCCCGGGCCGCCGCAACGATCGGTTACGATCGCACCGACGGATGTTGTCGTCGGCCAGCCGTTTCAGATCATCGTCCGCGTCGAGGACGAGTGGGGCAATGCCACGCACGCAGACCAACCGCCGCGGCTGTTGTCATTTGAAGAAACGCAAACGTCGACGATCGATCATCCGCCCGCCTACCATTACATGGTTCAACTGGACAAGGAAGGAACGCATCGAATTGCGTCCGAGATTGCGTCCAGCGGGATCACGTCGGAAAGCAATCCAATTCGTGTTCACAAAACGAAACCAGCAACGTCCATATTCTGGGGCGACTTGCATTCCGGACAAACGCTGATCGGCTGCGGTGCGGGAACATTGGCTGAGCACTACGCGTTCGGCCGGGACGCCGCCGGATTGACATTTATCACCCACCAGGCAAACGACCATTACGTAACGGTCGCGGATTGGCAAGAGACGCGTAAGGTGACGAAACAGTTTTACGAGCCGGGCAAATACATCGCGATCTTGGGTTGCGAATGGAGCCCGATGACACCCGCCGGGGGTGATCGCAACGTCTTCTACAAAAACGACGAACCACGCCTGCGTCAATCCGATCGCTTCTTTGAAGAAGCCGAGCCCGATCCTGAACCGGACATTCCGACCGCGCCGGAATTCCACAACGCCTTTCGCGACGAAGATGTGCTGGTCAACATCCACGTCGGTGGCCGAATGACGAACCTCGACTGGTGGGAGCCGAAAATCGAAAAGCTCGCGGAATGCCATTCGACGCACGGCACAGTCCAGTGGTTCGTGGAAGACTGCTTAAAACGCGGCTACCCAATTGCCGTCACGGCAGGCACGGATGGAGTCATGGGCCGCCCCGGAGCGTGCCATCCCGGATCCCGACTGATCCGCAACGTACGCAACGGGCTGACCGCCGTCGTCGCGGAAGATTTGACACTCGATTCCCTGTGGGACGCATTTCACCAACGACGCACATACGGCACGACAGGCGCTCGCATTATTCTGTCCGTCGACGTGAACGGCCACCCAATGGGCGATGAATTCGAAACGTCCGACCCGCCACGAATCCGCGTCAACGTCGAGGGCACAGCCCCAATTGAATACGTCGAACTGCTACGCGGCACAGACGTGATCCATCGCTGGGACATTGCCGATCGACACGAACCCAGCGATCGCAAACTGCGCGTCATGTGGAGCGGAACACAAGAGAGAGGAACCGCGCGACGACAACGAGCTGTCTGGGACGGAACGCTTGAAGTGGACGGCGAGATCTTGGACGCATCATCATTGGGATTTCAAAGTCCGCTGGACGCATTGCGCCATGAGGGAAGGCGATTGTCGTGGAAGTCTATCACCGCGGGCAACGACGCGGGTGTCATCGTGACCCTGAACAATGAATGGACGAAGGCCAAGTTTACGAGCGACCCCGCCACGTTTGAGTTCGCACCCGATGACCTGGTGGCAAGCGCCAAGCTGGTCGCGGCAGGCGGATATGATCGACGAGTCAGCGTCAGTTGGGCACCGAAGGACAATGGACCAACTCACGCCGATCTCGAATTTGAAGATGTTAGCCCGGCCACGGGATGGTGCCCGTATTGGGTCAAAGTGGTGCAAGTCGATCGGGAGAGAGCTTGGTCGACACCGGTTTATGTGACAAGAAAGTAGCAGCGGAAGCAAATCACTTGGGTGGCTGGGACTGTCTCGGTTCAACCAGTAAACTGGATTGTGGGTGGACAGACGGCGCGATTCAATCGCGCGCGGGACAGATGATGGCTGAACTCAAATGACGTAGGTGGTTGAAGGAAGGCCAAACTGTTCGTGTTTAAGTTAAGATGATCAACCAATACGGCAAAATCGTACTGTCGTATCGAGAGTTAACGGAACAGCCATGGGAGAAGGTGGATGAAAAGTACCCAGTGAGCAGCATCGTCAAAGGAACGGTATCTCGCATTGCGCTTTTCGGTGCGTTCGTCAGCATTGAGCCGGGCGTTGAGGGAATGATTCACATTTCCGAATTGGCACATCATCGCGTAATCGCTGTAAAGAACGTCGTCAAAGAGGGGCAAAACATCTTTGTGAAGATTCTTACTTGTTCTTGCCCAGTCATATTCTTGCCCCGATTCTGCGGACGAAAAGGAAAAGGCAAGAATATGCAATCTTCAGCGATGTGAATCAACTCAAACTCTGCGGCATAAAGACTCTACGAGTTTTCGGACCGACACTAACTACAACTTACTGGTGTTGTATGACGCTGCGAGGAAGATGTTTGGGATTTCAGTCGACCGAAGCCAGCAAACAGACTAAACACGAAGTCCAATCAAACCGTCAAACCAACAAAAGCCAGGATCTTGTACCAATTCTCTCCTAGCCAACCTGCCGCGTTGGTGACGTGCGGTTTCAGGACTTCTACGACGCCGCCGAAGGAATCTGATTTGCTGCTGTATTCAAGGGCGCGCTCGAGCGATTTGCCGGCTTCCTCTTTGTTTGGCTCGTCGCGGGCTAGTTCTTCTTGAAGTTCTGCCAGGGCGTTGTCGATTTTGGTGCGGAACTCGGTATCCAGAATTGCGAGCGCGGCGCGAATGGCGGTTGACTCGGCGCTGATGTCGACGGCATCCGGTTTTGGGATGACCGCCGCTTGATAGTTGATTTCGACCTTGTTGTTGTCGCCCTGGACGAATGCGTTACCACCGCTGACGTTTCCGCCGATCGAGATGTTTCGGTCACCGCTGCTAATGATGTGTTCCCTGTTGAAGAGCGCCGATGGGAAGTCCAGCCTTCACCTACCTTCCGATTCCAGTGGATGGATGTGGCGAATGTACGCGGTGGTGAGGATTGGTAGTGTCTTCTTTCTGTGTTGATCTTCGTACGATGGGCCTCCGAGCCCGTCGATGGACGGCTTCGGAGAGCCATCCTACAGGCAACAACACACATTTAATTGTACAGCGCACCTTAGTCATCCGGTGGTCTGCAAGAGGTTAGTCGTT
>CAYFJO010000705.1:0-4594 GCA_964343305.1 uncultured Pirellulaceae bacterium | reverse complement strand
GCCTGAGGAGAATGGCGCGGTCCTGATCGATACGTTTTCCAAGATTACGGCGACTGTGGCCGATACGGTTCTCAAAGGCGATCCTGAACACGCGGGCTTACAGTACCGTGCGCACGAAGACGTCGTCAAGAACAAGTCGGCCAAGTATTTGTTTCCCGAAGGCGCGAAGCCCGGCAACGGCGGCACGAAGGACATGCCCTGGGCGGCCATGACCTATCAGGCACACGGCAATGATTTCTACGTGCAGCACATGAGCCACCCCTCGCTGCCCCAAGGTAACGTCTACAGCGCTTATCGTAACTACGGCCGATTCGGCGCATATTTCGTCAAGGAACTGGCTAAGGGCGAGTCGGCGACGTTCAAGGTGCGCTTCTACGTAAGTCCCGGCGCGTTTCCTGATGGGGCCGTGGCCGCGATGAACAAGCGCTATGACGATTACGTCGCCCAGGTCAAATGACAATCACGTCAATTCATCTGTGAGGCCCAAATCATGAAAGAAACTCGTAAAACGCCGTCCGATTTGGCGGCGTTATTCAAGAAGCTGCCCGCGCAGAATTACGAGCAAGCGGGCGAGATTGGCAAAACCCTAGTTGCCGGCGGTGCGAATACGGTTCGCCAACTGGTGTCACTTGTCGGTGACGAGTTTGGCGACGCCGAAGGTGCGAAGCCGAAGGAAGCGCTGCACGCTTTGGTGATCTACGCTTCGCGACCGGGCGCCAACGCTGAGCGGAAGGTCGTCGCAGAAGCGCTGGCCAAGGAACTGGCCGCGCACCATTCCGATGAACTCAAGGCGTTCGTCACGCGGCAACTCCAGCTTTGCGGCCGTGTGGACGACGTGCCCGCGATCGCCGAGCTACTTGGCAGCGATCGTTTGTGCGAACCGGCGACGCAAGCGCTCTTAGCGATCGGCGGCAAGGCGGCTCAGCAAGCGCTCAAGTCGGCGCTGCCGCAAGCTTCCGATCGGCGCAAGGCCACGATGTCACAAGCCGTCGATTTGCTCTCCGCACGCTAAAGCCCGAAGATTCCATGGGAGATACCTATCGTGTCACAACCTCACAAATCAACACGGCGGCGTTTTCTGGCAACCACCGCGGCCGGCGCCGCTACCTTTACAATCGTGCCGCGACACGTACTAGGCCGCGGTCAGACGCCGCCTAGCGAAACATTAACGTACGCCGTCGTGGGCAACGGTCGCCGCAAGGACGCTGGCATCGGCTGCGCCGGCGACCGTAAGAAGATCGCCGTCTGCGACGTCGACACGAAGCACATCGGAGGTGAGCCTGACAACAAGACACGGTACACCGACTTCCGCAAGTTGCTCGAACGCAAGGATCTCGACGTCGTCTGCATCGCCACGCCGCCCCACTGGCACGCGCTGGTGTGTATCGCCGCAGCGCAGGCGGGCAAGCACATCTTCTGCGAAAAGCCGATGACGAAGTTTATCGCCGAGGGCCGCGCGGTTGCCGATGCGGTAAAGAAAGCCGGTGTGGCGTTTCAGATCGGTACGTTCAAGCGCTACGGTAACGCCAAAAACAAGGCACATGTCGAGAACCACAAGATCATCAAGCACGGTCTGGTCAAAGACCTCAGTGGCATCGTCGCCTATGCCGGCGCCCGCAACCGAACTGGTAAAACGGACTTGGCCGAACAAAGTGTGCCGTCCAGTCTCGATTACGACATGTGGCTGGGACCTGCACCGTACAAGCCGTACAATTCGGCCCGCGTCCACTACAGCAATCGTTTCTATTGGGACTACGAAGGTGGCGACCTGACGAACTTTGGCGCACACAGTTACGATCCGTTTCAATGGAGCTTTGCCAAGGACGACACGGCGCCGGTCAAGGCCGTGCCCCATGCTCCCTGGCCGCAACATCCCGATGCCGTCGGCCAATACGGTTGGGTGGAGCTGACTTATGCTGACGGATTGAAAGTCGTCGTTACCGGCGGTAGTTGGAAGGGCGGACCCAAGCACGAAACGTCGGCCCAGCGGCGGATGCTCAGTGCCAAGGATCTGGACGATGCCAGTCGCAAGAAACTGGCCGAACTGCCCGATCCCGAGCCGATGCTTACGTTCGGCGACGCTGTACGTCAGGGCAAACAGTCGGGCGGCCATGCCGAGTCGTCGCACCGCGTTTGCACGGCGCTTCACTTGGCTAACATCGCCATTCGCATGGGCCGCACGATCCACTTCGATCCGGTCAAAGAACAGATCACGGGCGACGAGCAGGCCAATCGCCTCGTAAACATTCCCATGCGCGCGCCGTGGCATCTGTAGTGCGAGTGCCAGATTGCGTGACTCGTGTGGAAAAGACGCCGCGCCGAAGCCCAATGGGAAAATTCAGTAGCCAAGCATACAACTAGCCATCCCTAGGCGCCGTCGATGATCGCCACGTGAGCACACCGGCATCCCTCCCGTAGTGACCAAGGGGGCGTGGCCTTGGTAAGCTGCGCCTCGCACGGAAAGCGCACAGGTCGACAACGCCGAGTGCGCAAACGCACGCTTCGGCCCATCGTTGGCGCAGTGTGGTTACTTCCGTATGATAATCTCTGACCAAAACGGCCGCTGAACGTGCTCGACCTCGCGTGAGGACCTAATGAAATCGAAGATAATCCATCCGGTTGACGTGCAAACGGCCGCCCCAGGCTATTCGCCGGCGATTCTGGCCGAAGGCGGCAAATTGCTGTTCATTTCAGGTCAAGGTCCGCGGGACATGGAAGCGGACGTGGAAACACAACTGCGCCAAACATTCGTGCAAATTCGCGAGTTAGTTGACGCGGCCGGCGGTTCGATGCGGCACATCGTGATGATCCGCGCTTATTTTCTGAACATGGCCCGAGACCTTGCCGCTTTTCGAAAGGTGCGCCAAGAGTTCCTCGTCGAGCCCTTTCCGGCCGCCACCGCTGTCGGCGTCACCGAACTGGCCGTCCCCGGCCTGCAAGTCGAAATCGAAGCCGTGGCGGTGCTCGATTGAGCCATCACGCGCCGACACCATGTCACGTCTGGCGGCATTCCATCACATCGCGTGCGTTTCCGTGGCCGTTGCTAACGGTTCGCGAGCGGCCGAGAAAAATCCTGGTTGCCACGCCTCTTTCGCTGGAAGTGCTTTGATGCGAATGTTGCGAAAATAGACTTCGGAGCCCTCGGATTCTAGGCAGATGTAGCCCTTCTGCGGATTACAGTCTTAGCCGCCGGAGACGACCTTTCCAACAGAAAGTCAGGAGACATGTTCGGCGGTTAGTTTCAAGCATCATCATCTCCCTTTGGCATCCGTGTCGTCTTGTTCTACTTCAACACCGGCGTAAGGGTACTTCGAGACGGTTTCCCACGCCAGTTTTTGCAAGATGATACGTTGAGTTTCGCCTACGCCCTTGGGCGTGTCCTCTAATCCTTCGGGGCTAGTACGATAGATCGCGACGAAGTTGCAATAAGCCGCCAGTGCCTGCACATGTGGCCCCGCATGACCGATGGGGTCGGTGAACAACTCGGACTGCGTCTTCACGCTGGGATACTTGCCCTCAACGACCATCGCACGCAATTTCACCACCGCGTCACCAACCGGAACAATGAACACTGCCCGGCGATCGTGCTTCTTGTTTAGATCATTGACTTGCGCTTCCAATTTCGCACGCCAGGAATCAACAGCCGCTTGCAGATCTTCGATCCTCATAGCGTCACGCTGCGCATTTTGACGGATGCGATTTTCACGAGACGCAACGTCGAACGGATACCAAGATGCCTGCACAAGCAATCGAAGACTTGGGTTGTGCTTTAGACCCAATTCGGTGAAATTCGTAATCCCTTCATCCGGTATAGCGACGTGGGCAGCCATAGTGAACACATCGACTTCGCCACTGGCCAACGCCGGCTTGGCTTTGTTTCGTGCTTCAGCCAACTCCCAGTGTTGTATCACTCGCGAACCGCCGATGCCTTGCGTTCCAACAAGTTTGTGTTGCTCGATACCGGCCGCCTTCACTAGTTGTTCGACCCGACGTGGCACAAACATGTGAAAACTGTGACCAGTATAAAACACGCGCAATCCGGTCGGAGCATTTTTTGTGTCATCTGCAACCGCGATCTTTTCCAACGTCGAAGCAAAAAACGCCAAACAACAAATCACCGTTGTGATTGACCGGTCACGAGCACATGAACGCATGATTCACTCTCCTTCAAAAACTATGGGCAAGACGTCAGAAGTGTAGGATAGTCTATCACAGTCGGCAGGGCCGTTCATTTGCCTAAATAGCCGTCGGCGGATGTCGGTTTAGGATTTTTTCACGGCACTGAACTGCCGAAGGCGCGGCGTAGCACCATCACTCGATAAGAATCCACCCTTTTCTGTTTCTGCCGCTTCTTTCGTTCGCAGTTGCGATGCGTGTGGATGGTGGGGTTGAACTTGCTGGCAAGGTGTTTGCGGCGTGGCCTTGGGGGAAGGTGCGGGTTGGGTATGACGAGTCGGGGGTTGCTGTTGGATGTGGGGCAGGTCAAGCCCATTCCGCACGACACGAATCAAACGTCAAACAAACTGGGATCCTCGGCAGAGGGTGCGATCTGCGCAGTCCCAAGAACAAGGGGTGGTTTTGTTTGAGTGCTAGC
>CAYFJO010000704.1:0-4596 GCA_964343305.1 uncultured Pirellulaceae bacterium | reverse complement strand
TTAATCAACGTATCTGCGGCCCATTGTTGGAGTCCAGGCTTTAGCCTGTCATCTGCCGCTCGCCTTACGCTGCTCTTTCCAACTTCTCGGCCTGGTTGAGCTTGTTGTAAAGCGTTTTGAGGCTGATGCCCAGTTCTTCCGCGGCGGCGGGCTTGTTGCCGTCGTGACGATCGAGTGCTTCG
This sequence comes from uncultured Pirellulaceae bacterium, assembly GCA_964343305.1. Classification (GTDB taxonomy): domain Bacteria; phylum Planctomycetota; class Planctomycetia; order Pirellulales; family Pirellulaceae; genus CAYFJO01. The sequence goes on along the minus strand of CAYFJO010000704.1, from coordinate 4,414 downwards.
TCGATAGCTTGCATTTCAAGATCGCGCAACGTCAAAGGTCCCGACATGAGTTTTGGACCGGCCAGACGGCGCGATGCGAATTGGCGTGGCAGATCTTCCGCCGTGATGGGCAATTCGTCACAAAGAATCGTCGCGTGCTCGACAACGTTGGCCAGCTCGCGAACGTTGCCCGGCCAAACGTGCTCTTGCAGCGCCGACAAGGCGTCCGGTGAAAACAACACGTCGTCGGGTCGGATGTCCTTTCGATAACGATGGAACAAATGACCGGCAAGTTTCGGAATGTCGCCGACGCGATCCCGCAGAGCGGGCAATTGAACTTCAAACGTGTTGATGCGGTACATCAAATCTTCGCGGAAGTCGCCATCTTCGACCATGTCCGCCAGGTTGCGATGCGTGGCGCAAACCACGCGAACGTCGACTTTGAACGATTCGTTGTCACCGACTCGGCGGATTTCGCCGCTTTCCAGCACGCGCAGCAATTTGGCTTGCATCGATTTAGGCAACTCACCGATTTCGTCCAGGAACAGCGTTCCGCCGTTGGCGACTTCGAACAGTCCCACACGATTCTCTTCCGCGCCGGTGAAGGCACCTTTGCGGTGTCCAAATAGTTCGCTTTCGATCAGATTCTCGGGCAGAGCACCGCAGTTGATTGCGACGAACGCCTGGTCGGATCGAGTGCTTTGTTCATGGACACTTCGTGCGACGAGTTCTTTTCCTGTGCCCGTCTCACCCAAAATCAGGACGGCCGAATTGGTTGGTGCAACTTTCGCGATCAAGTCGCGAACGCGGTCCATCGCGGAACCACCGCCGACCAATTTTGTGTCGCCCTCTGCTCGCTGGAGCAAACGCTTGACAGCGCGATACTTGTTCGTCAACTCTCGCTTTTCAGCAACGCGTTGCATGATTGACTGCAGCTCGACCAGTTTGCACGGTTTGGTCAAATAGTCGAAGGCACCGTTGCGCAGCGCGGCAACGGCGGTTTCCAGCGATGACTTGCCGGTCAACACAATTGCCTCGGTTTCGGGTGACATCTCCTTGCACGTCTCGATCACTTGGATGCCGTTTATGCCGGGCATGTCTAGATCGACGAGGATACAGTCGTAAGTGTTTCGTTCGAGTGCGGCGACCGCCGTCAAGCCATCGGGGCAGACGGTGACTTCGTGGCCCATCCGTGGCAACTCGAAATTCATCAATTCCTGCAGCGCTTCTTCGTCGTCGGCGAAGAGGACTTTGAGGCAGTTATGCGGCTTCGTCTTTGGCTTTTTCTTCATGTTGCACCAGTGGAAGTGTGATGCGGAACCGGGAACCTTTGCCCGGACCGTCGCTTGTGGCCACGATCTTTCCGCCGTGTTCGTCAATGATTCGATAAGTGATAGACAGGCCAAGGCCCGTACCCTGTCCATCCTTTTTCGCCGTGAAAAATGGTTCAAACAAATGCTCGATGACCTTCTTGGTCATTCCGCAGCCATCGTCCGTAAACGTCATTTCGGCATCGTCGCCACTTTTGCGGATGCACACTTTGACGGTGCCTCCGGGATCGAGGCTATCGAGTCCGTTGGTGATCAGGTTCAACGCGACTTGTTTCAATTCTTGCGGATTGACCAGTGAAAAGACGGGCTCGCGGCACTCGAACTCGATGTTCTTCTCGCGGTACTTGCCCAAGTGCCGGACCATCTCGCTGACTCCTTCAACCAGCTCGCTCATGTTCGTCTTGTGCCGGTCGGCATCGCCCATCCGCGAATAGTCGAGCAGGCGTTCGGTGATTCCTTTGCAGCGAAAAGCTTCGTCTTGAATACGCCGCAGGTATTTCCGCAGGATGGTGACTTCTTCGTTGTGTTCGCCGTCGGGCAGTTCATCGTCGGCCAAGATGATGTCTTGCATGCGGTCTTCCAGCGCCTCGGCGGCCCAGGCGATCGACGCCAGTGGATTATTGATTTCATGCGCAACGCCGGCCGCGAGAAATCCCACGCTGGCCAACTGTTCGCTGCGAACGACTTCTTTGGTTCGCTGTTTCACTTGTTGATCGAGGTCGTCGCGGACTTCCTGAAAACGCCTCGTCATGTCGTTCATCGCGCCGGCCAACTCCGCCACTTCATCTTCGCCGGTCAATTCGATTCGGTGATTGAAGTTGCCGGCCGCGACAAGTCTCGAACCACTGACCAGCACTTTCAAAGGCCGGAAGATCAATCGAAGAAACGCGCCGCCGGCGATCGACAACAAAACGACGGCGGAAATTGTCGTGATCCACGACAGGGCGATCCAGGTGCGGTATCGCAATCGCGCTTCGCCCGCGAAATCATCCATCCGTTGCGACAAAAAGCCCGGCAGCTTGGCGGTTGCGTGTTGCAGTACCCCCAGTTCCTCATCGAGTGTCAGAGCCAAGTCCGGTCGCAGGAACCAGTTTTCTGAGCGATTCAACTCGTCAACTCGTTCGAGTGACCGCTCGATCTCTTGAACGACCTCCTGTTCCTGCCGAATGTCGGAGATGCGCGACCCAATCTGAATCGCGCTGGCCAACTGTTCTTTGTATTGGCGGAGCGATTCGGTGACGCTGAAATAATCCGTGCGAAACTGCTCGCGCAGCAATTGTGGGTCAAGAATGGGATTGACCGTGGTCGGTGCAATCTCGTGGGTTTGGCGGAGTTTGCTCACCGTGACGCGCAAATCGCAAACGTGCTGAGTCAATGCCGATGCCAGCGGCAGCTCGGTGGCCCGGACCTTGACGCTCTTGGTCAATTCGCGAAACGAATAGCTGCCCTGCAGACTGCTGTACAACAACGTGGCGATAATCACCGCCAACAGAACAACGCCCGACATCAATTTCGATAGTATCGGCCAGCGCGATAGCATATGCGACTTCCTTGTCACGCGAGTTTACCTGCCGAATGATGTTGGTTGAAAAGGATTGCTGCAAAGCGGGGCGGAGTGTACCAAAGCCGTCGCTGGCGGAGCAAGCCGAAACCAACCTCGTTAAATAAGCTGCCGTGTTTTGTTACGCACTGGGAATAGATTTGGTTCTGCGTGCCAGGGGTCGAGTCTTCGAGCCCCCAGCAACGAAACTCTGGGGGCTCGAAGACTCGATCCCAGGCACACCATCGGTCCGCTCGCTTCAATACCGCCGCACTTTTTGCATCATTGCCAGGCCGATAACAACCAGCAGCAAATTCCCCATCCAGACGCAGTACGGCGGCCAATCGCCCGATTTTGCCTGGTCAACGCCTAGGACCATCAGCGGATAGTAGATGATCAAAATTGGCATAAAACAATAGAAAAAACTGGTCCACACATCCGCATTACGCCGCCAAATTGCTAGCGGTGCTCCGACCAACACAAAGCACAGGCAACTAAAACCGTTTGCCCAACGACGCCACGGTACGGTTTGTAACTGTGACTTGCGTTCCTCGGCTTCTTTTAGTTTGTGTGCTCGTAGAGTCCATTGACTGGACGTCAGTGCATGGAAGTCGCCGCTGATCATTTGAAACGCTGCTCGCGTTGCTTGGGTGCGACGGATTTGCTGAATCTGCGTTTGTTGTTGCTTGATCTCGGCGGCGATTTGATTCAGAGGATAATTGGACGGTTTGTCTCGACGGTCCGCTTTTTTGGCCACATGGTGCAGAGGGATTTCGTGGACAAAGTCGTTAAAACGAAGACTGGCACGATCACGGAACTTGACCACACCGTTGCGCAACGTGATGATGAGCACTTGTTTTTCGAGGTCCGACCGCAAGACGGCTTCTTGCGCTGTAATGGTCATGGGCGTTTCGCCTTCCTCGCCATAGGCAATCAACATGGGTCGGATGAGGCGTTTTCCGTCGACCTCGCGGACATTGATCGACATTTTTTGAGTGCTGTACGATCGATGCGTGCGGAGCATCCCGTAGGTGATTTCTTCGACCGACTGGATGACCACACGATTGACGCCTTGACGTCCCCATGAAACGGCGACGTCGTTGAGCCAGACGGTTCCGACGCTCAGCACAAACGCCAGTCCCAATGCGGGCAAGATCATCTTCAGCGGCGTCACGCCGAGTGCTTTCACGGCCACGATTTCGTTGTCGGCCGACATGCGGCCATAGACACTGCATACGGCGAAAAGAATCGTGCCCGGCACCGAAAACCGCAGCGCCTCGGGCAAGATGAAGGGAACGAGCTGAATGATTGCGACCGGTCCGAGTCCTTGTTGCATTGCCTCGCTAGCGATCCCACCAACAACGACCAGCGACGTCAATGCGGTCAATGTCACGGTGAAGACTGTCAGCAATTCAAACAGGATGTAACAAGAAATGCGGGACATCAGGTGAGCGTTGTATCAAAAGTAGGGTGTGTGAAACACACCAAAGATTGGGCAACAAGCTTTGAGGGGTGCATAAACAGAATTGCGCAGGAGTCAGATTTGTTGGAAAGTGTCAATATG
>CAYFJO010000703.1:0-4597 GCA_964343305.1 uncultured Pirellulaceae bacterium | reverse complement strand
GCAAGACCATCCGCTGGTCGGCGGCATCAATTACGAATGTAAAGGCTCGCTTCCCGAACCGCACAACAACGCCGCCGAAAGCACGATGTGGTGGAAGTCGAAACCCGGTCTGATCTGTCCTGACATCCAGCCCGTGGTCCTGGAATTCCCCTTTGCCACGCCCGAGTTGGAAAACCGCTTGCCGAGCGAACACTGTTATGCCATCGCACCGAGCGTCGTCCGCGTTGCCTCGCGTGGCACAGTGACCCTCGCCTCATCCGATCCAACAGACGCCCCGGTGATCGACGTCAACTACATGGCCTGCGACGCGGACATCAATGCGATGCTGGCGGCCATCGAATTGTGCCGCGAGATGGGAGCTTCCGATGCCTTCGCAGAGATTCGCAAACGCGAAGTGATGCCCGGTAATCTCAGCCGCACCGAGATGATCGAATTCATCCGCCAAGGCGCGACGACTTACTTTCATCCCACCAGCACCTGCAAAATGGGTATCGACGCCGAATCCGTAGTCAACCCCGAATTGCAGGTGTACGGCATCGAAGGCTTGCGCATCGCCGACGCCTCGATCATGCCGAATGTGACGACTGGCAACACCAACGCCCCTTCTGTGATGATCGGCGAGAAGGCGGCAGAGATGATCGTCGCACGGTGACCGCTGGTCGATGTCCGCCGACCCCAATCTTGACTTGCGGTGGCAACGCTTCTTAGACTGAAAGCTCCCACCCATTTCGCCTGCCGCGGCCCGATGGGCCGACAGGACTCGCCAAACTTAGGAGAAATCTCGATGCATCATGTTCAAAAAATCGTAGTGGCCGTTTGCCTGATGTCTTGTCTAGGCGTCACCGTTGAAGCCGCTGATTGGGCTCAATTTCGTGGACCCCAGGGAAATGGAGTGGCCACGGGTGAGAGTTTTCCAACTTCATGGGGATCCGAAAAGAACATCAAATGGAAAGTGAGTCTGCCGGCGGCGGCCAACGGCAGCCCGATTGTGTCCGGCGGCCGTGTGTTTCTCACTTGCGCTGCCGATGAGGGCAAGGAGCGCAGCCTTTACTGTTTCGACCGAACTGACGGAAAGAAACTTTGGGTGAAGACGGTCGACTTCGGCAAGGCGATGCCCACTCACCCGCAAAATCCCCACGGCAGTTCGACACCAGCAGCCGATGGCAAACGCGTCGTTGTCTGGCACGGTTCGGCCGGGCTCCATTGTTACGATTTCGCCGGCAAGCAGTTGTGGTCGCGCGATCTTGGCGAGTTTAAACACCAGTGGGGTTATGGTTCGTCGCCTGTGATTTACAAGGACCAGATCATCTTGCATTGCGGTCCGGGCAAACGTGTCTTTCTGACGGCGATCGATTTGGCGGGCGGCAAGACGGTGTGGGAGACAGATGAACCGCAGGACGGCGACGGTGAAAAACGCGCGGACGGCGGCGACATGGGCTCGTGGAGCACGCCGGTGATTGCCCAAGTGGACGGCAAAGACCAAATCGTGTGCGCCATGTCCACGCGCGTCAATGGCTACGATCCGCAGACTGGCGAGCTGATTTGGTCGTGCGACGGATTGAGTGGTTCGCGTTACGACGTGGTGAGTTCTTCGCCGCTGGTCGCGGATGGATTCTGTGTCGCGACGGCCGGCTTTCGCGGACCTTCGATTGGGCTGAAGATGGGCGGCAAGGGCAACATCACGAAGTCCAATCGTCGCTGGCTCGAAACGAGGAACCCGGAGAGCATTGGTTCCGGCGTCTTCCTGGGGAAGTACATCTACCGGCCCAACGCCAAGCCGGGCACCTTGGAGTGTCTCGCAGCCGAAACTGGTGAAAGTCAATGGTCTGACCGCGCCGCGGGCCGCGACCACTGGGGATCGATGGTTCTGGCTGGCGGCAACCTGTACGCCATCAATCAGAGGGGTACGACCGTCGTCTTCAAACCGAACCCAAAAGAGTTCGAGGAAGTTGGCAGCAACGACTTGGGCGAGTCGACCAACGCCACGCCGGCGTTTTCAGACGGCCAGATTTTCATCCGCACGGACGAGCATCTGTTTTGTATCGGCAAGTGAGGAAGGCGGTCCGCGATTTTCCGTCGGGCCGGTCCCGGGCCCCAGCGGCAGGAGCCGCGCGAGCATCTCTAGGGCTAGCTACAGCGGCCGACAAACGATCCGCGTCGGCCAGCGGAAAGCGGTCCGCCAAAAAATGACCAGCGGCAACCTCGACATCGAGCTATACAAGATCACCCAAGACATCGGAAAACAAGACAACGTCGCGGTCAAGTATTTGGAACTCATCGAGAAACTCGCCAAAATGATGGCGAACGTGCGAACGCCGTCAGAAGTTTATCCGTTACGGCCGTTTGATAAGCCCGCTCAGAGATCTAGCAAGAGAGGGGAGTGCCACGATGGAAGCCACTAATCTTGGAGCACAATTGGTTCGTGGAATGAAACTTTACGGAAGTTATTCTTAAAGAAATCTGCGGCACGTTGACTAAACGCAATTTCGTCTGACGTCTGAAACAAGCGAAGTCCAACAATGTCATCGCCCGCATAGTCACTTTTCCGCAGCACGTATGGGCCGACAAAGAACCGAAACTCCGATTTACCACATTGTGAACACGCTTTACCAGTAGAGCCAATAACGTTCTTTCCCTCAAGAAGTTGAACATCTAACTTGCTCGCGGGGATCAGCACGCAAAAGTATGGATCAAATTCCCAGGGCTCGATTGTGAAGCCAGTTAAGCCAGAGTTCTTCAAAATATCCGCACTATGCTCAGATAGAAATAGACATCCATCGTATTCTCCGATCCCACAACGAAGGTCGACATCATTCGGGATTTCGCCCGTTGGCCCATACGTGTCCGAACCGCAAAAGGAACACGTCTTGAACCAATTTGGTCTGGGCCAGACATAACATCGCGCGAACCGAAGCTGGCAGAGTTGAGATTGCCGGCATTCCTCTTCCGTGAATTCGAGATGATTGCAGGACTCGCGGACGTGAATGCCTCGACGCTTCTTGCCCCACTCTACGGCAAGTTCCGCGATTTCACGATGTTCGTAGTAATTCAGGTCGACACACACCGCTTGCTCAAGACGCCTGGCTGCGACGCCGTGTTTGGCGAAGGTGTCTTCAAACTCCGTCAACAATTCCTGAGCGACGTCGTCGTGAATCGTAGCGGTGATACCGTACTCAGCCTTCACAAGCCCCCCTTTCCCAATCAAGACATGAACTTGCGTTTTAGGAGTGTGTGAAAATATCGAATGACGTACTCATCGATTGGTCCGGCCAAATAGAGATCATCGCCTTCGTGATCATACGCGACAGCTTCGCCGGTTTCTTTGTCGAAAAGTAGAGAGTCGCCGTGGCCGTTTTCATAGAACCGGACGCACTGCTCCCGAGCAGTTTTGGCATGATTCGATGCGTCGGACATGCGCGAATCATCATCGCTGAAGTCAAGGCGAACAAGACCACCGGACTCTCCATAACCCCAGTGATGTGTTGAACCAATGAGTGCGTAAACGTCTCGTAGAATTATTGGAATGTTTTCTGGTGGTGGTCCGAGCGGGAGTGACACACCGAAACCGGACATGCTGCCCCTGTCCATGACAACTGGAATCCGCAAAATCGTTTCGGGCGGCGCGTATTTTGTATCGTGATACTCCAAGTCGCATTCTCCGCATTCCGCTAGAGTGAGCAGCCACTGTTTCATCTGTGGAATTGTCGCGCGGCTCGCAAGTGTTTCAAAAAAGCGCGACGGTTCTTCAAATGCTCCTTGATAGTCGCCGGTAATGTGCTTCCGAATCTCCCTCGGAATCTTGGAGAATGGCGTGTCACTGTCAATGATTGTCGACGTTCCGCCAAATGCTTCATTCTCGTACGACTCGATGGACATGCCACAATTAGAACGGCATCAAAATTGGTTTTCCACCCCTTGAAACGTTTGGCGACCAACTTGAGAGAAAAGGGGGCTGCCGAAGGATTGTGTGCCTCTGCCAGTGCAATAACATTTGCTGACAGTTCCACGCTCTGGGGCATTTGCTATTCTGCGAGAAACTGCAATGGATGATCCACAAAACACTGGCAGAGCCGGCAGAGCCAGTGACACACACTTGCGGGCATCCGACTCGTTGATCGATTATTAAATCTGGTCATAGTCCAGTGCTCCGACTCCAGTCCCGTGGATGTGTGACAAATCTGGATCTTGTTGATGAGGTTGCATGAGGTAGTATCGAGCAATCGACCAATTCCAATCCGTAGCTGCGTGATGGCTCCTTCACCCGCGTTATAGCACGGTCTCCCGACCGTGCTGTCCATTTGATCGCAGGTCTCCAATTTGTCGCGACGGATGAAGGCGCTCGTCGCAGCAAACCGACGCCTGCGCGTTTTCGATTCGCTAAAACTGTCGTGGTAAATCGCGAACTGCGTCCACAACTCGCATGATCTCAATTCCGTCTTCGTGGGGCTGATAGAAGATAAGCCACCGTTTGTGTTTCAATTACAGCCAGCCTTCAGGCGCGTCTGGATGCCGGTGGCCTGGAAATTCGTTTGCCGCGTGTGCGGCAATGCTGTCTCGAATCTCGAAATAGACTCTCTCGCCGGTTGAGGGCTTACGG
>CAYFJO010000702.1:0-4600 GCA_964343305.1 uncultured Pirellulaceae bacterium | reverse complement strand
TCCTCGTACAGGGGACTTACACCCCACAAGTTCACGCCCATGCCGGGCGTACCATAGTAGAACGGCTTGTCCTTTTGTTCGCCGATGAACTCGATGGCGCGGTCTGCGAGCCAGTCGGTCGTGTACTTTACATTCCTTGAACGCGGGTCCGCGTAGACAGGTTGCTCTGCGGCATCAACTCCAATCATCTGTGACTCTTTGGACGCCAGATATGGAGTACCCGATTCGTCGATCCCGCGAAATTTGCTGTGACTGGCATTGTTCATGTAGCGGTTATCGGTGAAGCCATAGTCATGTCCCGGTTTTCCAGGTGGGTGTGGCTGCCACTGCGGATCCTCTTTGGTGGGGTTGTGCTCTGCCAGATGCCATTTGCCGCAGTAGCCGGTCATTTATCCGGCATTCCGCAGGATTTCCGCGATCGTCGTGACATCGGCATGAAGGTATTTTCCATCGCCCACTTTGGTTGAATTGTTAGGCATGCCTAACTGGTGGCCGTAGAAACCGGTAAACATCGATGCCCGGGTCGGCGTACACACCGGAGCGCTGGCATACATGCGATTGAAGAGAGTCCCTCTTGTCGCCAGAGAATCAATAAATGGGGTCTCCACCACGTTGCCTGGCCCCCACATCTCAGCCTGCTCTCGACTAAGCAGTTTGCGATAGCATCCCAGCGTGCGGAAATTGTGCTCATCCGTCACGATGAAGAGCAGATTCGGTTTATCCTGATCACGTCTATCGCCTTCGGCGTTTGCGGTCAAAGACGCGAATGCGAGTGCCGCAACAACGGTTGAGCGAATGAAGTGCCGTCTGTTCATGTTAGCCTCCTTCGGCCGTAAGCCGATTCCAACTGTCATCTGTTATTCGAATGCATCATGCCTGTTGATCAGGCCAGTATGTCTTTCACGAGATGACCATGCACATCGGTCAGGCGAAATCTGCGTCCCTGGTACCTGTAGGTCAGTTGTTCGTGATCGATAACCGTGGCAATAAAAGAATTTATCCGACAGAATCGGCCTGACAGCGCTATCGAACGACAACTCACCCCGTGGGAAATGACCGGAGGCAGAACCGGCAGAATCGACGACACGGTTGCGGTTGTAGTTGCAGTTTTCATGTCGCCTATTCTGGTACTAATCCGGAAAGGCGTCTTGCACGGCGAGATTTTTTCTGTGTAAAATCCGCGCATTATGGATACAAAATCATATCGTCGCCGTTTTCTGGATAGCCTCGCCTCGGATCAGCTCTTCCCGCTCTTCGATCTGCTGCCGGAAGTGTCGTTCTTCCTCAAAGATCGGGAGGGCCGGTTTGTTGCGTTGAACCGGAGAGGCCGCGAATACTGCGGTGTCGCAACCGAGGCTGAGGCCATTGGGAAGACCGATTTTGACTTTTTCCCCGCCGATCGCGCTGCGTCCTATCAGGAGGAAGATCGGTTGGTCATGGATTCCGGCCAGTCCGTTATCAACCGGATGGAAGCCTCGCCGGAAACGATCCGTTCTCCGCGATTGGTGGTCACCAGCAAGATTCCGGTTCGCGACGCGAGCGGCTCTATCGTGGGAGTTGCCGGATTCTCGCGGCGCGTCGAGAAATTCCGGGACAGCTCCGGGAGCATTGCGCGCTTCGCCAAAGTCGTTGCTCATCTGCACGAAAACTTCGGCGACCCGGTGAGCACGAGTGACCTTGCCCGGCAGGCCGGATTCTCCGAAAGCCAGTTTAACCGCCGATTCCGTCAAGCCTTCGGAACGAGCGCGAGGCAGTATTTGCTACGCATCCGGGTTGAATCCGCGGCGCATATGCTGCTGGAAACCGATAAAACGGTCTCGGCCATCGCAGTGGAATGCGGTTTCTACGACCACGCGCACCTGACCCGCAGTTTTCATCAGCAGATGCGCTGTTTACCGACTGAGTATCGCGCGAAGCGAGGGTGATACAGCACGACGATTACGTCAGTGCAACTCGTGACGCATCGAGTCGCGGAGAAGGACAACAATCAAATGAAGGCTGTCATGACAAAACAACTCATTGCTCTGCTTATAGCGCTGTTTTCCGCCGCGTCGCTCAACGCGGCACAACAGCCAAACGTCATTCTCGTCTTCGCGGATGACATCAGTGCACGCGAACTGCCGCTCTACGGTTCGTCCGTCTGGAGTCCGCCGTCAGGCGGCAACACCAGCAATCCGGAGTATCGCGCCTCGACTCCGGTGCCCGATCGGCTTGCCCGCGAAGGATGCTGGATCAGGACAGCGTGGGCGTCAGTTGTCTACTCGCCAAGTCGCGCGATGATGATGACCGGCCGATACGCACACCTGCACAAGTGGTGGGGGAACAAGTCGAAAGGGACGTACGTCGACGAAACTGGGAAGGAATCGACCTGGCCTCTTTACCTGAGTTCCCCGACGCAGATTGGGCACGTCGCTCAGCAGGCCGGTTATGCAACCTACTGGGCCGGCAAGACTCAGATGGCCGGCGATCTGCAACGCTTTGGATTCCATCAGGGTTGCTTCACGCCGGGCAGCCTCTCCGACAAGGACAATCCCTATACCGACTTCAAACACGTCGTCAAAAAAGTCGATGGCGCACGGCGGCTTTACAACGCTGACACGAACCAGCCGGTCGACACTTACCAGCAACACGGCTGGTACTGGTTTCCGCACGTCCGGCTGATGAACCACGACGGCAGGGATTTCCAGTGGTGGCCCAACACTCCGGAATCGCAAGCGTCTTTTGGTCCAGCCACCTACGGCCCCGATGTGGAACTGGACTTCATCTTCGACTTTATGGAGAAGCAGGTCGCGGACGAAAAGCCCTTCTTCGTGTACCACACTTCGCACCTCGGACACGACGCGTTTAACTGGCTCGATCCGGACTCAGAAAGCAAATGGCCCGGCACACCAGTGATCCGCTGGGACGGCGAAAAGTACATCCGCACGACGCCGAAGGTCACTGGCGATGCCGGAAAGTACGGCACGCTCCGCACGGTGACTCCGCACGGGATTCATCACCACGTCAACTACCTCGACTATCAGGCGTGGCTCTATCAGAACAAGCTGCAGGAACTTGGCGTCGCCGACAACACGATCTTCATCTTCTGCGCTGACAACGGCACGAGCGGCTACGGTAAGAACAGCAGCGACCGGCAGAAGGGAACTCACGTGCCGTTGATCATCTCGGCTCCGGGTTTGACGAAGCGCGGCGAGCAGGATGTGCTGGTCAACATGTCGGACATCCTGCCCACGCTCGCTGAACTGGCCGGAGTGGATTTGCCGGCGGACGACGAAATCAACGGCGATAGCCTCGTTCCGTTTCTGTTTGGCGACAGGCCGACGCACGGCGAGTGGCTCTACGGATACAAGGATAGAGAGCAGCTCATCCGCGGCAGTAAAGTCATGCGAGATGGCCGTGGAAAATGGTGGGACGTCGAGGACACTCCGAGCGACCTGATCAGCTTTCCCCAGATTGCGGATTGGAGAACTGTGTCCGACGCGCACCGGGCCGAGCGAGACGGACTGATGGCAGTCCTGCCTCGATTTGACCAGAAAAAACATGGACGTAACGCGCCTGCTGCCAATTCGCCGGGCAGCAAAGCATCAACCATAGTTTTTTCGGACAACTTCGACGGCCGGAAAAAACTTGGCGATGGTTACACGACCGCTCGCGGAATGGAAGGCGCCTGGACAATTCGCGACGGAATCCTGATCGGCAAGCAGACGAATGACGATCACGGCGCGGTGATGCGAAAAGAATTGCCGTTCGACGACTTTGACGTTGAGTTCGATTTTCGTTTTAGCGGCGGCAAGAGCTTCAACTTTGTCAGCGACGACAAGAACGAAAAGTCCGTTCACGCGGGACACATCTGCCGCGTATCGATCTTTCCGAAGCGAATCATTATCAGCGACGACAAGACTGGTAGTATGAACTTGGAAGTTCGCACCCTGCGTGAGTCAAAGACGCTTTCGGATGAACAGCAGAAATCGCTCGACGCACTGCTTCGCCGAACAAAGGCGTCGGCCGCCGTTTCCTTGAAAATAGATTATTGGCATAAGCTCCGTGTTCGCATCAACGGTGATTTCTTGAGTGTTTCGCTGGATCAAAAACCCGTCGTCAAACTCACCTCGCCCGGCATCGATCATCCAACCAAGACCAGGTTCGGAATGACTGTTATCGGATCGAAAATCGACTTCGACAATCTAAAAGTCTTTAGTCCCTCAGGATTACAGTCCCAACGAAGGTGATCGGGGCGCTCCGTCAATTCGATGTGACAGAATTCCCACTATGCATCAGGTGATCGCGACCTCAGGAGTTTTCGAGCAATCAAATATCCGCCGACGTTGTCGTCACGAGTCACGAACGGATTTGACGTTGAAGACACATGTCACGCCCTCATGTGTCACGAAAGGGGTAGTCGAAGCGGGGTTGCAAAGCTAGGTCGATTTTGTCGTCGATTTGATTTCGAAGCCACAGCGGTCTTCGTCACCGAAAGCAGCTGCGCGGAACCGCTCACGACAGAAGTTTGTCCAACCGCTGGAAGTTGGCAACTTCTGGAATTGAGGGGCCAGGTGGCCCTGGGTGATTGCTCACCCAGGGCTCCCACAGACCCGTACGT
>CAYFJO010000701.1:0-4601 GCA_964343305.1 uncultured Pirellulaceae bacterium | reverse complement strand
CTTCCGAAGTTTTCCGAAACTTCGGAAGTCTAACAACTCAAAATCAGGACATTACCAGCGCAACGATCCAATTTTGCGCCCGCAACAGATCGTGTATAATGACACTCATCCACAGCGACACCAACGTTCAGTGGGACCAGCACAGCGACCTCAAGTCGGGCCATGAAAAAAACGCGCTCGAAGTCGACAAGCCGATCGCCGGACTGTTGAGAGATCTCAAACAACGCGGACTGCTCGAAGACACACTGGTGATGTGGAGCGGCGAGTTTGGTCGCACACCAACCGCGCAAGGCACCAACGGTCGCGATCACAATCCAAGCGGGTTCACCGTGTGGCTGGCCGGCGCAGGCGTAAAAGGCGGCTTCCGTTATGGATCAACGGACGAGTACGGTTTTTTTTGCAAGAAGACAGAATGCACGTCCATGACCTGCACGCGACACTACTTTACATTCTCGGTCTCGATCACGAGAAATTGACGTATCGTTTCGCCGGACGCGATTTCCGGCTGACTGACGTTGCGGGAAATGTTGTCCATAAAATCCTTTCGTAGCGTCAATCATCCGACGAACTTCGCACGGTAAACGTCAAATCTCCTTCGCGTGTCGAGTAGTCAATCGGCTCACCTTGATCATCTTTCATATTGGGACCCACGCTGTAAATCATCACCTCGTCGTCCGCACGGCGAAATTTGAACGGTTCGCCGTTATACGGATCAATCGGCACGATCAATTCGCTTCGCTCGGCAAGTTGTTCCAGGTTGTCACAGAACGTGCCGTGCTTGAGGCGGTCGCGATATAGGGCCAATCCAACATGTGTCAGTTTCGTTTGTGCGTCGGTTCGAGCCGCGGCGTTGTGTACATTTCGGACAGCGGGAACAAGCATCGCCGTCAAGATTCCCGTCGGTCGAGGAGATTCGGTCGTCACAACTTCTTTGTGGGGCCGGCTGCACAATCTCGCTTGGTGGCCCATAAACCGCCGGTAGGATCTTAAATCCTCGGCCAAAAAGAATGCGCGAAACAAGGCGGTGCCCATCGGTGACCACTCTTGCTTCTCCGTGCCTTCCAACAGACCGACCACGTCAGGACGTTCCATCAACTGGCCAAACGTTGCCAAACCGAACGCTTCCTCAGACCGGATCGCACGCTCGACACGCGGTTGCATTGGCCGCGGTCGCCATGCGTCGAGCACCGACAGTTCTTCCACGGTAGCGCCAGGCGAGGTCGCCAAAACTTGTTCCAGCGTACTCGATGCGATGCTCTCGATTGTCGCTTGCTGATTATTGCTGTGTTGAATGTAGCAAGTTGACTAGCTCGACATCGTTTTCAACTTGCATCTTTTCCAACACGCGCGACCGATGTTTCGCGGCGGTTTGAATGCTGATGTTGTAGAATGACGCGATTTGTTTGATGGATTTTCCCTCAACGAGATGGTCCAACACGTCGCGCTCGCGCGGGGTCAGTTTTTTCAAACGGGCACGAATCTCCGGGGCGCGTTCGTTTTGTTCACGCCACTGCGCGTCGCGCTGCAGAGCCTGTTGAATTCGATCCAGCAACTCCTGGTTGTTGACCGGTTTTTCCAGGAAGTCAAAAGCACCGCTACGAAACGCCCGAGCCGCGGTCGGCACATCGGCGTGGCCGGAAACAAAAATAGTGGGAATCTGAATCCCGGCATCCACAAGCTTCTGTTGCAACTCCGTGCCGCTCATCTGAGGCATCCGCACGTCCAAAACCAGACACCCCAGCTGGCTGGGATCGTAGGATTCCATAAAGTCCATCGCGGACGGAAACGTCACGACATTCAATCCGACGGATTCCCCTAAGAATTTCATTGAATTACGAGCGTTCTCGTCGTCGTCAACCAAAAAAACGGTCGGCTGATTTGACATGATCTAAGCTCCAATCGACGGCCTGCTATTCTTGATTGGGCAGCACGAAAACAAAAGTCGCCCCACCGCAATCATTATTTTCGACCCAAATTCGACCATCGTGTGATTCTATAATCGAACGGCTGATGGCCAGTCCCATTCCCATCCCTTGTTGGCGTGTTGTGTGGAACGCATCAAACACTCGATCCAACTGGTCGACGGGGATTCCGCATCCGCTGTCTTGTACCGAGACGCAAATCATTTGGTCAGGTTGCCTTTCGGCAGCGACCGACAGCCGTCGCTGATCGGCTGCCGTATCCTGCATCGCTTCCACCGCGTTGCGCATCAAGTTTAGCAGAACTTGTTGAATTTGAATTTCATCGGCTATCACGATTTGCGGCTCGTCGCCGGTGTTGCACTCCAGGCTGACTGAATTCTCGCGCAGTTCGTTTGCGAGCAGTCCTGTTGTTTCACGAACGATGTCGCGCAGATCAACCGCCAGATTCTCTGGCATCCGTTTTTGCACCATGCGGCGCAGGCGACGAATGATTTCGCCGCCTCGTTGGGCTTCGGAATTCATTTGACGAAGGATCTCACAAAGCTCTTCTTGGTCCATCGGTCCGTTGGCCAGGCGGCGCAAGCAGCCGTCCGTGTAATTGGCGATGGTATACAGAGGCTGATTCAACTCGTGGGCCAAGCCGGTCGCCATCTCTCCCATCGTTGCCAGGCGAGACACGTGGGCCAGGTCGTCTTGCCGCTCCTTGAGCAGTTGTTCTGACTCCTTCCGCTCGCTGATGTCGCGAATGACGCTGGCGTAAATCGTCTCCGATTGATCTTGGATCGGACTGATGCTGATCTCGACGGGAAACTCGCTGCCATCTTCGTGCCGACCGACGAGTTCGATTGGTGCGGAATGCTGCTGCGTGGAGTAGCCCTCGGGAATGAGTGTCTCGACAGAGCGACCGAACAGTTCTTTGCGCGGATAGCCAAACATCCGTTCGGTCTGTCGATTGACAAACAGAATACCGCCGTTGGTGGCCACGATGACCATGGCATCAGGCGCGGATTCCAACAAACCGCGAAACCGCTGTTCAGCGCGTCTTCGCTGCGTCACATCGCGAATTGTGCAGGCAACGAGAGTTTCTGAAGCCACATTGATCGGGCCGAGACTGATTTCGGCCGCGAATTCAGATCCGTCCTTGCGGCACCCGAATACGTCCAAGCCAGGGCCCATGTCGCGCACGCTTGGATTGGCAACAAATCGTTGTCGATGCTTGACGTGGCCAACTCGAAATCGTTCCGGCAGCAAGATTTCAATTGCCTGCCCGGCCAGATCGTCGTTGTCGCACGCGAACATCTCGAAACAACGAAGGTTCGCGAAAATAATCCGGCCAGCGTGGTCGACGATGACGACCGCATCCGGCGCAGACTCCAAGGCAACACGAACTTCTTCGTCGTTCAATTCTCGTCCACCGTTTGAGGTGCCGGCTGATAAACTTGGATGGGTGTTTCGTGCCGTGGGCATCGGATTGTGGCAAATGATGGAAGGTTGTCACCCCTCAGTTTGCCTGCAATTGTGCCGCGAAAACAGACCCATTAAATGGGGCGACGGAAAGCGGGGCAAAGTGGCGGAACTCGACGTTCCGCTCTAATGGGTGGATGGATTATCCGAAATTGGTCCCGCAATCGAAATGTGAAAAACTCGCACGACATGCTAATCAAACAGACTTTGCCCCCTCACAATGTTTATTTGAACAGGTGGATGATTAAACTATGTTAGTCGTAGCAAATGCCTCTCGACTTCGGGCAGATTACACATGACATCAATGAGTTCTTGCCAGTGAGTGCGGACCAGCAGCCAACGAACGACAACGACGAGAGCGATTTCCTTGTTGTTGATGAATACGCCACCGTGTTCGCGGGCGAGGCGTTCCTGGTGGTTCAAAATGGGAATGCGTTGCAGGACGTCTTTCGGCTCTCCGGCGATACGGCAACGACCATCGGCCGAAGCCCGGATAATCGCATCGCCATCAACGACGAGGAGTGCAGTCGACGTCATTGCGCCGTACTTCGGCAATCTGGTCAATGGCTGGTCAGAGACTTGGGCAGCAGCAACGGAACGGCCGTTAACGGAACGAAGATTCTAGTCGATCGTCCGCTCAGCGACGGCGACGCGATTCGGATTGGTGCGACGCTTCTCCTTTTCACGCTCGATTTGTCGCGAACGCTCGAACCGTCCGCCGATCATCCAAGCGACAGCGTCGAAACCAGTTTGGAAACTCACGGCGTTCAGGATGCTTCTGACGGCACGAATGTGGTGGAACGCCGAGCTAAGAGCCCGTACGTCTCAACACGCGGACTGCGTGAAGCCTTGCACGACACCGAGGTCCGCGACGCACTGGCGCGACTTTATCGCCTTGCAATAAAAATGGTTTCCGCCAACCATCCGAAGCAGTTGGCCGAGATGGTGCTGGATAGCCTTTTCGCAACACTGCGATTCGACATCGGCGGCGTGTTGCTGTTTCCTTCGGATGCGACCGAACGAACGAACCCGGATGTGCTGCGTCTGACTTGTTTTCGGTCGAAAGACGAAGCGCCTTATCGCACGATTTCGAAGAGTTTGTCGTTGGATGCCATTTCGAAAGGGCAGGCAATTTTGGCGACCAACATTTCCTCCCAGACAACCGGGCAGCAAGATGCCAAGTATCCCACGTTGTTGCACATCGACGCCCAAAGC
>CAYFJO010000700.1:0-4612 GCA_964343305.1 uncultured Pirellulaceae bacterium | reverse complement strand
AGTCGGCGGAAGTGCGTTCTCGCTCGCAAGTCATCTTTCGACAAATGCTGGGGCCAGATCTTGTTCTTTATTTGCCGATGGACCAGCGACAACTTGTCCTGCGACAGACGGATTCGCCAAAGTGCGTCAAGGACCGTAGCGCAAACGATGGTCAGGCAATGTCGTTCCCTGGGAATGGCTACTTGATTGTGCCTGATGACTCCGAACTGGACACGGATGATGCATTCACTTTGGCAACCTGGATCAAACCAACCAAGATCAAATACTACCGCTGGAGCGGTCATAAGGACCGCAAGGACAAACCGACCTATCCCTGGGGCCAGCGCGACGCGTCGTGGGGTGGCCATTTCATCGCCTGCAAGTGGGACAGCCAGGGTGCGAACGGCGACTACATCTTCGCCATCACACCGTCGGGTCGACTCGGATTGGGGGTATCAAACCGCGTTCGGGGATATGTCCAAGACAGCTTATACACGGACAAAGAACTCGCGGCCGGCAAGTGGGTTCACGTCGCCAGCACCTTTGACCGAGGCGAAATCAAGTTATACATCGACGCCGAACTGCAATGCACAAAACAATCCACCCTCGTCACACACACGAATCGGCGCGAGTATTCCAAAGATGACATTTACATTGGCGACTTTTGGCACAATTTGCCAGGAGTCGGCGATGAATACAATTTTCACGGCGCGATCGACGAGTTTTGCGTCTTCAGCCGGGCGCTATCCGAAGAACAGATCAAGCGTGTGATGAGTGTGACTAAATGACGTGCGCGTCGAGATAAATAGTTTCACGGAACTAAACACCCGCTACAAACCAAGGAGATCCGCGATGAATGAGTGGACACACAACACCAGGACGTTTGCCTGTTGCTTGACCGTCGTGTGGGCAGCGACCTGTCTCGGACAAGAGCCGATCCAAGATGGCAGATCGAAGGACCTGAAAGAACGGCGATTGAACGCCATGCGAAAACGAATCGAATCTCTAAAGGCGATTGGCCCGGCCGGTGAAAGTTGCGAGTTCAGTAAATATCCGCTACTTCGATACAGTGACATTGATCGTGATGTCATGGATGCGTCATTATGGGCCATCGGCCACAAAGGCCGACCTCATGCGGTTGCGGTGCTAGAGATCTACCGAGACAACACGATTCAGTTCGAATTCACTGCTACTTCTGAGTTACCCAAATCTGTGCAGGGAAGTTCATGGCGTTGGGAGCCACAGGAATCTGATTTCACTTGGCTTGAGATTCCCAAGCAAGCGGTTCCGAAGGCTGCGAGGCGAGCGCGAAGAACTCAGCTATCGCAAATAGCACGCAAATTCGAAGCGACGGAAGTATATCGTGGAACGCACCAACTCGAGTTGATGCCACAACCGATCCACTGGTACGAAGACGAATCGAAAGGGGTTTTAGACGGTGCCACATTCGTTTTAGCCCACGGGACAAACGCCGAGATTCTCTTGTTCATTGAAGCACAACGTAAAGAAGGCGGCGATCCTCGCTGGGTGGCAGGATTCTCTCGTTTGGGTTCTGCAAAGCTCGATGTTACTTTCTCCGATGCTATATTCTGGTCAAAATCAGCCAGTCGTGGAAATTCAAAGCGTGCATACTTCTATCGCTCTGAAGAGCTTACTGAAGAAGAGCAAGCCGTATTTCGTCCAAACTGATATCGATTGTTAAAGTGCATCTGCTCACATCGACATCCGCATCCAAACGCAAGTCATAATCCTGCTTCGGTGTTCACGACCGGAGCGTCAAGTGCAAGGCGCAAAACTCACGTCGGTCGACTTCAGGTATGCTGCTTTTGAGCCAAGAAAATCTCTTCGCGAAATATCCGGCAGCGTGGCTCCCCCGCCGATTGCGGAGAATCCAAATGCCGTACCATGTAAGAAGAAGTCGTCGTGAGGATCACTAGGCCAACCGAAGCAGTTAACGCGACTTGCTAATGTAGACTGCGTGCGACACCAACGCGCCTTGAACAAAGTCATCTGAGCCGGACGGAAACGCGACGGGCGAGGAAGATGCGGTTCCGATAACGGCGGAATGCGCTTTCTTGCCAGCGGACTACACAACCATGAATGTCACTCGGGTGAATGACAATCCCACTGACCAGCTTTGCTGGCGGTGCCGAGACGACCAATGAAGACATCGAGGTTGAAGTGACACTCGCCGAACTCGCGGCGCAAGGCGACGAAGCCGATGTCGACGGTACGGTTGATGCCTTCGTTGTGAATTTGATTGCCGGCGGCACGCTGAAAATTGGAACAAGTGCTGCCACCGCAACCGCATGGGCCCCTGGCACCAATGTTACGATCAATGCCGTGAACAATGCGGGCTGGAGCAAGGATGTCAATAGATGGCGGCAGTTCGGAAACGACCGTCCTTACCATTACTACGGTAGCCCTTGGTGTTTCGCCCAGATTGGCACAGCGTTTGGCGAAGGGATGATTCAGCTATTGAAGTAGATGCGTTTCATCATACAAGAGGTCACTGATCCGTTTTACTGAGCTTTTGTGCGAGTTGCTCTAGATATTGAATTCGCTGCGTGGCCGTTCTGCGTGCTTCTTCGGGAGAAAGTTGAAGTGTAATGGCGAGCACAGGGTCATCGACCTTGGCCAGCCACTGCTTTTCCTCGGCAACGGCTGTCCTAAGTGCCAGTGCGGCGGCGGGAGTGAGCTTTTCGAGTAGTTCTTGGGCCGTTTCTCGTAGCATGTGCCAACCACGGTAGTTCTTGACCGGCGGTGTCGATGTGCGGACGTATGCGCAGCACAATGCTTGTACGACATTTGGCATGCGTTCGACCTCGGCGTCCCATTGCGCCTTCATCACTTGCAGTGGAACGTGCTGAGCCGAGTCGGAGAAAAATCCGCGAATGGGAACTGTGTTGGCTGTATTACGAATGTACGCGGCCATGACAGGAATGGCCTCACGGCAGAGCGGATTGTCTTTGTGGCGAGCTACGGCCATGTGCGCGAATTGCCAATTTCGCGGTGTGTTGCCTTCTGGGGCTTGGCTGACGAGCATACCAATGCGGATTACTGTGTTTGGATCTTCCAGCCACTGTCTTGCCATGTTCGCAGCAGTGTATCGAACGCCTGGATCATTGCTGGCCGCCATTTTGACGACGATGCGTCGAGTTTCACTTGTTTCCAACCGGACCTTTTCGACGAAGGAACCCAACGCCGCTTGAACGGCTGGGTGAGGATCGTCGACTAACTTGCCCACTTGCTTGATCGCAAGTTTCAATTGGTCGTCTGCCGTGCGCGGTATTTTTGGATCTCCTCGATAACGGTGAACTTCACTCAGCACCTCTACGGCCGCGCCACGTAGCCAAGGGTTTTCATCGGCCATCAACTTCAAGAGGATTGGACTTGCCGATTCACCGCGGGCGACCATGGCTTGCACTGCCGCCCCGTATGGTCCGCCGTTGAAGTGTGCGAGATACGGGGCGATCTGTTCCGGCGCCATTCCTTCGAACGCTCGCTGGTTTGTCCTCACAATGTACTCAGGACTATGTGCGAATCCGTCTCGGATGCCGTTCCTCTTTTCGAGGCCGAGCCCTTTTTCCCACCTGGGATTAAACGCTGCATATTCTCTCGTACGCCGCGGCGGATCCAAGAGGCGACCCGTCAGCGCTCGACGCAAGGCGGCTGCCTCTGACCGCTCCTCGCCAACGAGACGCTTCAGCGCATCCAATTGAGCCTGGGCCGTAGCCATCCTCTTTTGCTGAATGTTCCGCTCGATGAGCCGATACGTCGCTGTGACCTGACGTTCCATCTCTTCATGCGCTGCCAGCAGTCCTTTCGCGTAATCCGCGTGTTGAACGTTCGGCGCCTGAAGGTATTGTGCAAGCATTGTTTTTAGCGGCTTCCATTGTTTGTCTCGATATAACTGGGCCGCTCGTGCGAGCGGCTCTGGCGGCCTTTTGCCGAATACACCCTTGGGCGCGCCAAGAGTGCGGATTCGTTTCTCGGGCAAATAGAAACACAACGCCATTGCGGATGTCATTCCGCCTGGATATGGCTGACGGCTGCCACGCATGTAAACCAGACCATCATCCGTCGTTCTCCCCATTTCGTAGTACCAAAGCATGCGGTTCATAAACATGTGGAATTCTTCCTTTGGCGCGAGTGCGGCGCCAAGCGGTCCCCAGGCAAAACTGAAGATTCCCTCGGCGTGTCCTTTATCGCGACCCATCCACATGTAGCAAACGCTGCGCGCCCAGCGCTGGGCCATGGCTTCTTCACCAAGTAAGTGAAATGCGATGGCCGACATTGAGTTCATCCCGTTGTCCATCCGTCCCGATCGTCCACCCGGCGCACCCAATCCGTAGGGCAGGTTCGTTCCACACCATTTGCCAAAATAGCGAATCGCCGTAGCCAATTCTTCCGGATCGGTTTCGACGCCGCACTCTCGCGCAAGAACCAACCCAATGAATGCCGCCAAACCGCAGCAATTGATCTGACCATAGCCGCCAGGATTCCCGTGGGTCCAACCGCCGACGTTATATTGTTGCTTTTCCAGCACGCGAGTTAGGTATTGAATCTCGGGTAAGACAACCGAGTCGCCGGTCAGCAAATAGTATTCGCAGATGTTGATCAAACGATAGCT
>CAYFJO010000699.1:0-4617 GCA_964343305.1 uncultured Pirellulaceae bacterium | reverse complement strand
GGTGATGTGATCGTGGGCGCGTCGTTGGCGTCGGTGACGGTGACACTGACCAACTGGTCGTCCGTGCCGCCTTTGCCGTCGCTGGCCGTGACCTGGACCTCGTAAACGTTATTCGTGCCGACATCGGTCGGGTTTTCGAAATCGGGAGCGGTTGCAAACGACAAGGCGCCGGAATTGCTGTTGATCGTGAACCGAGCCTGATCCGCGCCGCCCGTGATCGAAAACGTAGGCACATCGAGATCGGGGTCGGTTGCCGTGATGGTCATGACGGCGGTCGTGTTCTCGGCAACATTAGCCGTACTGGGCGACGTGATCGTCGGGGCCTGATTGTTTGTTGCAGGAACGAGCGTCAATGAACTGATGTCTTCGGCGGTCGTGTCCAGCCCTACGTCGCTGCCGTCCAACAGCAGGGTGGCGGTCGCCGCCGAAGTGCCTGAGCCCAGTGTTGTCGTGGTGACGGTCAAAGAAAAAATGTCTTGTTGATCGACGGCAATGTTGTTGCTGCCGACTGCCGCGTCGTTGTTGTCGAGCGAAACAAGAACTTGACCGCTCGAGAGCGTCGCGCCACCGACCGTTGTTGCGTTTTCGACCAACTCCAGACCATCAATGCCGGTGTTAAGGTTGACGTTCGACCCGGTGATCAGCAGTTGGTTGGTGCCGCTGGTGGTGGTCTCCCCCACGTCGGTCGGTGTGAAAAGAAAAATGTCTTCTCGGGCCAGCGACGCGCCACTGACCAGCATGAACGATCCGGCGGTCAGTGTCGTATCGCCGACCAGTGTATCCCGCTCGACCAATGACAAGCCGCCGACGTCCGCTCCCGTCGGCGCGTCGAGCAGAAAGATGAACGTTCCGACACTGTAATCGCCCAGCGTGTCAGGCCGGAAAACAAACACGTCGTCGTCGAAGACTGAGATCGAGTTGTTGCTGGTCAGCGTTTCGTTCAGCACGGTCGACAGCAGCAGATCTCCCGCCTGAAGCGTCACGGCGTTCGCACTGCCAACAGTGATCGCGCTCGTTACGTAATGAATACCGTCAACTTCGGCGGTCAAGTTGCCCGAAAATGCATCGATATTGAACAAGTTCGAAAAAGTGCCGTTGGTCACACCCGGGTCCATCGCGAGATTCGGATCGCTGAACTCGAGAACATCACCGTCAACCCAGGAATCGAGACCCGGCGCGCCGCTGGGTGACGCGACATCGGAAACGGTTGACAAGTAAATTCCGCTCGCTGCCTCAGCTTCGTCGTACCGCTGGGCGAAGACGCCGGAACTGTCACCGAGACCATTGCCGCTCCAGACGACGACAAAGTCGCCACTGGAATCTCTGGTCACGGACGAACCAGTTTGGTTGCTGGCGGTCGTCGTGTTGACGCGGAATTCGCTGCCGTCGGCAGTGCCATCGGCAAGAAACTGCTGCGCGTAAATCCCATACTGACTGCCATCCTGGTTCTGGCTTTCCCACGTCACGATATAGTTGCCATCGGCATCCATCGAAACGGAAGCCGTCCACTGCGTACCGGTGGTGAAGGTGTTGACCAGTGTTTCTCCACCCTGAGCGATACCCGCGGCGTTGTACCGTTGGGCGTAGACGTTTGTCTGAAGCGAAGTGTCGCCATCCTGACCGTAGGATTCCCACGCGATCACAAAGTCTCCGTCCGCGTCCATCCCGACGGTCGGGTACAACTGCCAATCGGCGGTCGTCGTGTTGACCAGAAACTCGCCGCCCTGAGCCACACCCGCCGAGTTGTATCGTTGGGCATAAACACCCCAATTGCTGCCGTCTTGACCGTCGCTGGCCCAACTCACGACAAAATTGCCAACGTCGTCCATCGCTAGCGTCGGATTCGTCTGGTCGCCGGTAGTGAATGTGTTGACGCGAAACTCGGTTCCCTTGGCCGTCGCGGTCGAATCGTAAAGCCGTGCATAAGCACCCTCGCCGCTGCCATCCTGATTTGAGCTGATCCACGTGATAGCAAAGTCGCCATCGGCATCCATCGCCACCGACGGGAATGTTTGGTCGTTGGCCGTGGTGACGTTCACCTGGAACTCGCCGGTGAGGGCAACTCCGCTCGAATTGTACTGCCGCGCATAGATCCCCCAGCCGCCACCATCCTGGAGTCGACTTTGCCACGCGATAACGAAATTCCCGGAGTCGTCCATCGCCACGGTCGAATAGCGTTGGTTATTTGCCGTTGTGGTATTGACCTGAAACTCCGTGCCCTGCGGCACGCCGTTGGCATCGAATCGCTGGGCAAAGATACCGTAGGCGCTGCCATCCTGCAGACGGCTTGACCAGGTAACAACGAAGTCGCCGTCCGCATCGCTGGCCACCGCCGGCCCGTTTTCGAGTGAGGTTTCTTGCGTGTCGGCCGTTGTCGTGTTGACGCGGAATTCCGTTCCGTCTGGAAGGGCGTTGAGCAGTCCCAGCCAGTGTTCTTGAGTCGCAAGGCTGAAGGCGACGGACGACTCGATGCTGCCTGCTTCGAATTCGAGTTGCCAATCGCCACCAAGCGACGCGTGGCCGGTATCATCATTGCTGGCCGCCACGTCCGCGCTGGTCAGCGTGCTAAGCGATTCGACCAGCGTTTGGCCTTCTTCGTTGCTTGCCAGATCGCAGCCGTAAAACAACAAATCGGCGTCCGCGGCCAGTGCGTCTCGCCAACTGACCAATTGCCCGGCGTAGCCGCCCACGTTGTCGAGGCTCAGCCAAACGTTGCCCAATTTGACCGAACCATCGGTTCCGTGCGAAACAATGTGAACGGCGTCCCACGACTCGTGCCGCAACAGTTCCTCGGTGATCTGTTGCAAACCGTCACCCTGGCCGTTGAGCAACACGACGTCGATTTGTCGACCGTCATTTTTCTGGGCGAGCAGGTCGTCGACCAGCGTCTGATAGTCGGCGGCTGAGGTGTCGACAAAGACGAGTTCGCGTCGCAAGTTCTCGGCCTTTTGCTCGAGATTCGACGAACTGTTGGCGGCCGATGGCGATGGCTGATCGGGCGGCATGACCAGATCAATGGCCGCGCCGGTTTGATCAGGAGAAATTGCCAAGGATTCGTCAACGGAATCGGGCACGATTGGCGCGACAGGAACGGCGCTGAGCATCACGCGATCTTCGAGTTGAGCGAGATCGAGCGCGGGACGTGGTGCGGGTGTACCAGTTTTCGGAGCGCGCAAAGACTCACAAACTCGATCGAGCGTTTCGACAAGTTTCGCGCACGAGCCCCTCAGGAATTGGCGCCAGAACATGATGTCTCGATTGTGGAAAACCGCGTGGGGGAAGTTTGGGATGCGTCGTCATTGTGCACGCTAACATCGCGTTAGTTTCAAGACGTTGTCCTTAAGAACCCTAGCTTTTTTTGCGGATTTCCGCTGTTCACTCCGCCATTGTCGAGACCATTGCATCCTCATGTTTCGGTTCGCAACCCTGAATCATGGACCAGACCTGAGTATGCGAAAAAAACGCGCATCCGTTACGATCTGATCAATCGCACCGAATCCGACTCTCGCGGATGTCGTAAGCACTCCTTCGCAAGTTTGCACCGACTGTTGCGGTTGCATCGGTTATTCGTTGCCAGTGCCATCTTTACAACTGCCTTCTCGCACATGGACCACATCGTCAGCCGGTTCGCTTTACAGAATGCCGATCAAGACTGCGACGGATAGACGCCATACAATGCGATGACGTGAGACGAGTATTCCATGTAGTCAACTAATGTACATGGACATCGTTTGGGCATTGTGTGGTAGGTTGCAGCGCCTTTTGGGCAATATCAATCGGATGCGCATTCAGTAAGGCAACGTAAGTGCAACAATCGTGAATTTGGAGATCGGTGATGACCCAGACGTCGCCAACATCTGACGGTCACGGTTTGGGTGACCTGGTCGCGGATCCATTCGAAGCCCTTCCTCAAGTCGTTTTGGTCCAGCCGGAAGAACCGGGCATCATTGAGTGGATACTCGAATTCATCCAGGTATTGTTTGGACTGTTGATTGGGGCCATTTTTTGGGTCGTCGTGCCCGCGGTCGTTGCCTTTGTGATCGCGACGGGAATGCAACTGCCCGACGTCGTCTGTTGGCTCGTTACTGGCATCGTTGCACTCTTGGCAACTGGTTGGCTCTTCGGCCCGATGCTCATCAGCTATTTGAAACGACGTGGCTGTGTCGTGGAAATCTGCGAGCGAGGCATTCGGGCGCGATACGATACCGGCGAGATAGTCGAAATTGCGTACTCGGACATCGCGGGATTTGACGGAGCCACTTGTGAAATTTGCCCTAACGGTCGCTTTTGGGGTGAGAATTGGGAAATCGTTTTGTATCGTGAATGTGAGGAAAGACTTCAGCGTTGAATTACTGAGATTGAACGAGGGAATGTGCGAGATTCATCAACATTCGCTGGAAGATTCATCCGGGCACGTTCAACAATCGGATTACAACTTTTGGCCAGCGTATTTTGCTGTTTACGGACTGCTATGGAATGAATACCCGACTTCGTCGTGATTTCACGGCTCCAAGACGAATGTTGTTAATCAAGATGAGCAATCACGAGTTGCGGGTCGAAGTCGTTCATTCGTGGGATGTGTGGGTGTTGTTGGTCGGCGGTTAGCACGGCAACTTG
>CAYFJO010000698.1:0-4623 GCA_964343305.1 uncultured Pirellulaceae bacterium | reverse complement strand
CGCGACGTTGGCCCAGTCGCTGGGGCTGTCGATCGCTTCCTTGTTGCGGCTGCGGATTGGTTGGTCGGAATGCCATCAGGCGTGGTGTTTCCCCATGTGCGATGAAAGTGGCAAGGTGGTCGGCATTCGTTTGCGTAAACCGGATGGCTTCAAGTATGCGGTGACCGGCAGCAAGGAAGGTCTGTTCCTTCCCACGGACTTGCCCGACGGCGGCCAGTTGCTGATCGCCGAAGGGCCAACCGACTGTGCGGCATTGCTCGATTTGGGATTCGCGGCAGTTGGCCGGCCGAGTTGCCTGGGCGGCGTCAGGCTGCTGGTCGAATTGGTCAAACAGCGACAGCCAAAGCAAGTTGTTATCGTCGCCGACGCGGACTCGCACGGGCATGGACAACGTGGGGCGATCAACTTTGCACATGCCCTGCTGGCGTACGTCCAGGCCGTGCGTGTGATCGTTCCGCCCGACGGAATCAACGACGCTCGCGATTGGAAGCGACATGGGGCAACTCACAAAGACATTCAGGCAGTAATCGATGCCATCCCGCCGCAGCGGCTTTCTGTACTGGTACAGCGAAAGGTAGGTGCAAAATGAATGACAACGGACTGTCGATTGAATACACCCCAAGCGGTCGGAATGGAAGTGCGACACTCGTGGCCAAACTCAACGACGAGCCTATCGCGGTCGAGTCTGTGAACTTAGCCAAGCAAAAGGCCCGCAAGGACTTTGTCGAGCAACTCTGCAAGGATCGGCCGGGCATTGCAGCGACCGATATTGACGTCGAACTGTTAAAGATCGCAGCGGAACTTGCAAGCGACAAAAAAGATGACACGTCGACGGACGTGGAGAAATCCACCGAAATCGACATGTCGCAAATTGTCAGGCCGGAACGATTCATCACTTCGGATGTTTCCGGCCTGGCGGTCCCAACCATGATTGAGGCAGATGGCAAGCCGGTTGGGCGTTGGCGACTTTACTTGCGTTGGCCTGATG
This sequence comes from uncultured Pirellulaceae bacterium, assembly GCA_964343305.1. Lineage (GTDB taxonomy): Bacteria > Planctomycetota > Planctomycetia > Pirellulales > Pirellulaceae > CAYFJO01. Next base: position 3,635 of record CAYFJO010000698.1, on the reverse strand, counting down.
GACGACGGGAAAGTCAAGCCATGCCACAGACCATTGATCTGCCTACGCGATCGCCGCTGTGGATCGACCCACAGCCTTCCGATCCAACACCGAATATGTTTCTGGGCTGGTCAGTCAACTCGCGGCATCGATGGTTGGACGGGCATGATGCTCCCAACGCCGCAGAATTGTTCAGGCGAGTCTGCGAACGCATCGCCTATTTCCTTGATTTACCGCCCCAACACGCACCAGGAATGACGTCAACGCTGGCATTGTGGGCGATCTTCACGTACGGCTATGTCGCCTGGGATGCCGTTCCGTACTTGTACGTGGGTGGCCCGCTTAGTAGTGGCAAGTCGCGAGTGTTCGAAATCTTGGCACGCTTAGTCTTTCGGCCGCTGACGTCATCCAGTTTGACTGGCCCGGCTTTGTTCCGCACATTGCACGATCAAGGTGGAACTCTATTGTATGACGAAGCCGAACGATTGAAGCAAAGCACGCCCGACATCGGCGAAGTTCGTTCGATGCTGTTGACCGGCTACAAGCGAGGTGGAAAAGCGACGCGGTTGGAACCGGTTGGCGACACATTTAAGAAGATCAGTTTCGACGTCTACGGTCCCAAGGCGTTGGCCTGCATTGCTGGGCTACCGCCGGCACTGGCGAGTCGATGTATCCCGATGATGATGTTTCGTGCGGCTCCTGAATCGGATAAGCCGCGACGCCGAATTGATGAAGACCCCGCTGACTGGCAGCGGCTTAGAGATGATCTTCATATCTTGGCACTGGAACGTGGCTCGACGTGGCGGGAATTGGCGAACCAAACGGATGTTTGCCCAACGATGAGCGGACGCGACTTCGAGCTATGGCAACCATTGTTGGCACTGGCGTCGTGGATTGAAGAAGAGGGTGCGAATGGATTGTCAAAGCTGATGCAAAATCACGCACTCGCAACCATCAACGAATACCAAGATGACCAAACACCCGACCACGATGAAATCCTGCTTCGAACCCTGGCCGATGAGATACAGCATGGCAACGCACCGACGCCCGGTGAGATCCTGGCCAAGGTGAAGGAACGCGAGCCGGACTCACTTAAGGGTTGGAGTGCCAAGGCGGTATCCAATCACTTGAAGCGATATGGCCTTGTAACCAAGAAGAGTCATGGTCGGAAAGTGTACGGCAGGGTGACAGTCGATCAGATGCAACAAATTCAAACAACCTACTCGGTTGATTTAGGGATGGAAACCCAAGGACAAGTTTGAATGTGCCCCATGTACCCCACGTGCCCCAAACCTGAAAATGCCGGAGAAAAAAGAGGTTTTCATTGGGCAGTTACCAGATGCCATATAGGCAGCGGGGTACGTGGGGCACTTGGGGGACGTTTACAGGCATAGGCAACACGCAAATGACCACGAACTACAACGCGGCCGATTTTTTGGCAGGGTTGTTCGCACCCGCGACGCCGGAAGTCTCACTCGTTCGCAGGTCGGACGCGACTGAAATACCGCTGCCGAAACCGAAGCGGCCTACGTGGCCAAAAGTAAAAGTCGAGCCACGCATGTGGCCGGGGGCTCTGGCAGACTTCGTGTTGCTGCTAACGCCCGCCGACTTGCCCGCAACGCCGTTCGAATTTGGTGGCCCACATTGCGTGGTGGTGGATAGAGAAGAGTTCCTAAAGGCAAAGCAAGCGGACATCCGACGCGGCCCGATAGGACCACGGGCAATGTATGGTGCAATTCAAGAGGACCTTCGGAAACTGCACAAGATTCTGCTAAATGTTGACAATAATACTTTACAACATCCGAAGTAATGTATAGAATTCAATCATGGCCATGCGACACGAAAAACTCAGCGACCAGATCCGACGAGCGATCGACAATTGCGGAAAGAGTCGCTATCAAATCTGGCAGGAAACCGGCATCGCTCAATCAACTTTGTCGGAATTCATGGCAGGTGGGCGTGGGCTGTCAATGAGAAATCTTGATCTGCTGGGTGAGTGCTTGGGGTTGTCGATCGTGTTTGAAACCGAACGAAAAAAGACTACGACTTCCAAACCAAAGAAACGGAAAGGCAGGTGACAAATGGCGACCGTCTTCAAGAGAACCCGAACAAAGAACATTCCCAAAGATGCGGAAATTGTTACCCAACGCGGCAAACGACTGGCGGTTTGGACCGACCGCAAAACTGGCCGCAAGCGAAAGGCCCCGTTGAATGAAGCTGGCGACAAGATCGTTGTCCAAAGCGAGCACTATCTGATCCAATACTACGACGAAACGGGCGAGCGTCGCGAAGTGAATAGCAGGACACCGGATAGAGACGCAGCGGAGCAATTGGCCAGCAGGTTGGAAACTGAAGCGATGTTGCGGCAAAGGGGCATTGTGGATGCGACACAAGAGCGATTCGCAGCCCAGGGGAAACGGCCGTTGGCGGAGCATCTTGACGAATTCAAACAACATTTGGCAGCGAAGGGCAGAACCGCAAACCACGTGGAATCGACCGGGCGACACGTCAAAGCGATCTGTGCGGATTCCGGTGCGGAACAAATCGGCGACTTGACGGGTACGGCCGTTCAACGAGCGATTGGCAACCTACGCGACGCTGGCAAGAGTCTGCGGACTTGTAACGCTCACTTGCGGTCGATCAAATCGTTTACCCGTTGGCTGTGGCGAGAAAAACGCACCCCCGATGACGCACTGGCCGGCTTGTCGGCGTTCAATGAAACGACCGACCGCCGACACATACGGCGAGAGTTGACGCCCGATGAAATCCAGTGGCTGTTGACGACGGTTGAAAAACAAGACCTGCCAAACTTCAAATTGGACGGCATGACGCGAGCAATGGCGTATCGCGTGGCACTCGGCACGGGGTTTCGTGTCAAGGAATTGCGTACGATGACGCCGACATCGTTCGATCCGACAACCGACCCGCCGACGGCGACGGTTGAGGCAGGATACTCCAAACGCGGTCGACGAGATGAGCAGCCGATTCGGAGCGATCTGGCCCAGATACTGGCCGACTGGTTGGCCGGTCGACCTCGTGACGAGCAATTGTTTCCCTTGCCACACAACACGTCCAAGATGCTGCAACGGGATTTGAAGGCCGCACGAACGGCGTGGATCGAAGCGGCGGAGACCGACAAAGAAAAAGCCCAGCGAGCGGAAAGCGACTTTCTGCGATACGAAGATGCTGACGGCCGCGTGACCGATTTTCACGCCCTGAGACACTCGTACATTTCGGGCATCGTGGCCAGCGGAGCATCCGTTAAGACCGCCCAGGAACTTGCACGGCATTCTACGCCGATGCTGACGATTGGCCGCTACTCACACACCCGCCTGCATGATCTTCGTGGAGCAATCGAGGCCCTGCCCACTACGAAAACCGATGAGCCACAAATGGAAGTTCAACTCGCCACGGGCACCGATGACATCGTGCCAGCAAATCGCCAGCAGTTGAGCGGCGAAAGTGTGCGAATGATGGCAAGTGATGGCAAGTGATGGCGAACGCGACAATCATCAAGGGGATGATTCGGATTGCCCTAATGTGTTGTCCACTAACGCGTTTAACGAAGAAACACGAGAAAATAAAAAGTGGTCGGGGACAGAATTGAACTGTCGACACACGGATTTTCAGTCCGTTGGCAATGTTGATAAAACGCG
>CAYFJO010000697.1:0-4632 GCA_964343305.1 uncultured Pirellulaceae bacterium | reverse complement strand
AAGACGATCACAGCCGGCATGAACGACTTGGGAAAAATTGCGACCAAGATCGATCGAGAGTGAGTGAGTGAGGAAATGACGAATGACGAAATACCCAATGACGAATGAATGACGAAGCACGAATTCCGAAAAGCGTGCCGTCGCCGGTTTCTAGTTATTCGGTCTTCGGGTTTCGTTCGTCATTCGTCATTCGTCGTTCTCAATCCCTGGTTTCCCGTCTGACATACTTGCGGTCGAACTGGCTAAGTCCTTTGATCGATATGCCTAGTCGATTCCCGGATTCTGTTTGCAGAACAACCCACGAGCCATCGAACGAGATCAATCGTGCTTGGACGCGGTTCGTCATGGTTTTGTCGACCCAAATCCGCTGTGGTGTTTCGCTAAACGACACGTACCTAGCACGGGTCTTCCTCTTTTGGCTGGTTCTGCGCGTGGACGTGGGTGTCTTGCTGCCACCAGTCACAACATATCCGCTCGCCGCAGATCGGTGATGCCCAAGCTGATGCAAACGATTGCACAGTTCCCTTAAACGAGCCTGTAAATTGACAAGATGCCCGGATGAGTAGCTATAAACGTATCGAACTTGAGTCGCGGGGACGCGGTGGTAATAACCCACCGGCGTGCCGTGAGCACCATAAGCCGTGGCACTCGGGGCGTCCAACATTATCATACCCACCAGACCAACAAAGGTAGTTGCGCCACCGATCACGATACGATTCATGTCGTCACCTCCGTTGTGGTAGAATAGCGGGCACCGGCAAGTGGTGCGGATCATCCATACCTCCTTTTATACCAAATCAAGCGATCGCGCCCAAACAATCAATGACCAATGAGTGACTCGAATCGCAAAAAACGACCTTGGCGATGGCGGCGGCTGATTCAATTTCGCTTGCGCACCGTGATCTTGCTGATGTTCATCGCCTGCATGATTATGGGCGTGTGGTACCAGATGCGCGAGCACGTGCAACCATTTCGCGAGCAAAAGGCCGCTCTCGCGGAATTACAGGACAAGATCGAATTTGTCGCAACCGAGAGTGCCTGCCCGTTTTGGCTGAAACCATTTTTTAATGAAGATGAGTTTCAGGACGTGGTGCATCTGAGTTTCTTGAATCGATACAATTTCAAAAACGAGGACGTGAAACTGCTGAAGACATTCCCGCGACTTCGCAAATTGTCTTTGCAGAACACTTCGGTCGACAGCGAGGGACTGGCCGAGATCGCCCCGTTGAGGCACTTGGAAAGACTGTCGTTGAAGCGATTGCGGATCAACGACGACGACCTGGTGCATTTAAAGGCGATGCAAAACCTGCAGGTGCTCCACTTGAGCTACACACAGGTGCAAGGTGACGGACTGAAACATCTTGCTGGCTTGCCTTTGCGAGAGCTGGAGTTGAATGAGCTTCGGCTGCAGGACGAACATGTGCCGGATCTGCTTCGACATCGGCGTTTGCAAAGGCTCGTTCTCGGCCATCACCAGATTTCCGACGCGAATATTTCCAGGTTATCACATTTGCCTCGATTGAAAGCGCTGTCTTTGCACTGGGGCAGCAACAAGAACATTCATCTCGCGAACTGTCCCCATCTGGAAGAGTTCTCGATTTATTCTTACGTGATGGATCAGTGCCGCATCGAGAACATGCCGCGGCTGAACACGCTAAAGTTCGCCAGATATCGATCCAATCGCAGCGGTGTGGACCTCGCGCTGGTCAATCTTCCCGACCTGGATGAGATCAAATTCGGCTCGCTGCTTGTGGGTAAGCTGCATTTGGAAAAACTGCCCAAGATCACCAGCCTCGAGTTGCGAAGATCCAATTTGACCGAGGCCACTTTGATCGACATGCGGGCCTTAACTTCAATTGATATGCTCGGAGCCGGAGTTCGATCCCCAATCCTCGAATCGCTCGCAAAGTTGCCCGCGCTGGAGTCCCTTTCGTTGCAATTTGCATTTCAATCGGCTCGAATCGGCGTGGACGTCCGTCAGATTTCCAAACCCGAACGATCTCCGCTTCGTGCCAACGAATTGGCTAGTTTGGCGAAATCCAAGAGTCTGCGATCTCTCGATTTGACCCAAACCGGAGTCGATGATCGGGCGGTTCGTTGGCTGGCGGCGCTGGAGCAACTCGAAACGCTGAACCTTTCCCAAAACCCGATTTTCGACAAGGGCATCGCTGGACTTGCGAATCTACAAAATCTTCAAACGCTCGATTTATCGCGCACGTTTGCCAGCGATTCATGTCTCGTCGCACTGGGCGGCATGCAACTTGACAACCTGTCGCTCAAACGCACCAACGTAACCAATGCCGGACTGGCCGCCTTGTCAAAAATGAAAAGCTTGAGACATCTCGATCTCTTGCAGACGGAAGTCAACTATCAAGGATTGGCCCACTTGAATCCGCTTCTCAATCTAGAGCGAGTCCACGTTGGCCAGACGCCGAACGAAGCACAGATTCCTTTTCCGCAGATGTATTACTACGTGGACGCCAAGCGGATTCTTCCATTCACGGCCATCGTACCAACGCCAGCGGCGTTTCACATGGATTAAGTTCGAACGCCCTGGACAACCTCCGATGCCCCGTTTCCTACTTATAACTCTCCTGTATTTTTGCTGTTCGGCCGTGTTGGCTCAGTCAACAGATCACCGGTTCGATGACTTGGCCAATCGTTTTGTTGATGAGTTTCCGGCGCTGTCGCCTGTCAATGCGACAAAGCTGGGCGATCATCGATACGATGGCGAACTGGACGACATTAGCAACGGGGCAAGGGCCAAGGCGAGCACGTTCTATCGACAATATCTCGCCCAAGTGAACAGCATTCCGCGCGACGCATTGTCGCGCGCCAACCAGGTTGATCATGCGTTACTCACGCACCACTTGCTGGAACAAATCTGGCGGATCGAGAAACTGCAGGAGTGGGCCTGGAATCCATTGGCCTATACCAAACTGTGCGGCAGCGCTGTCTATGGCCTCATGGCGAGAGAGTTTGCCCCCGAGCCACAACGATTGTCCCACGTGGCCGATCGTCTCGCACATTTCCCTCGACTGTATTCTCAAATTCGGAAGACGCTCGAACCGAAACGTGTGCCAAGAATCCACGCGGAAACGGCGATCAAGCAAAATCGCGGCGTGATCAGCATTCTGGACAACATGGTTGTGCCTCGACTTGGAGAGTTGTCCGAAAGCCAGCGGAAGCGATTACAAGCCGCGATGAAAACGGCAAAAGAATCCGTCGAAGAGCATCAACAGTGGCTGGAGTCTGACTTGCTGCCAAACGCGAGTGGCGACTTTCGATTGGGACGCGAACGGTACAAAGAAAAGCTGGCATTCACACTCCACGCGTCTGGATCACAAGATGAAATCCGCAAGCGAGCCGTCTTGGAATTGCGTCGAGTCCGCGAGCAAATGTACGACATCTCGAAAGAGGTCTACAAAAAGGAGTTTCCATTCACCAGTTTCCCAGCCAAGCCGGATGCGGCTTATCAACAGGCGATCGTCCGAGCGTGCTTGGAGATGGCGTACCAAGAGTTGCCGGCGCGAGGTGAAATTGTCGACGCCGCGAGAGAATCATTGAAACTGGCAACCGAATTCGTCCGCAACAAAGAGATCGTCACACTGCCTCCCGATCCGATCAACATCATTGTGATGCCGGAGTTTCAACGTGGCGTGACGCTGGCATATTGCGATTCGCCAGGAGCTTTGGATGTTGGACAGAAGACCTTCTACGCTGTCGCGCCATTGCCAAGGAGTTGGAGCGACAGACAAGTGCGTTCGTACTTGCGTGAATACAACGTGCGGTCTGTGCACAATTTGACGGTTCACGAAGCCATGCCGGGGCACTTCGTTCAACTGGCGCACTCCAACCGTTACAAGAGCAAACTACGCGCGGTGCTTTCGTCCGGCGCGTTCATCGAAGGTTGGGCGATGTACACCGAGCAAGTGATGGTCGACCAAGGTTTTTTGGACGGCGATCCGCTGATGCACTTGATCGTGCTGAAGTGGTATTTGAGAGGAATCGCCAACGCAATTCTCGATCAGGCGATTCACACCGACGGCATCTCGCGCGACCAGGCCATGCGCCTGATGATGGAAGAGACGTTTCAAGAAGAGCGCGAAGCGGCTGGAAAGTGGATTCGTGCTCAGTTGACCGCTGCACAGCTCTCGACCTATTTCGTCGGTTACATCGAGCACGTGGATCTGCGCCGCGAGACCGAACAGGCGTGGGGCAAACGCTTCAAACTGAAGACTTACCACGACCGAGTGCTATCGTTTGGCTCGCCTCCCGTCAAATTTGCGCAAGCGTTACTTCTTGATAAAGAAATCCCCCAGTAGCCACCACTTCGTCGACTCTTGCACCATTCATATCTAACTCTGCTGCCTCGCAACGAAAACATCGGAATCATGGATTAAGATTGAATGTAATCGATCTCTTTTGCCTGTCTTGCGAAGTCTCCAGATCCGTACGGCCGCCCGCCCGCGCTTGGCGTAGGTCAGAGCAAGAGTTTTCTCTGTGTGCCACTGGCTCTGCCAGTGTTTGTCAAGAGACAACAGTCAAACCAAGCTCAGCACTGGCAGAGCCAGTGCCACCCAACGCCGTTAACCTAATTTCGAGTTAAAAAGAATTGGTCTCGATGCGACC
>CAYFJO010000696.1:0-4657 GCA_964343305.1 uncultured Pirellulaceae bacterium | reverse complement strand
GGCTGGCACGTTCGGTCACGTGGGCGCCACCGGCACAGTGGCTTGGGCCGATCCGCTACGTCACCTGATCTGTGTGCTCTTGACCACTCGGGCTGCCTCTTATCGAGGCGGATTCTTACTCAACAGCATCTCAAACATGGTGCAGGCCGCGATCATTAAAGCCTAGTTTTGTCAAATCAAAAACGACGAGTAGGCCGGAACAAGCTCCAGAAGAAGGACTTCGCTCATGTCTGAATCTCAATCCGTTCATTTGGCACGACGTCGATTCCTGGCCACGCTGGTCTCAGCAGGGTTTACCACCTCGATAGCGCACAGCAGCCGCGCAGCACAACCACCGACAGAGGTGGATGTCCTGAAAAGCCAGCCGTTGCCTGCACCGAAAGTGGTCCTGCCGACCGACGCCCTGCCGGCCCCCAAAGGAGCGAAAAAACGGGTCGCCGCCATCACGACGGCATATTATAAGTACTCGCATGCTGATGACATCATCACCAAGTTCATCGAAGGGTACGCTGTTGTCGGCCGGACACATCTTCCCCATTGCAAAGTGTCGAGTCTCTACATCGAGCAGTTTCCCAAGACGGACATCGGTCGTGGCATGGCCGCCCGGTACGGCATACCGCTGTTCGACACACCGGCCGGGGCACTTACGCTCGGCGGCGAGAAACTGGCCGTCGACGCGGTACTGCTGATCGGCGAACATGGCGACTATCCCATCAACGAGAAAGGCCAGCAACTGTATCCACGCCGCCGGTTGTTCGAGGAAATCGTCAAAGTCTTCCGCCGTTCAGGTCGAAGTGTGCCGGTCTACAACGACAAGCACTTCTCGTATTCCTGGAAAGATGCCGAATGGATGTACCAACAGTCCCGCGAGTTGGATTTCCCGATGATGGCCGGTTCCAGCGTCCCCGTCGCGTGGAGAAGGCCGCCGCTATCGTTTCGGCCCGGCATTCGTCTCGACAGCGCGCTGGCGGTGGGTTTCGGCGGTGCCGAGAGTTATGGATTTCACACCTTGGAACTCCTGCAAACGTTTGTAGAGCGGCGTCGCGGTGGCGAGACCGGCATCAAAGCCGTGCAGGTCTTGGAAGGAAACGCCACCTGGGAGGCAGCTCGGGCCGGCCGCTGGCCCGTCCATCTTCTTCCGGCGGCCGTGGCAACGGCACCCGGGACTCGCAAGGTACGTGCCGACGTGGACGAGCTTCGTCAGGCCGACCCAAAAGCGATGGTGTTCCTGGTGGAATACCGCGACGGTTTTCAAGCGGCTGCTTATTTGTCTCGTGGTTTGGTTTCGGAGTTTTGTTTTGCCGCCTCGGTGCACGGGCGAACCGAACCGGTCAGCACTTGGTGTGAGCTACCCAAACCGCAACGCGACCACTTCAGTTTTCTGTGCAACCACACCGAAGTCATGTTTCGCAGTGGCCGGCCCAGCTACCCCGTTGAACGCACGTTGCTGGTGACCGGAGCTCTTGCCGCCTTGATGGATTCACACTTTGCCGGCGGCAAACGGCAGGAAACACCCCATCTGCAAAATGTGGGATATACGCCCGCCAAAGAACTCACGATTAGATAGCGGTCGAGCGATTCAGCTCAAAGACCACGGCTTACGCATGGGACGTTTCATCATTGCTGTGGCCTGGGGATCGTTGAGGAACTGTTCGTCATCCGGATCCCATTTGAGCTTGCGTCCAAGCTTGATCGCGATGTTGCCCAGATGGCAAATCGTGGAAACACGATGGCCAATATCAACCGGGAAATAGGGGTCTTTCCTGCTCTTCACGCAGTCAAGGAAATCACGGTGTTCACCCGCGGGGTTCGTATAAAGACGGACTTCATCTTCCCCGATCTTTGAATCGAGAATTGTCTTCGAGCTGGCCTGCACAGGTCCGCGCCAGCCTGTGTTGCCAACCCAGCCCTCAGTTCCGTGAAAGCGAATGCTCGGATTTCCTGGTTTGCAAGTCATGACCACCCCACTGGCATAACGATAGGTGACGTCATAATCCTTAACCGTGTCGAATAATCCTTCGTCCCAGAACGTGCCGGTGCCTTCGATTTCGACCGGTCCACTCAGTTCCGTGTCGTTGGCCCACTGAGCCGTGTCGAACAAATGCGTCCCCCAGTCGCAGATGATGCCGCCGGAATAATCCCAGATCCAGCGGAAATTAAAATGTACGCGGTCCTTTGTATAAGGTGCTTCCGGCGCAGGGCCCAACCACATGTCGTAATCCAGTTCTGCGGGAACAGGTTGTGGGGTCGGATCGCCTGGAGATTGTGGCTGTTTAGGAAGGATGACTTCGATGCGTTTCAGTTTTCCAATGCGGCCGTTGCGAACAAGTTCCGCCATCCGATGATACATCGGCAGGGATCGATCCTCGGTGCTGGTCTGAAAGACCTTCTTGTGCTTTCGTGCTTCACGCACAAGGATCTTGCCTTCGTCGATCGTCAAAGTCGGTTTCTCGCATTGCACATCTTTGCCAGCGCGCAAAGCCATCACACTCATCAGTGTATGCCAGTGGTCCGGCGTCGAGATCATTACAGTGTCGATATCGGGGCGGGCCAAAATCTCACGGAAGTCCTTGGTCGTGGCACAGTCCTTGTTGCCGTACTGCTGGTCGACCAGCTTTTTTGCGTTGTCCATTCGCTGGCCGTCTACATCACACACGGCCAGCACCTTGGCGTCGGTCTGCATCAGGTACGTTTTCAGGTTGCGCCGGATGCCGTGACCGCCGGTACCAATGAAGCCCACGGTGATCTTGTTGCTTGGGGCATCGGCTCCCAGAATCTTTGAACGAACGACGAACGGAGTTGCCAGACAGGCGGCGCTGGCACCGATGAAATGACGGCGGGAGATGCGTTTCACAAGAGATTCTTTCATTAGAAGGTAGGAATGCGTTCCTTCGTGTACAACATTAGGATAGGCTGGATTGGTCCCGGGAAGCAAGACGGAAAGCCTATTGTTCATTCGCAAAACCAACACATCGGAAAGGTGACCACATGCATCGCCGCCAATTCCTCGCTATCGCCGGCTCCACAGCATTGAGTTCACCGCTACTTGCTCGTGTGTCACACGACCAATCGTTGATCGCGTCCATTACGAAAGAAACGCTTTGGCGGAATCGAGACGGCAAAAGCCGGACATGGTTTCACCCGCGAGTTTGCATGATGCCGGGACCTGATGGCAAACCGGTCGCGCTAATGAATCTGCAAGAGATTGGCGGATCGGATTATTTTGGGAAGGTTCACTGGTCGATGTCGAAGGATCTTGGCAAGACCTGGAGCGAACCCCAACCGATCGCCGCGCTGGGCCGAGATCCGATTCCAGGCCGTGATGACGCTCTGAAGGCCGCAGTATGCGACGTGACCCCGCAGTATCATCCCCAAACCGGTGCGGTGATCGCACTGGGTCATGTCGTGTTTTACAAAGGCGCCTACTTCGCGCGCAAGGAACAGCTTCCACGTTACCCGATCTACGTGACGCGTTCCAAGGACGGCACCTGGTCGAAACGCAAGATCCTCGAATGGGACGATTCTCGCGGCGGCCACATTTATACCAACAACTGTGGCCAACGCGTCATTCTGCCGAACGGCGACGTGCAAATGTCGTTCACGTTCGGTCCCAAAGCGGAGCATCGCATGGTTGCTGGCGTCCGTGCAACGTTTGACGGCGAGCGGTTGAAGGTAAGCGAAGTCGGCCCGCCGTTTCACAATCGGAAAGGCCGCGGCCTGTTGGAACCGAGTGTTACCAGGTTTGGCGGCAAGTTCTGGATCACGATGCGCGCCGAAGACAGCCGCGGTTATGTGAGCGTCAGCGATGATGGACTCAACTGGCAGGAAAAACGGGCCTGGGCATGGGAAGACGGGACTCCACTCGACATGTCGACGACACAGCAGCACTGGTTGACCCACAGCGATGGACTGTTCCTTGTCTACACCCGCAAGGACGCATCCAACGTGAACGTGATTCGTTGGCGATCACCTTTGTGGGTTGCACAGGTCGATACCGAACGCCGCTGTCTCGTCAAATCGTCCGAACAGGTCGTACTCCCGTTGGCCGGCGATGGCGTCAACGATCCCAACAAGGTCGCCCTCATGGGCAACTTCCATGTGACCAATGTAAGCCCGAAAGAGTCCTGGATCACCGTCGGCGAATGGATGCCGCGCAACGGATACCGCGGTGACGTGTTGCTGGCGAGAATCCGCTGGTCAAAGCCGAATCGCCTGCCTTTGTGGTGACTTCGCGCCGTTCGGGCTCGCCACCTACAATGGCCATATTCCCAAATCGGAGCGAACACCATGGCTCACGCTTTCATCGTCGCTGGTTGCCTTTTGTTGGCTGCCGACGTAGATCAGCTCTCCGTGTTACCCGAACAGGTGAACAACGTCCCTCGGCAGGAAATGGTCTACGAGCATTTGAGAGGTCTCGCGGAGAAGGCCCTGCAGCGACGGCTCAAAGTGGTGAACAACCTAAAGACGGCCGAGCAGGTTCGCGCGTACCAACAGTCGCGAAAACAGTTCTTTCTCGAGAAGATCGGCACTTTCCCAAAGCGCACGCCGCTGAATGCAAAAGTCACGGGAAAGGTCGAGCGCGATGACTACGTAGTTGAACGCGTTATCTTCGAGAGCCGGCCCAAACATTACGTGACGGCTCTGATGTATCTGCCGA
>CAYFJO010000695.1:0-4662 GCA_964343305.1 uncultured Pirellulaceae bacterium | reverse complement strand
GTAGGCTCTCCTTGCCCGCCTGGATCTGCCCCAATCATGAATGGAAACTTCGACTTGTTGAATGTGCCGATCGTCTCACTGCCTTGAAACTTGCCGTCGACGAACAGACTGAGTTTGCTTCCATCCAAGACGCCGGCAACGTGGACTAGTTTGTTGCGCCCCACCGATGTGCTGGACTTGACTCGCACATAGCCGTTGTCGGCGGTTCGACCATCATTGACGTGAAACGCACAGTAGCCGTCCGCAACATTCAGCCCCAAACCAGCGCCACTAAAGTCCGCGATGATCGACCCGCGGTACAGCGACATCACAGTCGCTTCAAACGTGATTGGATGACTGCCGTCGTTACGCAACTTCGGGATGATCAAATGCGTTCCCTTCCGACCAGAGAATTCGAGCATGTACGACCGTCTCTTAGGAACGATTCCTGCGACCTTTTTTTCTGCCTCGTTGGCACGAGTCCACGACAGATCAGCAAGTTCGGGTGTTCCAGGATCGATGCGCGACTTTTTGCTCGTCGTCCACGCGCCGCGAATCTCTTTGTCGACGAGTCGCAGCGAGATCTTACCGAAACGACCTTTTCCTTCCCGCCAAGTGCCTTTGAAACGGCTTTCGATTCGGGACCATTCGAGTTGCAGTTTGCCCTTCTCTTTGCCGAGGGTGTCGGTGTAGCTTCCGTCGTAACTGCCGGCGTGTTTTTCTTCGAGTTCGACTTGGCCCCAGCCTTCGCCCGTCCAATGGCCGGAAATGTCTGGCGGAGTGGTGGACTGGAACAAAAACAAGCCGAGTAAACCCAAACCAAACGCAGTGATCATGGCGATGACTCCAAGTTTTTTGTAGAACAATTGTCCCAATTGTTTCGGAGCGTTCTCATCAGCTAAAGAAAGCAATTGGGACAATTGCTCTACACTCTTTGGCAGCGGAACAGTAGTTGGTTGTTGCACATGAGCGAGACAGTCTTCAAATAATTCGGACACCTCATTCGCCGATGCGAAACGGTCGTCGGGTCGCTTCGACATTAGCGACTCGATGATCTGGCAAAGCCAGTTTGGAATGTCTGGATTAATGTCACGGATCGGTGTTGGATCTTCGTCCGTAATTCGCCGCATCACGGCTTGGCTCGTCTCGGCGCGGAACGGTGGCCGACCGGTGCAAATCGCATACAAGACACTTCCCAGGCTGAATAAATCGCCGCGGGCATCAAGCGGCTTGGCTTGAGCCTGCTCCGGCGACATATACTGTGGCGTGCCTGCAATGATCCCAGTCCGTGTCACGGTGGCATCGTCCATCGCGCGAGCCAGCCCGAAATCCGTGATGGTGACTCGCTCAACACCCTTGTCCAGCAAAATGTTCGCCGGCTTGATGTCTCGATGCACCAGTCCTTGATGATGAGCAGCCGCGAGACCGGCGGCGATTTGCGAACCGATCCTTAACACGGCAGTCGTCCGAAGTGGGCCTTCGTCGTCAATGCGTTTTTGCAGTGAAATGCCGGCGACATACGGCATCACAAGAAAAGGCAGGCCGTGAAATTCATCGACACGGTGAATTGCCACCACGTTCTCGTGCAACACCGCTGCGGCTGCCTGGGCCTCACGTGAAAATCGCTGACGAGCCGAACCGTTGGAAGCCAATCGCGGAGCCAACACTTTGATCGCAACGTAGCGATTCAGCGAAGCTTCAAATCCTTTTAAAACGATTCCCATGCCACCATGTCCGATGATCCCGACAATCTCGTACCTTGCAAATCGCCCCAACATTTGTGGGTCGTCTGTCGGATCGAGCCAACCTTGTATTTCGCGCGTCAGCAAATCTGCCGTCGATGTGTACTCGCAATCCGGCATGTCGACCGGAAAGAGCGAACTGCGCGAGGTCACACTCAGTCGACCATCAAATTCATCTAACGCGAGCATCGATTGCGCTTCATTCCACGACGTTCCTGGAACAGCAGCAAGTTGGATTTGTTCCGCGCACGAACTGCACTGCGAAAGATGGGACTCTATTGCCGCCTCTTCTTCAATTGACAGGCAGCCGAGCAAGAGGTCGTTGAGTTTTTCTGAATCACATTGCCGGTGCAATTGTTGGTTAATCACGCGTTCTACTCCTCTTCGTGTGGATCGCCATTCTGAGCAAAGTCTTGTAAGCGCCGCATGATCCGGCTCCGGGCGGCATACACAGCACCCGTGGACATTTCCAATTTCTCCGCTGCCTCAACCACAGTTGAACCGCCGAGTGTCGTTAGCCAAAACGCTCGCCATGACTGGTCCTTGAACTCAAGTCGAATTTGTTCTGCAGCCCATCGCAATCGGCTGCGTTGATGTTCCTGCTCGATGATTCGTTCGATCTCGTCGGCCCGCACTTCGACCGACATTGCTTGTTCCAGGAAATCGCTCCCACCAATTGCCGTGTTGCGACCACCGCTACGCAGCATACTGACCAATGCGTTCCGTGCGACCCGATTCAGCCAACCACGAAAGCCGCCTCTTTGTGGATCTTTCTCCCAGTCCGGAATCGCTTTCGCAACCGACGCCATCACTCGCTGCGCCAGATCTTCGGCGTCGCTATCCTGCAGACCAGCTCGACGACCGATCCTGTCGACGGTTGGACGATAGATAGTGACGAACCGCTCCCAGGCCACACGATCATTCGAATCGCGCACGCGAATCAACAAACTGTCGCTGGTTTCCGGTGCTCGTGTCACGGGTGTCATTTTCCTATACAAGAGCTTACGCGGCTCAACCTCGATATTTGACACGACGTTTAGAAAAAATGTGCTTCTCGGACTATTTCATCCCAATGTGCATTCAGGGAATTGCCGACATCCTCCTCGAATTCGCACCAACGTTCAGTGCGCACCAATTTGCATAGTTGGCCGCAACTCCCGTTTTCGATGTCTAGTTTACCAGTCTGCCCTGAACCATCGACACTCATTTCTTGTCACCAGATGACGGTGATCGCGTCTCGGGAATTTAGTACTCCCTCTTTTAGTTAGCCAAGCGACCATAACTTCACCTTCACCCACTCAAAGCGCACCGATGGACATCAAATTGGAGCCTATTCAAGAGGTGGACCTGAATTCACTACTTGAGTGGATTCCAACGTATGAGCAGATGGTCCAATGGAGTGGACCTTGGAACTTCAAGTTTCCGCTGGATGAAGATCAGCTCGCTCGTTACTTTATGGCGGACACGACTCAAGACGGATTGCGGAGAATGCAGTTCAAAGCGGTGAACACAGAATCGGGGGTGATGGTCGGGCAGATCGGATTTAGCCGTATTAGGGACAATACGAGTGCCGCGGATTTGGGGCCGGTTATCGTCGCACCGTCGTCTCGGAGTTCGGGCATTGGTACGCAAATGGTTCGACAGTTACTTACAATTGGTTTTGAGCAACAGCGTTTGCATCGAATCGAGTTGGTTGTGTTTTCGTTCAACGACGCAGCTATTTCATGCTACGAAAGAGTTGGTTTTCAAAACGAAGGCGTGATGCGAGACATTGTTCGTGTCGGCGACGAGTACTGGCACTGGCGAGTCATGAGCATTCTCGAAGGCGAGTGGGAGGCTAATCGCGCCTAGCTGGCAGCGCAATGAGCGAATACATCCTTTGCTGACAAGTGAGGACCCGTTGCATCGGCCTGTGCGGCTATGCCGCCGCAGGTTTGAATTGTCCTGATCTTGCGTGACAAGGGCAATTTTGTCACTCTTGCGCTCATTCTTCAACCTGTCAACAAACGTCACAAGGATGAGGCGTGCAAGATGGCCAAAAACAAGGAAGTGTTCTCGCTGAGCCGGTCCCAGCGGAAGAAGATCGAGTAGCGTCGCAATCAAGAATCGGACAAAAGAATCTTTCGCCGACTGTCGGCGCTGCTGGGCTTGGACGATGGATGTTCGCAGGAAGAAGTCGCGTGGTTTTTAGGCACCACGTCACGCACCATCCGCCGCTGGCTCAAGGCCTATCGTAAATCCGGCCTGGATGGTTTGTGTGTGATCGCCAACGAAGGACGCAAGTGTCGGCTGAGCGACACCCAATTGGAAACGCTCAGCGAACAAGTCGAGGCGGGAACCTTTCGCAATGCCAAGCAGGCGCGTCGCTGGATCGCGGACAACTACGGGGTGAAGTATTCACTGACCGCCACCAAGGAACTGCTGCGCCGCCTGGGAGCCACCTACCATCGCACGACTCCGTTCCTGTTCAAAGCCGATCCAGAGAAACAAAAAAAATTTGCGCCGCTACCGGCGACAGAAGCCGAAGGACAAGTCCACCCGACGCTATTTCCTGGATGGCGCGCATCCGGTCTGGGGCGTTGAATTGGTGCATTGCCGTTGGTTGATGCGGGGCCAGCGATTTCACGTGGGGGTGGGAGGCGGTCGCAAGCGGCTGAACATCCTGGGGGCGATTTCTCCGGAAGATCATGAATACCTGGATGTACGCGTTTCCAAGGAGAACCTCAACGCCAAGAAGGTGATTCGCCTGTTCCGCAAGATGTATCGGGCGCACCCCGAGGTGAAGAAGTTCATCATCTATTTGGATAACGCTCGTTACCACCATGCCAAATTGGTCCAAGCGTGGATCGCACGGATGAAACAGAAGCACGGCGTGACATTCCAACGGGAGTTCTTGCCGCCCTATTCTCCCAATCTGAACCTGATCGAACGGCTCTGGAAG
>CAYFJO010000694.1:0-4667 GCA_964343305.1 uncultured Pirellulaceae bacterium | reverse complement strand
TGAGGGCGCAGGGACTTGAACCCTGGACCTACGGATTAAAAGTCCGTTGCTCTACCAACTGAGCTACGCCCTCAAGTGTTAGTTATAATCCTGTTTTTACGATGTAATCTGCAATTCTTGCAAGAAGGGAATTGCCAGGGTAGAATGCCACGATACCCGTTACGATACCCGGATCTCCGTTCAGCACAGTCAACAGGGATTTCGACGATTCTTGCGAGGACATCATGGCAGAGAATTCTACTCCAACTAAGAGACGTACAAAAGTGGCGAAGCCAAAGAAGCCACACCCGGATTTTCCGTTGACCGCGAATGGGAATGGCCAATGGTCGAAAAAGATTAGAGGCAAAGTCCATTATTTCGGATCATGGGCTGATCCATATGGTGCACTCGACAAGTACCTTGATCGAAAAGACGACCTACTTGCTGGAAGAACTCCTCGCAGTCGTGACGGCTTGACTGTCGGAGAGCTTGCCAATCACTTCCTGACGATTAAGAAGCAGCTCGTCGATTCCGGTGAGCTGAAGTCGCGTTCCTGGAATGATTACAAATCGACTTGCGATCGGGTCGTCAGTTGGTTCAGTAAGAATCGCCTTGTGGAAGATCTCGCCGTCGCCGATTTTGAAGAGTTTCGCGGTGAGTTGGCGAAGACTCGCGGTCCAGTTGCGATAGGAAATGAAGTTCAACGCACTAGAACGCTGTTTAAGTATGGGTTTGATAATGATTTGCTCCAAAGGCCGGTGAAGTTTGGAACAGCGTTCAAACGGCCGAGTAAGAAAGTACGACGGACAATCCGTAATGAACAGGGCCCCCGGATGTTTGAAGCCGCAGACATCCATGCGTTGCTCGACGCTGCGAACTCGCAGTTCAAGGCAATGGTTCTACTTGGCATCAATTGTGGTTTTGGCAACTCGGATATTGCCACGTTGCCGCTCGATAGAATTGATTTAAATTCCGGGTGGCACAATTTCGGGCGACCGAAAACTGGCGTTGCTCGACGGTGCCCTTTATGGTCGCAAACGATCAAAGCTCTCTCCGACGTTGTAGCATCGCGTCCGTCTCCGCAAAATCAAGATGATGCTCACCTCGTCTTTCTTACAAAACGCGGACAGCCTTACGTTCGTTTGCAACAGAGGAAGTCTACAGATGAAACGGCAAACGAACACGGTCACATGGAAGCAACCACGTGGATTGACGCAATTTCGCGTCAGTGTGGCAAAATCCTAAATGAGCTCGGATTGAAACGAGATCGTTTGAATTTCTATTCTTTGCGTCGCACGTTTCGCACAATCGGTGACGAAGCGGGCGATCAACCAGCGGTTAATTTCATGATGGGCCACGCAGACAACGATTCTGACATGGGTAATGTCTATCGACAGAGAATAAACGACGACCGGTTAGAACAAGTTGCCAATTATGTGCGTGCGTGGTTGTGGAGCAATGGGGAGTAGGGGATTGGCCGATGGGTTCATTGTATGCAGGATCGATGCCGGGACGTCGTCGAAAGGCGGCGTGAAGCGAACTGGTTGAGCTGCAAGGAGCCGGTAGACGATGGACCGCCATCGCAGCCCATGTGAGCAATTCAAAAAACCCACGGATGACCGTGGGCTTAAAGAACTAATCACATTCTTCGATGTCGCCAACGCCGTAATCGCCATCGAATGATGACCAGTAAATATCGTCACGTACTCCGGTCAGAGAATCCTCAGCGATTGCTTCAGCCTCTTCGGGCGCACTGGCTTCGATGTGTGCTTTTTTGTAATCGGTTACCCGAACGCCAACATAGAATGTTTTGATGGGTAATGTATCAGGGTTGGTCATGATAGGGGTGGGGAAGCAAGAAAACCACGGCCCCGTACGGGGCCGTGGCGTGCGACATCGATGTCGCTATTTAGCACCTGTGGCATCGCCATCAGGAGTGTGCTGGGCGAACCACTCGGCAGCCTGTTTCAAGGCTTTCGGAATGGCCTCGAAATTCTCCTTGCGAAAGGAGTGGGCATAGTTGGCATTTCGATCGGGATCGAAGTACCGACGCTGGATGGTGTACCGACCATCCGAGAAGATGCTGACACAGATGTTGCCAACACGTACCTGATGCAGGTACTCGGCCGATGATGTTGCATCCCGTTTGGCCGGATGCGTTGCCTTCGTAGAAGTTCCCATAGGATTGTATGGGGAAGAGAATAAAAGTGCCTCAGTAGCAGCCGAATGACTGCAAAGAAGCGTCGTCTCTCCAGCGAATCGCAGCCCGCCGTCAAGGGTGTCGAACCGTGGGGCGTGCGGTGTTGGAGTTCGGTTGCTGGCGTACTCGGTTGCCGAGTTGTGCGAGAGCAACCGTTCGTAACGCCAGCCGGTGAGCTACCCTTGCACGGCAGTAGGGACCGATTCGCTACACTGAGACGACCGCGAGCAGTCAAGGTAAAAACATGAAAAACAGGGTGGGCTCGGCGGCAATAATGGGGACGGCGTTCGGTGTGACGTGAGCACAAAAAAAGGCCCCGTGAAGGGCCTCGTTTTACTTGCCGGTGATGAGACGATTCACAAGGCCCGGCGGACCTTTGCGACCGCTACGTGGTGCATCGGGCTGTTGGACCGATGCAATGTGCGATCCGGGATTGTCCCGCATCGCTCGGCAGGCTTTCTGGAAAGCCTCGGTTTTGTTGGCGGCATCGACGTGGATGCCGTACTGTAAACGGACGTGATACAACATGGGAAATGGAGTGAAGAAATAAAAAAACCCACGACCCTGGATGGGGCCGTGGGCATCTGGAATTACTCACCGTGTCTACCGGGGGAGTACACGATGTAATCGACAGCCACTTCGGTTTGACACGCTGCATACATTGCGTGCTCAACGGCTGTTTCCCAGTCCTTTCCGGACTGGAGTGCGGCCACTGTGAACCGCTGTACGGTCTTACGGGCTTGCCGCTCTTTGAGGATGTGCCTCATGATGATTGGATTGGGATGAAATAAAACACTTTTGACACACAGCCCGCAGCGGAGCAGGTCAAGAGCAGCGAGTGGTTATCAGCGTGCAGGTTTTCAAGTCGCCATCATTTTTGAATTGCGACGCCGAAAACCTCTTGCCGCTGACCCACGAGACCTCTTTACCTGCGAGAACGGGCTGTATCCTGAGAAGTGTTTAAGCAACCCTTCCCAAACACACAGCACACACCTACAAAACAGTGCTCGTGGGTGGGTGCGACTTACTCGACCCGGCAGGGTCGACCGCAGTGACGGAGCCGAAGCGGAGTCGCGAGGACGGGGTGTTGGGGCCAGAGCCCCGACTCTAATAGGTTAGATTGGTCAAAGGTCAGGAGTGGATAACACGAACTGAGATTTGGGTACCGATCAAGCTATTAGAGTCGGGGGTTGGCGATGCGAAGCGAGACAAGTCCCCGACACCCCGTAAGTCGCTGTGGGAAAACAACATACAAAAACAAAAACAAGCGGAAGACCTGTACGTTACGTTGTACGCTGCGATGACAACGTAACGTACAACCTAACGTACAACGTAGCGGCACGGTGGTGAGATTCGTCATACCGCGGAGGTTTCAAAAAGTGCTTCGCCGACGACTTTTCGGCTATTTGATTTCGCTGATGAGTTTTCCGGAAAGCTAAACACGTGAATTGCCGCAAGTCGCGCCATCTTTGTGAGTTAAAGCAGAAAACGAACCATTTCTGACACGACTCGTCCATGCAGTTTCGTTGCGGCAGGCGATGTGCCCACCGCACTCAAGCGGAGCCTGATGAAACTGCGTCGAACGATGAAGCCGATGCAGTTTAGGGATTTGCGTAAAGTGCGTCGGTCTGTTGCACCGCTGCAAGTTAGCACCTTGCCATTGTGCGGGCGGGTTGTCCATCCGCTGCGCCAAATCTGCCTTATCTGAGAAATGCATAAGGGGCTGGAATCTTCCATAACGGCCAGACCCTGCGATTGGAATGCGGTTCAAATATGTGCTCCCGGTCGATGTGACACGGTGGAGTCCGCTGCCATATCTTGTGACCAAGAAACGGGGCCAAATCAGGCGATGTTTTCAGGAAAGTGTCAGTTAATTCGGCCCAACCAACACCAAGCTGCTCCAATAGAATGGGTCACTCCAATTCTCGTTCTTGCGGATGAGACGCTTCGCCTTTTGAAGTGCGTTGGCATAATGTGGAAAACCAAAGGTGAGTACGACAAGGCGATTGCCGACTACAACGAGGCCCTGCGGCTCGATCCAAAACGTGTGGTGACCTACGACAACCGCGGCTACGCGTGGTATGCCAAAGGGTAGTACGACAAGGCGATTAACGGCTACAACGAGGCCCTGCGGCTGGATCCGAAATCTGCCTACGCGAACTACGTCCGCTCGGTCGCACACATGTCGCTGCGTAGGCCGGAGTCTCTCGACGGATTCCAGAAGACGATCCAGCTCGATGCGTGGGGCACGCAATTGTCTACCTTTGCTGTCATCTATGGTCATCTGGCGTCACGTCTCATGCAGAATGAAGCGCTGGCCGAGCGGTTTCTGACCGATGCGGAGCGAAAACTCAAAGATGCGTGGCCCTATCCGGTCGTAGAGTTTCTGCGAGGGCAAATGAAGGAATCTGCGTTGCTGGATCTCGCCACCGACAACGACAAACAGACCATGGCCCACTGCAACCTGGGACTCTGGTACTTGGCGGAG
>CAYFJO010000693.1:0-4668 GCA_964343305.1 uncultured Pirellulaceae bacterium | reverse complement strand
AATTTCAGCACTTCTTTGTGATTGCAGAGTCTGGTTGTCGATATCTGTCGGGTGGGTTCAAAGAGGTCGAGAATTTCTTGGAGAAGGAAGGGCTCCGAGAGCAGCGCCAATATGTAAGCAACCTCAATACGCTTATGAGAAAGGAGGAGAAGAATGAACGTGTGAACAACCGGCACGACAGAAAGAAAAATCGTGGCAGGCTAAATGAGCTTGGTCGTTGTTCATCAAGGGCGAAGCTCAATGAGAAGAGGTCCTATGCTCAGGTGAAGCAAGGCAAACGAAAGAAGCTCTGGAAAAATCGAATATCGGCTTCTCGTGCGTGGGCCGAGGCCACTCGCCGCGCCCTGGATGTTCAGCTTGACCTGACGCTTATTGCGCCGGAACAGCCGAATGATACGTCAGCTGAAATCGTCGACGTAAAAGGAGTGACTGCTGTCATTGAAGGTCGCGAGATCTTCTCAAACCTGTCGATGTGCGTTCGGCGATTTGATCGCATCGTTGTCTCGGGGCGAAACGGGGCCGGTAAGACTACCCTGTTATCGATGCTGGCCGGCCAGCGACAAGCTGTACAAGGACGTGTCGTAGGCGACTTCTCACGAATAGGGATGATTGAACAAGGGGCGGCGAATTGGGAGTCAGATCGAGGACTGATAGCGAACCTTCAGGCAGCCTGTGATGCTACACTCGAAGAAGTTGCGGAAATCTTGGTGGGGCACCGATTTCCATTTGCCCTGGCGGAACGGCCCTTAAAGAGTCTCAGCCCGGGCGAAAGGGTGCGGGCGGCACTGATTTGTCTGTATCACCGCTCCCCTGCGATCGAACTGCTCGTGCTTGATGAGCCGACTGTTGGTTTGGATTTTGTGGGACTAGGTGCGCTCCGAGATGCATTAAAGAGTTGGCCGGGAGCTTTGGTAGTAGTGAGCCATGACCGCGACTTCATTGAGTCAATTGGCGTTTGTTGCGAAATCAGACTGGAATAGGACGCTCGAAACCAACTGATCGCTGCTCCTCCGGACTATCGATCAGTTAGACACGTTTTCAGTTCGTAGGGCCGCGTGCGAGGACGAGCCGAAACCAAGGGGCCTGCGCCAAAAATCGTCGAGGATTGCTCGCGCCAGGAACTGGAGTAGGGACGCCTCGGTAGCCAATTTTCTCCGAGACAGAAGTCAAATCATCCTCAGCGACTTTGCAGTTCTTCTACGACGCCGAGGTTGGACAACCCAGCGCGAGTTCGCTGTCGGGCACATCTGCAGCGGTGTCCCCGGCGAAATAACACCGCTGCGAGTTAGCAGAAACTCTTCGAGCAGTCGGACGATGCAACCGACGCGATTTTGACTCGTCGTGAACTCGCAGCGGTCGCAATCACCTCGGTAAACTTCGAACAGTTGCAATCCAAGAACGGTTCGTCATGTGTCACGAACGGCAACCGTGGTCAGGGCTGAAACCCTACCATTCCTCGCAGTCGGAATGACGACACCGTTCGGCCGCCCTAAGCCGCGCAAACTCTCTCGGTCGATGCAACGGGAGCGCGCTGGATCACAAATTATGCGGCCCTTCAGCCTTGAGAATGCCAGCACCGTAAACATCTGATTTGACGGGAAAACCGTACTTTGATTTCGCTTACGGCAATAACGGATTCAGTTCCGGCATCTTACGGTGCATGCCAAGAAATTCAGTCGCTCTTCGCAAAAACCAATGTTTGACGGGACGCCTTTCCTACAGCGGTCGGTCTCACCTCCGAGAGTCACAAGGTGAAGGCAAATTGCCGAAGTCGATGAAACCGACGCGAGTTGCAGAGACAACGAAGTGCAATCGGTCAGCGCGACCTCGGTAGGTTAACGATTTGAATCCCGAACCGGCAAACGCTGGTTTATTGGAGCGTATTGGAAAACGTATGGGAAAAAGGCTCTGTTCGCTTACTTCCGCTACACTCAAACAGACAAACAAAACAGAGGTTGATATGATCGAATACTAAGTCCTGTGGCTGGTGTCATTCAAAATGGCAATTTGCTATTCCAGTACCATCAAACCGGAGAACGGCGATTGATGAAAACACAAATGTTGAACTGCCTTGTCATTGTTTGTTTCTCATGTATGGGGTCCGTCGCTGCGGACAGGCCTAACATTTTGTTGATCGTCTCAGAAGATAATGGCCCGGAATTGGGATGCTACGGTGATCCTCATGCCCGGACACCGAATCTGGATCGGCTTGCATCTGAAGGCGTACTGTTTGAGAATGCCTTTGTCCCCTATTCCGTCTGTTCCCCATCGCGGGCCTGTTTTCTTACTGGGTTGTATCCGCATCAGAATGGACAAATCGGCCTGGCAACTCACAAGTTTGCCATGTATCGCGAAGAGACTCCGAATTTTGTCTCACTCCTTAAAAAGGGTGGCTACAAGACTGGACTGATCGGTAAGTTGCACGTCAATCCCGAATCAGCGTTTCCGTTCGATTTCCGAGCCATCCCAGGCGCGAATTTCAACCGTAATGAAACCGTTGCCAACTACGCAGCCGAAGCCGCTCGTTTCTTCGCTCAGACTCGGGATTCGTCATGGTTCCTGTCCGTGAATTTCCCGGACGCGCATCTGCCGTTTCTACGTCAGGCCAACGGGCTGCCAACCAAACCCTTGTCTGCCGATGAGGTCAGACCACTGCCGTGGATCGGGGTCAATACACCGCGACTGCGGGAGCAGGTCGCGAATTACTACAATTGCCTGGAACGGCTTGACCACGGAGTCGGATTGTTGATAGCGGAACTCAGAAACTCCGGACAATCTGAGAACACGCTTGTCATTTACATCGGGGATCATGGTGCCCAATTCCCACGTGGAAAAGGGACTGTTTACGAAGGTGGACTTCGCGTACCGATGATCATTCGCTGGCCTGCAATCGCGAAAGCTGGAAAGACCTGCCATGAACTGGTTTCAACAGTCGATCTATTGCCCACAGCGCTGCAAGCAGCAAGAGTTGAGGCTCCGGAGGATTTGCCAGGGAGAGCACTTCAACCATTGTTGTCCGAGCCAAAGGTGACAGAGTGGCGTCAATACATCTTTGGCTTCACGACAGGCGCAAATGCACGTAACTGCTTTGTGCAACACTCCGTTCGGGACCAGCGATATAAGCTGATTTCCAGCCCACGTGCGGGAACGGTCAACCTGATCGCAGGCAGCTATCTCAACGAGTCACACCAGAATTTCGTGATCTCCGGCGCGACCAGTAAAGATCAGGCAACGGCTTCCAGGACTGTTCGGGCTGCTTTCACTCGTTGGAAACGTCCACCACGCTTTGAACTGTATGACCTGCAGAAAGACCCGTACGAATGGCATGACCAGTCCCAGAATCCGGAGCTTGTCGAGGTAAAGAGACGACTGATTAAGGCCCTTACTGATGAACAAAACAAAACTCACGATCCATTTATTGATCCGAAGAATGTGGAAGCCTACGTGAAACAGCAATTGGCCAATCGGGATTTGGGCTACAAGAGAAACAAGAGCTTCCGCTGGTCGTATCTCGATGTGTTCCCGAAATGGCGAGCCGCTCATTTGTCAGAACACTAAGTGTTGTGACTGGTGCTATTCACTGGGGCAGTTCACCGGTTAGTGGATTCAAGGACGCGTAACATGTCAAAGCAACATCAGCTGCGCTCTTCTTTCCTCCCGAATACTGTCAAGTTCCTGAGTTCACACGCAAACGCTCGTCTATCGGCTGCGCGCAGCTTTCATCGTTGTTCCACCGCGCCGATGTCCGGCTTGCCACGATAGGAATCAACCGCGTCCGGCAGGGCGTTGTGCTGTGTCTTACCGATGGTGAACGGCTGCGAGATGTTCAGCGCCGCGTCCAATGCGCCGCAGTCGGCCGGTAGCAACGGGAAATCCGGCGGCGCGGTCAAGGAATCCACCCAGAGGTCCTGGCCGGTCTTCACCACATTGTGCTTGCCCAGCCAAGCCGGCGTGTAGCCGAGGTCAGCTCCGCCCAGCCAGTTGTAATCGCAAGCGCCAAGTCCGTCGGCGTTGTTTCGGAAGTTGGGGTCCGACCCGTGGACAACGAAGGACTTCTTGGCGGAGATGACGTTGTTGATGATGTACTGCTTGGGGAACCCGGCGGGGGCGCGCTCGTCCATCCAGACGGAAAAATTAATGCCCGCGAGGCCGCCCTGGAAGGAATTGTTGTAGATCCAAAACTCCCGCGCGCCTTCATCATAGTCTCCGGCAGGCGACAAGTGCTGGAAGATGTGCTGCCCGACGTGCATAGGCAGCCAGCAGCGGTTTCTGTAGAAACGCACGGTCGTGTCGCCGGCCCCCTGGTTGATATTGCCCAGACGCATCGCGATGTCCACATCGATGATGAGATTGTTGTAGATATTCGCGACTGTGTCTTTGGAGCTGTCGTGCACCATAATCGCCGCCGATGCCAGACCGCTGATCTGGTTGTCGTGGATGTCGGCGCCGTCCACACCGACCAGCACGATCCCCATATACCCGTCATCGAAAGTGTTTCCAGAGAATGTATAGTCTTTGCCCAGGGCGCAGTGGATGACTGCCGGGGGATTCCCATCCTCGCTATGGATAATTACCTTGTACAATTTATACATGAGAGACCTGATGTTGAAGTTGGTCATGTCTTTCGTCGCCGGGTCCCTCGGCGCCCCATTGTGCGCGCCGCATTTC
>CAYFJO010000692.1:0-4680 GCA_964343305.1 uncultured Pirellulaceae bacterium | reverse complement strand
GTCCGTAACTCATCAGCAGCCGGTCGTCCTTCAGCCGCAGCAAGAACGACGGCAAACCCCAGACGCCGATCGCCCTTGGTTTGCTCCATGTCTTGCCGCCGTCGGTCGATTCGCTTTGCAACGTCTCGCCAGCGCTGTTCGCATTGTGGTTACGAATGTGGACGACGATGCGGTCATCGGCGGCTTCGACGGCGTGCAACTCATGATACTTTTTGTGGTCGTCACCGTCGCGCGTGGGAATCGCGGTCAAATCGCTCCACGACTGTCCATCGTCAGTCGAAAAACAAACGCCGATGCGACTTTGGTCACGCCACAGTTCCTTGCCCGCATACAGCAAGCGACCGTCGGCGAGCTGGATCGGACCGTGCGGACTGTTCACGCGGCAATCGTAACGAGCCGACCATGTCACTCCGCCGTCGGTCGAACGGATCATCCACGTGCCCAACTCGGCCTGGCGTTGCGACTCGCTGATGCGGTTGTGAGCCGCCTGCCAGGCCTTTTTATTCTTCGCTCGTGGAAGCTGCGGAACGTAAGCCAGCGAAGTGAACGTCGTAACAAGCAACGAACCTTTCACGGTTTCGACGACCCCTGCATCGCAGTCGTCGATGGGTCCGTCCAAGAGCACGCGTGCAAAACTCCAATTCGTGCCGTCGTCGCCCGATCGGATCAGTTCCACGCGCCCAAACGGACAAACGTGCGCCACGCGCCCACCGGAACAGACGACTAGTAACTCGCCATTGGCACGGCGCGTCAACGTCGGCCAACCGTGATACAAATCAGGCTGCTGGCTGATCACTTTCGTCTCCAGCACCTTGGCTGCTGGTGCCGCGCTCGCTTGGCGAGACAAATGAAACATGGCTCCAGCGGCAAGCGCACCGGAACCAAGTAACAAAGAACGGCGATTGAATTCGCTCATGTCAGCACAATCTCCCAAGACTCAATTCAGCCAAGAAGGTACTTCCCAAGATGTTTCACGCGGGATTTCCCATTTGGATGTACCTGAAACCGCTCCAGGTTCGGAACGTCGCCTATTGTAACAGCATGCGTCCGCCCGTGTCCGGGGCATGGTGATTTCGCTCATCATTCTTGCCTGTCGCACCAATTTCTGAGGTCCTATCACTAGAATCACGACCCTTCTAGCCTCTTGGTCTGGCTTGGCCCCGATCTTAACGAGCTTTTCCCGCAGCACCGCTAGTGACCAGTGCTTCATGTCACGTGGCAGGGCCAGCCGACGCAAAGAGTTGGCTAGGTTGTACGCTGATCTCGCCTTCTTTGATTTGCTCAAAATTGTCTGGGGCCTCTTCCTTGATTTTTCGTGCGTCGGCGACGTATTGGCGGCTCGTGCCAGCAGCCTTGGCGAGTATGGAATCTGAAGAATTGTCGTTCGGATTGGCTTCTTCAGCTTGTTGAATAACGTTATCGCGGCCTGCTCGCTGCCGTTACCGAACCATGCCTAAGGTCTTCATCAGCCATTGCACGACTAACCGATCATCCGTCGAAGAGCGGGTCGTCGCGCCGCTGTCGCGAAACGGCATCGACATGTGGTTTGCCGAGAAAGACATCCAGACTTCGGAAGAATGGGAGAGATCCATCGTTCGGGCTCTAGAGGAATGCGACTGGTTCCTAGTTGTCATGACGCCTGCGGCCGCAGAATCGAGATGGGTGAGAAGCGAGGTCCATTGGGCGTTCAATGAAAGACCTAGCCGAATTGTGCCAGCGCTGGCTAACGACTGTCGCCTGACCGATTTTCATTTGATGATGAACCAGATCCAACACATCGATTTTCGTGTCGACGTGGAGCAAGCAACGGCACAACTTTTGAAGATTTGGAAGGGATCGTTTATTCAACAGCTCAACAACCGTGGTCGGGTGATGCACCAAAACACCTCTGGACGGTCGGTCGCGTCGGCGATCGGGACAGTGGCACGTGCGGGTAATTCCCGACACTCGTTGTGCCACGCCGTAGAAGCTCATCGCCCGCCTGATGTCGTCCAGGCAAAGCGGGAGATCCTCCCGACGATGGGAAGTCTCAGTTTTTAAGGGGCTCGGGCCAGGGGCAATTATCTGGCGAATAGAATAGGAATCGGCAGTCAGGCTGGAAAAATCTGAGGAACCACAGCGGTCAATCACTCGTCTGTATCAACAACTCAGACACACACGTCGCGAGCAATGCACCAGGAGTCATGCGAATGAAAGAGAATTGCAGGTACCAGATCCGAGTCATGATTGGCGTTGGCTTCTTTCTGCTCATGGCTGCTACTTTCCAGGCAATGGGCCAGGACGACGCGTCTGACGCTTCGAAGATCGAGCCGAAGAATGCTCAACCGTCGTTGACTGACGGCTTGATCGCCTATTTTCCGTTCGATGAAAATTTCAAAGATTACAGCGGCAACAAGAATCACGGCCGGCCGAGCAATGGTCCAAAGTTGGCAAAAGGTGCGATCGGATCTGCCGCCAGTTTCGATGGGAAGGATGACTTTGTCTTCGTGCTTCCGAAAAGTGACGTTTCCAAAATTGGCGACTTCACGCTGTCAGTTTGGACGCATGTCGAAGACTGGAAAGAGGGCAAACGAGCCGGGCCTCGGTTTCGCAATTCTCAGTATATTTTCGACGGACATACGGCCTCGCCCATGTTTCGCGAAGACGACTTTCATCGCCCGGGTTTCTTTGCGATCTATGGCCTGACGGACCATGGTGAGGAGATTCACAACGGCGTGCACATGCAACCTGGACGTAAATGGTATTGGGAACAAAAGATTCCGGCGAAGCTGAAGGGATGCTGGCGTCACATGGTGTTCACCCGCAAGGGCGACGAAGACGTGACCTACCTTGATGGCCAGCGGCAGAAGTCAGCACACGCTTACGCCAACAAACACGCCCGGCCGTTGGACATGCAGCATCCCTGGTTCATCGGAACATTCGCAGGCAATGCCCTGGACCATCGTGGGATCGCCAGTGGCATCAACTATAGCTTTCACGGTCGATTGGATGACATGCGCATCTACAACCGCGCACTGATGCCTAAAGAAGTCGAATTGCTCTATCGGCAACGCGATACGGAACCTGGCTCGGAGTGAGTAATCAAAAACGGTCGCCAGAGTCAGGCTCGCAACGCAAGACCTGTTTGGAAGCAGTCGTCGCGACCCAGACCCTCGAAAACGCGGGAAGAATTTTTGGGGTCAGTTGACTGACTGCCCCCACGACTTTCGGGCAATTTGAATTCCCGGACACCCTCAATTACTTACTAACTGCGGTTCGTCCGTAAATCGCACCGAGCACGGCTACGATTGAGCCAAGCACGATGCCGGGAGTCGAGCTACTTGCCAGTCCGGTCTGCTCCAAAAAGCAGATGATCAACGCCGCCGGTATCACAAACAAGGACATACGCCATCCCTTAAAGAACGATGAGATGATGAGAATGGCACCGGCGATGCCAGGCCCGTAGCCCTTGAACATACCGCCGACGAATGGCATCGATACGGAAGAAGAATCACCGCCGAATTGTTCGAAGATCTTTGCATAGGGATTGTCAAGTTCACCGGGTAGCGGCTCGGTATTAAGTGGTGCTTGCTCGTCTTGAGGGAGTTTTTTCAGTTCCTCTTCGAGCAGCGGATTGGTCATCATTTTTTTCAATTCATCTTCACTGATATTGTTTGGATCCAGGTCATCTCCAATAACGGATTTGAGTTCATCTCCCTGCACACCGCTTGCTTGATTCGCTTGCTCTCTCGCCTTTCTTGTTTGCTCGGCCAACTGTTGCTGCACTTGTTTTTGCATTTGTTCTTGAATCGCCCCTCGATTCTGCGTGACAAACCACATCGCGCAACTGCTGGCGAGAATCATGCCCAAGAAGAAGCGCAGTTTGGGACCGATGATGATATCCAGAAAGCCGTACAAAACACCTTGCTTGCCTTGTTTGGGCGCGTAGCGACCTTCGCGCGCGACTCCCAGTAGGGAGCTAAGGTGGCCGAGTTTCTTCGCACGTTCCGTCATCGGATCAACAGACGGATCCACCGGTGACATGGACATTAGCCGTGAATCGTGAGCTTCGTCAATCAAAACATCGACGATTTGCGCCGCTGCGTTCTTAACTTCGTGGGGACTCATTCCCTGAGAGAGTAGATTGGCGACCTCGACCTTTTCGAGATGTTTGCGTTCTCTCTTCTGTTGGTGGTCATCCAAGCGACGGTCAATCCAATTGATGATGGACTCTCGCCACGGGCGATATTTTTTTGCGCCTTGTTCTTTGAGATAGTGATTCATGCGGCTGCGCGTGGCGATTTTCTCCTCATATCCAAACAACTCCTCGAAGAGTTCTTCCCATCGCTCACCACACTGTTTCACCACAAGTTCCCGTAAACAATTCTCGCTTGCACCCTCAAGCCGCAAGCGTCGAAGCAATTCCTCGACGTCGTCGACTGGTTTCTCGCGCAATTCTCCCAACGTGCGGTCAAACATGAAATGAAAACCAACACCGGCTAGAATTCCGAACAAGGAGAAGCCCAAAGCAATCCACTGGGTGCCGGTCAAAATCAAAATGGTTAGCACTAGTACAGTCGCGGCAAGACACGCGATCCAGTCGGTGACGCCGCTGATGCGGATCAACGCGTACACCTTTTTGTAAAGATACGTTCTCAGCCGCATCCCGCTAGTGACAAAATAGGCGAGGATTCCCATCAC
>CAYFJO010000691.1:0-4690 GCA_964343305.1 uncultured Pirellulaceae bacterium | reverse complement strand
TCCAACAATCCGCCAGTACTATCGAACGCCCGCGCCCGCCAGGGCGAGACGATCAAGCCCGAGGGAGTCGCGCCGAACAATTCGGGACGCACAAACGTGAAGTTGTTTTGTGGCACAGCGAAGTTCACCTTGTACGAATACGGAGTGTTGGGGCTGTCATGCCAGAAAACGTTGAAATCGGTGAAGGCCCGCAGCACTTGCGAGGGGAAGCCGAAGCGGTCGTCGACAACTTCCGCAAGGCCGCTTGGCGTGATGTCGGTGATCGTGACGCCGTAAAAGTGGTTCAGATAACTGTTGAGCGCCGCACCCGTGACCGGTCCGCCGCTGGCGTCGACGTTGTCAAAGTTGATCGTGGTCGACGTCGTCGTCGGCAGCATCGCTTGGCCCGGCAACGCCACCAATTCCTGGCGACTCAACAGGTCGGCGTCATAAGAAGTTGGCGTGGTGGCCACGAAACCGGTCGGCACAGTCTCGGTCACGGTGTATCCGCTGGCGGGACCGACGCCGTCTACGCTGGGCAACAAGCCCGTGAACCAGAACTCGCCGTTCACGTCCGTCGTCTCGGTCGTGTTGATGACGTTTCCCTGGCCGTCGGTGCCAGTGAGCGTAAAATCGACTCCAGCCAGCGGCAGATCGACCGCATTGTTGTACACGCCATCGCCGTCCACGTCTTCGTACTTGAAGCCGTGAATCGAACCAGGGACCGTGTTGCCGAACCTGAGCGGATCACCCAACGGCACCTCGACACGCGGATCGCCTGGCGGGATCATCGCTTGCCCGGCAAAAGCCACCAGTTCCTGGCGACTGAGCAGATCGGTTTCGAGGAACGTGGGAGTCGTGGCCACAAAACCGGCCGGCACCGTCTCGGTGACCGTGTAGCCGGTCGCCGGGCCGACGCCGTCGACGCTGGGCAACAGACCCGTGAACCAGAAGTCGCCGTTGACGTCGGTCGTCTCGGTCGTGTTGATGATGTTGCCCTGGCCGTCGGTACTGGTGAGCGTAAACTCGACGCCCATCAGCGGCAGATCTATCGCCGCGTTATAGACGCCGTCGCCGTCCACGTCTTCGTACTTGAAGCCGTGAATCGAACCGGGCACCGTGTTGCCGAACATCAAGTCGACGCCGACAACGACCTCGCGCCGCGGATCCGTGGGCACGTCGAGTTGCCAGTTGTCGGTCGGCACTCGGTTCAGGCCGGCGATCGTGTTGAGCGTGGCTCGGTCGAAGTTCACCGACGTGATGTCCGGCCCGTTGAGCGTGAACGTGGTCGCGGGAATGGTGCCGAACGTGGCTTGTTGCGGTTCGCTGACCGTGTCGAGCAGCGCTCCGTTGATGTCGAATGCGCGGGCCCGCCAAGGCGCGACGATCAGGCCAGATGGCGTCGCCGCGAACAGCTCGGGCCGTGTAAATGTGAAGCTGCTCTGAGTCGTGGCAAAGTTGACTGTGTAGGCGTACGGATCGTTGGGGCTGTCGTGCCAGAAGACGTTGTTGTCGGACGTGGCCCGCAGCACCTGCGACGGGAAGCCATCGCGGTCGTCCACGATCTGGCCCAAGCCGCTGGGAGTGATATCCGTGATCGTGATGCCGAGTTGGTTCAAGTAGCTGTCCAGCGCCGCACCAGTGACTGGGCCGTTGTCGTCGCCGACGCCGAGAACCAACAGCCGCTGGTTGTTGCTTGCGTCGGTGGCCCGCACATAGAGGAAGTCGTCGCCTTGCTCCATCACCATGTTCCGCGGAGTGAAACCGCCTGTCAGCGCAAAAGTGCTCAGCGCGGACCCGGTGGATGCGTCGTGAATCTGAATGCCGCTGCTGGTAGGGATGTACAAGCGGTCGCGGTTGGTACCAACCGCTGCATTGCCGGTGATGCTCAGTCCGCTGATTGCCGTGAACCCTGGAACGGCGGTGTGCGAGTTGCCATCCAACGCTGTGATCGTGCCGGCGTCCACAATGAAGATGCGGTTGTTGACTCCGTCGGCGGACGTCACCGCGGCCGTGCTCGCTACTCCCAACACGCCACTGTCGCTCAACAGTAGATGCTCGTCCGCGAAGAACGGGGCGGGTCCGGGGTTGCGCATCTTGTAGTAGCGGCCGCTGCCCGGGTTGTACTCCACCGTCGATCCCACAGCCGTCGAATCGAGCGTGCCGGTGATGTTCTTCGTCGCCTGGTTGTAGACAAAGAAATCATCACTGCACTGCGTGCTGACCGCGAACGTACCGCTGCCCGCCGCCACGCTCCCGCCACAACCGATCAGGCTTTCCGTGTCGTAAACCGTCCCGTTGGAGTTGAAGACACCGAGCTGACTGCCGAAGCCGTTGGTGGCGGCATAACGGCCCGTGGCCGGGTCGACCGCGACCCCGCTGCCGAAGCCGGCGCTGACATGCGTGAAGGCGGGAATCGAGGTGGGGTCGGAGACATCGAAGCGAATGATCTTTGAGCCGCTGCCAAACCCGGCGGCCATGTAGACCAAGTCGTTCACAGGATCGACATCCATCTCGCCGCCGACGGGATTGGAGGGATTGGGCGACAACGGGTTGTAGTCCACAAACCCCAATACCGACAAGGCTCCATTGCTGGCGTCAACATCGTCGAAGTCGATCGTGGCCGGAGCGGGCGGTGGCAACATCGCCTGGCCGGGCAGAGCCACCAACTCCTGGCGGCTGAACAGATCGGTGTTGTACGACGTGGAAGTGGTCGCCACGAAGCCGCTGGGAACGGTCTCGCTCACCATGTATCCGGTCGCGGGTCCGGTTCCATTCACGCTGGGCACCAGGCCCGTGAACCAGAACTCGCCCCCCGCATCCGTCGTCTCGGTCGTGTTGATAATGTTTCCCTGTCCATCGGTGCCGGTCAGCGTGAAGTCAACTCCGGCCAGCGCCAGGTCAACCGCATCGTTGTAAACACCGTCGCCGTCGACATCCTCGTACTTGAAGCCGTGGATCGAACCGGGCACGGTGTTGCCGAACATCAGCGGCCCACCGACCAGCACTTCGACGCGAGGATCGCTGAACTGTTCGAAGATGTAAGCCGAACCTGAGTTGTTGACGAAATCATCGTTGCCCGGCGCGCCGATGATCGCGGTGGCGCCATCCAGCGCGACATGGCCAAAGTCGTCTCCCACCGCGGCGTCGCTGGCGATCAGCTTCTCGGTTTCGGCAAAGCCCGAGCCGGCATCCTCGAAGACATAAGCCGCGCCGGCCTGCGCGCCCGCTTCGCTATTGCGGGTCGCGCCGATCAGTAAGCGGTCCCCACTGACAGCGACACTGGCACCGAACTGGTCGCTCAACGCCGTGTCGCTGGCGGCTAGTTTGATGATTTCCGTCCACCCCGATCCCGGATCCTCAAAGATGTAAGCCGCACCCGCGTGGTTCGTAATTTCTCCGGGTGCTCCCACGACGATTCGGTTGCCGTCGATATCGACCCGTTCGCCGAAGAAATCGTCGATGGCCGCGTCGCTGGCGGTCAGCTTGATGACTTCGCCCCAGTTGTTGGCGCCACCCTGGTTGCGGTGGTAGACGTAAGCCGCACCGGCGTCGTCGATCGTGTCTCCCGTGGCGTCGTCGCGTCCCGAGCCAATGACCACCGTGTCGCCGCTGATGGCGGAGCTAGCGCCGAACAGATCGAACGGCCCACCGTCGCTCGAGATCAGCTTGGCCACCTGGCCCCAGTTGTCAGCGCCGCCCTGGTCGCGCTCGAAGATGTAGGCTGCACCAGCGCTGTTGCCATTATCGTCGTCGCGGCGAACCCCGACCACCAGCGTGTCGGTGTCGAGATCCAGACCTTGTCCCATCTCGTCGCCGAACGAACCCCCGCCGTAAGCGGGAGCAACGATCTTCTTCACCTCTCCCCAGTTGTTCGTGCCGCCGGCGTGCCGCTCGAAAATGTAGACCGCCCCGGCATCCGTTCCAATCTGATCTTCGTGCAGCGCGCCAATCGCCACCGTGTCGCCGTGGATCGCCGCGCCTTGCCCGAACAAGTCGCCCGCACCCGCGTCGCTGGCAGTCAGCTTAGCGACCTGCGTCCAGCCCTGTGCTTTGTTCTCAAAGATGTACGCCTTGCCGGTGCCGCCCGAGAGGGACTGATTGGCAGTCACGACCGCCGTGTTGCCATCGAGGGCTGTTACAATGCCAAACGCGTCATCGGCCACGGGATCACCGGCCAACAACTTGGTGATCTCGGCAAATGGGGCCGGCGGCGGAATCATGGCTTGGCCGTCGAAGGCGACCAGTTCTTGGCGGCTGAGCAGGTCGCTGTTGTACAAAATGGGAGTCGTCGCGACAAAACCAGCAGGAACGGTTTCAGTCACCGTGTACCCGGTGGCTGGCCCCACGCCATTGACGCTAGGCAAGAGTCCCGTGAACCAGAACTCGCCGTTGACGTCGGTCGTCTCGGTCGTGCTGATGACGTTGCCTTGGCCGTCAGTGCCGGTGAGCGTAAAGTCGACGCCCATCAGCGGCAGGTCGACCGCCGTGTTATAGACGCCGTCGCCGTCCACGTCTTCGTACTTGAAGCCGTGAATCGAACCGGGCACCGTGTTGCCGAACATCAAGTCGGCGCCGACAACGACCTCGCGCCGCGGATCGGTCGGCACGTCGAGCTGCCAATTGTCCGTAGGCACGCGGTTCAGGCCGGCGATCGTGTTGAGCGTCGTGCGGTCGAAGATCACCGAGGTGATACCGGAGCCGTTCAGCG
>CAYFJO010000690.1:0-4730 GCA_964343305.1 uncultured Pirellulaceae bacterium | reverse complement strand
GTTTTCCCGACGCTGCCTGTGATTGCTGACGACCAAACATCGTGTTTGTTCCAGCTCGACGACCAGCATGTCGGCACGGTGTTGATGAACAGAGACGGAGTTCCTTTCCTGAAGGAGGACATCACCAGTGCCTAGGACTGCATTAAGACCCGACGCGCAAGAAGCAAGATTGCGAAATGCGACGACACTATTGCTGCTCTGCTTGATTGCGACATCGTCCCATGCCCAAGCGGCCAGCGCTCCGATCCCGGTCGCCCATCGCGGCTTGCTGCTTGACGCACCGGAAAACACGATGGCGACGATTCACGCATGTTTGCAACTTCGTGTTGGGTTTGAGTTGGACGTTCGCCGATCGAAGGACGGACAACTGGTTTGTATCCATGACGAGACGGTTGATCGCACGACGGACGGTCATGGGCAAATCAGCGAATTGACTCTCGCACAACTGCGAGCCCTCGATGCAGGCAGTTGGTTCGATCGCAAGTTTCGAGGCGAGCGAATTCCGACGCTTGATGAAGTATTCACGGCGATATCGCACAACAAATCGCTGGATGTACTCGTGGCTGTCGATGTCAAAGGACAAGACGAAAAGATTGAATCCGATATTGTCGAGCTTGCAATTCGGCATGGCGTACTAGATCGTTTGCTGATGATCGGTCGAACGATTAGCAATGCGGACGTGCGGCGGCGTTTTCTAAAGGCGGACTTAAGTACGAATGTCGCCTGCGTGGCGAATACGTCAAAGGAGTTTGACGCGGCGCTTGGCGATCAAGCTGCCAACTGGGTTTATGTTCGTTATGTGCCCAGCCGCGAAGAAGTTGCGAAGGTTCACGCCGAGTCAAAGCAAGTGTTCA
Source organism: uncultured Pirellulaceae bacterium (assembly GCA_964343305.1). Classification (GTDB taxonomy): domain Bacteria; phylum Planctomycetota; class Planctomycetia; order Pirellulales; family Pirellulaceae; genus CAYFJO01. The sequence goes on along the minus strand of CAYFJO010000690.1, from coordinate 3,876 downwards.
TCGCTGGCCCGACCGTCGCCGGGCCGGAAAGTGAAAACTGGCGAGTTGCAACGATGCGCGGCGTGGACGCGATCCTGACGGATTACGCTCCCAAATTGTCGCGGCAAATCCGACGTGACAACGATCGCATGGCCACAATCAAGGCGAAGTTGGAGCCACACTATTCACCACCAGCAGAATTTCGAGGCGATTATGGCAAGTATCCTTCACCGTTGAAATTTGCTGACGGCACCCAAATCGAAACGGCCACCCAGTGGCAGCGTCGTCGCCAAAACATTTTGCAACAGTGGCACAAAAGAATGGGACCTTGGCCAGATCTGCTGAGAAACCCGCGAGTCAAATTTCTTACCAATGAACGTCGTGAGAACTTTACACAGCACCGCGTACACGTTGAGATTTACTCAGGTGATGAATTTACGGAAGGCCATCTGCTTGTACCGGATGGCAAAGGTCCGTTTCCAGCCGCGCTGGTCACGTTCTACGATTCTGCGACAAGCGCTGGTCTTGGTGAACGTGGCCATGATACGCACGACTACGGATTGCAACTTGTCCGTCGCGGCTTTGTCACGTTGTCAATCGGGACACCCGGCTCGATCGGTCATCCCGACAAGAAGACCCGCGATCTGCTGACTGACGCCGGTGAACGACAAGGTCGACAACCGTTGTCCTATCTGGCTTACGTTGCGGCCAACTGTCACACGGCGCTGGCGACGATGCCGAGCGTCGACGCTGAGAGGATCGGCGTTGTCGGTTTGTCCTACGGCGGCAAGTGGTCAATGTTCGCGTCGTGCTTGTACGACAAATTTAATTGTGCCGTGTGGTCCGATCCCGGGATTGTGTTCAACGAATCCAACTCAAACGTGAATTATTGGGAGCCGTGGTATCTTGGTTATGAGAAAGGAGTCCGGCGTCAAGCCGGTGTGCCGAACAAAGATCGGCCAAGGACCGGTCTCTACAAGCAACTCATTGAGTCGAATCAAGACTTGAATGAGCTGCACGCGCTGATTTGCCCGCGACCGGTATTAGTCGCCGGTGGCACGGAAGATCCGCCGCAGAACTGGCGAGCGTTAAACCATGTTGTCACTGTAAACAAAATACTCGGCCACGCGAATCGCGTTGCGATGACCCAGCGCCAAACGCACGTGCCGACTCCAGAAGCCTTGGAAAAGACTTTGATGTTTTTGGAATATCACTTGAAGTACAAACGATAGCTCAGGTATCCGTCAAGAACAATTCGTTCGCCCTAAACTCCTGACAGCAGTTATGAGCGCAATGCACATGCCTAGGTTCTCCACATCGATCGCAATTATTTTTCTTCACCTGGTTCTCGCCGGTACTTCACCCGGCCAGGAGTCGGCGACGATCTCGGATGATGGTGTGGCAGTCACGCTTGCGAAGGTGCCCGAATCGCTCAAACTCGCGTCGTTTCGGAATCATCTCGGTTTGGCTGCGCCGGGGACACGCGTTTTGGTTTTCGAGACGAGGCGAGACCCAGTTGTACCGGTTCGCTGGGTGAAGGTTAAGCTGCTCGAAGGACAATTCAAAAGTCAGACAGCCTGGGTCATGGAGCCGACTGTTCACAAGAGAAAGGAAGCGTCGAACACAAGGCTTGCGCGCGACGGGGCGTCGGATGGTAAATTCAAACCAAAGGAAGATGAGAAACCACCCGCCAAAGCGACGCATTGGGCAGGCGCGCGCTCTGCAAAATGGAAAACTTGGCCTTCGATATTACCGTCGCCGATGATGTCATCTGACAATAATCCATACGAATCACCTCAGACTGGTGCGTCTCCCAAAGTGGAACGATCGCAGCTTAGGTTGACACTCGTTTTGGCTTCGCTGTCCATCTGCATCGGTTTGCTGATCGTCTCGTTCATACTCTCGCCGTTTGCATGGATACTACGCGACGGACTTAGCCCCAGTGCAGTTGAAAGCTCTGGGCTGAACGCTGCACGGCGGATGTTTTGGTGCTTCTACTGGGGACCCGTGACGCTGACCATCACTTTTGTTGTCGTTTTGCTCGCGATTACAAGACGCTCGCTCCATCACGCCGTTGACTAGCACATGATTCTCGATTGGTTGTTCTGTCGAGATGCGAAAGATAGAATCAAAGATGATTTAGTGAATTCAAATTCCGACACGGAGAAATGCTTTGCGTTAGCCAATTTCAATAAGACAATTTGATTCGACGCGTTAGCGTCCACGTATTTGCTTCCCAGAAAACAGCGACCTTGAGCCTACGGCTCTCGAACCAACGAAGCGGTACTTGGACGGCGCTCCCTGCTCGAAGGGAGCGCCGGGCCTTGTGCTGTTCGTTGGTACCCCGTCGCTGGGGTTCTGGGAGCGGCCTTGTGCTTCGGCGCTCCTTTTTCATTGCGCGAATCACCGGGCAAAGATTCCGATCAATTTTCAAGGTCAATCCCAAGCCGGTGTCACAATGGTTTCACAACACGAGTCGCCAAACCAGCCTCCTCCTCTTCCCTCCCGAGATCCGGTTGATTCAACGTCTTCCCTTCCCGCGCCGATTTCGATGCGGCTCGACTTCTTCTCCTAGTGACAACGGCAGTAAGTTCGTTGCCGCTTTCTTCATTCCAGATAGCTGCTGGTGCAGCTTCTGTCTTGGGTTCGATTCCCAACGTCTGGCTTTGGATGCTTGCATCCGAAGGGCGAGCGTGTTGCTCGTTCGGGTTGGTGTGTACTGTCCCGCGCGAGCGGGCGTATACGTGCTGGGCAAATTCCCAGCAGGAGTTTCTGTCATGGCAAAGAATTCTTTGGCCAAATCGATCGTCAGTGCCGTTGTGAAAAAGATCTTTCAGGATTGCGAGACCGAAGTTCACGAGATCGTGGGCGACGTCGAACGTGACACGGCTGAACGTCGCGCGAAAGCAATCCGCCACCGCAATGACCAAATTGCGCGTGGCAACGAGGCAATCCGAGCCGCCGTTTCGCATACCGCTCAAGGTGTCAAGCTAATTCGTGAGCAGCGAAATGGTGACGATGTTCGTAATCTGGTGCTCGATTCGCAGGAATCCGAGTTGCGACATCGCCTCAAACGGGATCTGACTCACGTGCAAAGCGACACTGACGATCAAACCGCCGACGAGGCCATCGATGCCACGGTCGCCTCTACACGCATGATCGCTTCATTTTTGGTGGCGAACAAGTGAGCGGCCCGACCGCGACACTTGCCGCCAGCCGTCCGTCCGCGAACAATTCCTCGACGAACCCATCTCCTCTTGGTGGTGTCATGGACGAATCGTCTCCCGCCTCTTTTCTTTTAGGAGTCTCTATATGTCTGTTGTGCTTCCTGATGTTCGTGTTGGTGATCCGCTTCGCTACAAATCGATGACTGTGTTTCCACTTTTTTCTGAAACCAATGGCGGCGTGGAATATCGACTCGCTGACGAAGCAATCGCCGAAAAGTGCTTAACGGTTGAAGAAGTGTCCGAAGGTGGGTCGGTGCCGGAACTCTTAGTCGAAAACAAAGGCGATACAAGAGTACTGTTTATCGAGGGCGAGGAACTCGTTGGGGCCAAACAGAATCGCATCTTGAATACTTCGATTCTGATCGCTGCTGGGATGAAGACAAAAATTCCCGTCAGTTGCGTTGAGCAAGGACGCTGGTCCTACAAGTCCAAGCAGTTTGGATCGAGCGGTTCCCATTCCTCGTCCAGCCTGCGTCACGCTTTGAAGAAGTCGGTGAGCCGATCAGCGAGGGCCGGGGAGGGGCACAGTTCAGATCAGGCCGAAGTTTGGAATGAAGTGCAAGGTCTCCTGTGCTGCACTGGATCGACGTCGTCTTCAGCCGCCATGTCGGCTGCCTTTGAAACTCGTCAGGAAGACGTTGCCGATTACAAAGAACAGCTGAAGAACGTC
>CAYFJO010000689.1:0-4758 GCA_964343305.1 uncultured Pirellulaceae bacterium | reverse complement strand
GCGACTGATGGGACTTGTACAGATCGGTGGAGAAATGGAACTTGCTGGCTACCTAGCGCACGTCAACAAAAAGCTTGCCGCCGACCACCGGGAGTTGGCACCGCTATCTATTGAGTCTCTTCAGCGTGTTCGAAAAAACAAGAGTGGAGAAGTTAAGGTCGACTTTGTGCGAACCGAGAAAGACGGTACCCACACCAGGGCTGGTGTGCTACAGACGACCAAAGGCCGGATCGTGGCCTACATCGAGCCACCTTCGGCAAGGTGATGCGAATAAGCCAGGAGCAAACAATGACGGGCCACACTTTGTCGAATTTTGAATGCGTATGCTGGATCTTTATGGCGATTTCTTTCGGGGCTTTTGTACAGCAAGGCGCAAACGCGACGGCAGAAGATGAACCGAAACCGACAATAAGTTTGGAGGTGGAACTTGAGCGAGGGGAGACCGTGAGTCGGCTCGTATTGTTCATCCGCAACACAACCGATTCCCCTTTCTCTTTCGAAACCGGCTCACGCGGTGGTGGTGGAAGCCTTGACGATGGATTTCGCTTCAAGCGTGACGACAAACTAGGAGAGCTTGGAGATCTCGAAAAACGCTGGACGATTGGTACAGCCCCGACAGTGGTCCCGGAGTTCGTATTTCATTTTGGCGAAGTTGGCTACATTCACGTTCGTGCCCCTTCCTTCGGTGGCCCAACAAAAAGAGCCATGCGCCCACACAAGGTCACAATTGCTCCAGGTTCTCGGATGCAATACGCAAGTTTCGTCGTGCCAACAAGAAGTACATCTGGCAAAATTTGTTGAGGCGAAACTCAAGGTTGATGATCGTACACTCCGCACTGACGTGCTAACGGTCGACGCGGCACCATAGGCCACCGGCACCACTGCGGGCACGCGGTCTTGAAGAGACAAAACGGAAGGCGCGAAATCATTCCTCGACGATGATGACAACGAAGACGTCGGCAGCATCCGCTAGGTCTCCATTCTTTACCGTACACGGTACGATGTGTCGGCCCGCCTGCGTATTCGGAGAAATCAAGAGACGGCAGCGGACGTGTGCGCTTTGCTGCGCCGGGATGTCCAGTTGCATCGCTGCACTCGCAACGATGTCTGGCCGGCCGAACGTCGCCGAGTATCGATTTCGCTTTGGCAGTGGATTGGTTCCAACCAACGTCAGTTCGACCGTCTGGCCCGCCTTTCCCTTAATAACCACCGGTTCGACGCGGATTCGGTGTGGGTCCCAATCGACCACATGATGGTCGCTGAGTGAAATTGAATCAGCGGCCTTCGCGGTTTCCTGCGCCCAGCGCACCCGGCGGCGAAAATCTTGTTCGTTGAATTCAAAGGCCCCGCCGTGTTCGGCCAGTATCCAGTCGGGACGAGATTTCAGAACCTGACGAGCCGAAGCCAGGTATCCCAACGGCAAAGCACGATTGCGCCCAGACCAGCCGCCACCGCCACTGTATTGGTCCATGTGAAAGAAATTGTCGGCAGTGAAAAAGCATTCTTTTCCGTCAATCGTTAACTCGACACCCATCGAAAACCAGGACTGACCTGGATGGTGTCGAAACGTCAGTTCGTATTCATGCCAGCGAGCCTTTTCGCCGTCCTTCATCCGCCGATCAACCATTGGTCGGCGGGCATCGACGTAAGGTGCTCGATAGCGGTGTGGATGGTCAACTGCGTCGGCAACCTTGTCGAGTGTCCAGACCTTGAACCGTTTGCGATCCGGCAACGCGAAGATGCCAGTGTAGTGATCGTTGTGGGCATGACTAATCAGAGCGACCTCGACCGGACCGCAGCCGTGGTCCCGCTTTAGTTCTTCGACTCGCTGCACAATGTTCTGCGAGTAGGGATCCATCAGCAATACGCCGCCCTCGCGAGATGTTACGGCATAAGTGTTTCCGGTGAGGAACAAGTGGTCGGAGATCTGTGTCCAGGGAACGGGGTTACCCTGAGGGTTCGCGGTCCCGACCTGGTCCTTGGCCAGAAAACGGTAACTCGGTGGATCACCCAGCACCTCTTGCGTATAGCGTTTGTAGTTCTTTAACACAGCCACTCGCGCGATCTTGTTGGACGTATCGAGCAAAGTTTGTTCGATTTTCTCATTCATTACAGGACCATGTTCCGGACAAACCAACGTCGGTTTGTGGTCGACAAGTTTACGAAGCGACTGGGCTGCGGCAGCTAGTCCTTCACCACGCTGATGATGCCAATCCGTTGTGTACGGCGCCCAGAGTTTTCCCGGCCGACAAATTGCGTCGCCACAAAAAGCGATCCGGTGACTGTCCCCGGCGGACTTATCTGCGAGAAACGTGAAGCTGTCACGACTGTGGCCAGGCGTCGCGACTGCTCTCAATGTCCACTGTTTCCATGAGATGCTATCGCCGTCTTTGACGTCACAGCGAATCCCCTTGATGCCGACAGGATGCACAAGATAGGACCAGTCGCCCCAAGACCGCTCGAACAGAGGCGGAAAACGGTCAGGCTGTTCGACGGGCAACGACTTGTGCCAATATTCGGCTACGCCGTCTGGTAATAATAATCGAGTTGACTCAACAGGAGCCCGCACCGCTGTACCGGACTGGATGAACGCCGCTGCCTGCCAGGAAGTGTCGCGATGGTGGTGTGTCAACAGCACGAGACTCCATTTATCCGCTCCTGGTGGAAGGATATCAGGACGTAAAGTCCGCGGCGCTCCAATCAGCAACGCCTGGACGTCAGACACGAGAGCATAGGCAGTTGGCATCGCGTTCAGTTGAAACAAGCCAGCGACAACCGGTTTCCATTCTGTTGCTTCCGCAGTTTCCCGTTCTTTTGCCCCAGCCAAAGCGCTGAATACAAGGCCCAGAACGAATGCAAAGAAATAATATGATTTTGACATTGAAATTGTGGAGTTGAAGTTCCGCTTGTCCTGATCTCATAACGTGACTGGATGAAAACTGTTTTCGCATGCACATCCGTGAGTGATGTGCGTCGTCCCTTCGGACAAGACGTGCACCATTGCCGCCAGCGTACAACCGCGACTGCTTGGGGGGTCGCTCTCCAGTCGGTGGGCACAGATTGAATTCGGGTATGAAGTGTGGTTTTGCGTGAGTTGTTGTAACGACTGAAGATTAAGGTCCGTGTCATGTTCGCGAAAATACCGATGCAGCGCGGAGTAGCGCACCAATGAGCTGCCAATCGAACTCTCGCGAAGAAACTCCACGTCTTTCAAGGTGTGCCCAAGGTAGTGATTGGTATGTCCAATGCCATTGCCGTCGGGAAAAAAAGTTTCGTGTCGTTGGCCCGTCGTCTCAAGGCTGACAACACTGCCCGTCTTGTCGGCGACCAGGTAATGGGCGCCGCCAGCGCGCGGTGGAATCACGGGTGGCGCGAGGGCATCTGCAAGATTCTCAGCGGCGAGGATTTGGCGGACAATGATGCTATGCAACCGTCCAACGCCGACATCGAGCGGGCTTAAGTAGTTGATACAGAGCCCGATACCCGCTTCGTTCATTCCACAAGCACCGACAATTCCCGTGAAAGTAAAAACTAGTTGACCAGGGCCACGCTCGGGTTTGATGCGCAGCATGAGAAGAGAGTCGTCGAGAAGTTCCGGCATGTCATATGTCTGTCCAATCATTGCCCGGCCAGTGCCCGCCTCCGCGGCAACCGCAAACGTCGTGCAACCGAAGTTCTGCGCCATGGGCAAATAGCGAAAACCAACTAGATCCAGCATGCTGTTGAGCAGAAAAATCCGCTCGAACGGCACACCCGCGCCACGTGCAATACCACGCATCTCCGCAAGGATACCTGGCGCGACACGCTCGTTAAACGAAACTTGAGGCAACCACTTCGACCACAACGATTGTTCATCTAGCGAAACCGCCGCTCCGCTGCACAACCATCCCAAGAATCGGTCGAGGCACTCGTGGATTCTGTCACGCTGGTCCTCACCGTGGGCGGCACCAATTTGGCCGGGTGTTCCGGACACGTCAAGAACTGAAATCGCCGGATGTTCGTTTGTCATTGCTTACTCCCTTTGGATCAGGTACGCGCGACTTCAATTCTCCATTCTATGAAACGCTCGGTATATCACAGCGAGTCCATGTGATGCCGAGATTTGCGCCTTGAAATGGACGATCCGTCGTACCACTCTGGCTCATGCCAATGGCCCAATTAAGTGGCCAACTGGCAATCTCGGCGCCTCTGGATGACGTTGACGCAACTTCCTTCGGCTATCATGGACACACCGCATGTTCTTGTCCATCACATTGCTGGTGCTACAAGTCGTTCCGGCGCTCATGATCAGTTCATTCCTGAAGATCGTGCTGCCCCCAGGGAATCGGCATCGTTGGCTTCCGTGCTTGATGACGTTTTCGTGTATCCGGACGCCAACCCGCCGCTGCATTGGGGCACAGATAAGAACGTCGTCTGGAAAATCGATCTGGCGAAGAGCAACGCCATCCCGGTTATCCTCGGACAAAAGCTTTTCACGTGTGCCGAGCCCTGCGTCCTGATCTGCGTCAACAAGGCGAATGGGCAGATTCTTTGGCAAGGGCAATCGCGCTTCGACGAGATTAAACTGACCGCACAAGAAAAAGCTCAGTTTAACGTCGAGCGTCAGCAGGGTGAAAAACTCAACCAGCAACTGTCGGCCCTCAACAAGGAAAGTTCGGTTCTCCGAAAGCTTCTGAAAGACGGCAAGGCTCCGAAGGAAGAGATGGAGAAAAAGGTCGCAGACCTACGAGCTCAGTCCGACGCGATCCAGGCCCAAAA
>CAYFJO010000688.1:0-4782 GCA_964343305.1 uncultured Pirellulaceae bacterium | reverse complement strand
CATGTAGTAGAGACCATCCCGGGTGATCACGTGCGGCGCCTGGAGGCCACCGGGAGTCTCGCCAAGGCGGGGATCGGCCTGCATGGCAATGCCCTTCGGCTGCCAGTTCTTGTCCGTCAACGCGGCACCTTCCCAACCGTAGAAGAGCCGCGTGCTGCCGCCGCACTTGGTCCCACGGATACATGACCAAAGTTGCCACGTGCCGTCAGCAGCTCGCCAAACGCCAAAGTCAACAGGCTGTTGCTTCTCGGACGTCAGCTCGCCCAAGTCGGGATCTCCCGCCACCTGCCACCAAGATTCCCCGATCTGCGGCAACAGTACCGGCTTGTCCGCATGGACGCCCACGCACAGCAGCGCGCTGATACCAACTGACAAAAAGACAAGCTGAAGATACCTTAAGGGAGTAAGCATCGTTGCCTCCAAGTGGGGTCGAATCCAGATGACTTGTTTCTCTTCAGGATATCATGTCGTTAGCACGGCCACGATGCAACCGTGAGCGAGCCTCGGATCACTTGTGCGAGTTGCGTGGGCCGTAGTGGGGTGAGTCCTGCCCACATTCATAGCAGCCGAGGTCAGGAGCTGTCCCGCTGAAGTTGTCGGTGACTTGGGGGATCAAGGTACCCGCGTCGACACAGTTCGCTCGGGGTTTGAGTTGGAGGTCGTAGCCGGAAGGCGCATACGTTCTGCCTTCCTTTGGCGGGCCGGCCCTGGTGAAGATGTCGTAGTCGACCACCAGACCGTGTTGCTCGAGGCCGGTGGCTTGGCTCAGTTCCTCGATCGACTGGTAGCGACCTACCTTGCGATCGGAGTCGATCCACTTGATGAATCGCTCGGCTGAGTTGCGGCGGTATCCGTTGTAGTCGAGCGTCGAGTATGGGGTGGGAGACCCGGTTTCCATGGCGTAACCGCCTCCGCCCATGAAGAGATTGTTTCGGAAGTGCCCGTTCTGCCAGATCGCAGGCGGGGTGAATCCTTGGCGAGCGCAGCAGACCGTATTGTGGTAGGCCTGGATACCCGCCGGATAGTTGTTCAGCTTGAAAGTGAGGGCCGTGATACTGTAGGCCTCATTGCGAATCAGGTAGACCGGCCCGCCGTAGAAGGGCTGCGTGGATAGAGCCGTGTGCGTGTTGTAACACCGATTGCGATACACGCGCACGTTGTGGCAGCCGTAGTCGGCTTCGATGGTGTCATCCTGTGCCCACGAGAGATCATTGCCATAGAAGTCGATCGCTACACAATGCCGCTCAGCGTCGTCGACCGGAACACCGAAGTTGGCGATGGCCAGCGCGTCACTGAAACGACTGATGCGGTTGTAGCAGACGACGTGCCCCTTGCCGTAGACGTTTACGCCGGTATGCGAGGGCGACATGTACGCTTCGGGGCGCGGATACCAGGTCCGGTTGATCCCCATGATTTCGTTGTCGGCGATGTACCACTCTCGTGAGTTCTCTGATTGTGTATTGATACCACTGACAACCTCCTTGATGCGGCAGCGCCGAATCGTGATTCCGGCGGAGCCAGGCTTTCCCGAGTAGATGGCAGTATGCGCACTGCGGAAGGTCAGATCTTCGAACATGAGATGATCCGTGCCCGCAATGCTAACGATACGAGATTTCCCCACCGTGCCGTCGGCCTGAAGAATCGCCTCACCGTCACCTGCCCCGCGAAACACGATTGGCTTGGCCGGCTCGCCCGACCTGTTGAACTGGAACGGCCCGTTGTAGATTCCAGCATGAAGCAGAATGACGTCTCCCGGCCGGGCCTTCGCATAGGCCGCCATCAGGCCGGTCCGGGAGTTGGCGTGAATCTCCTTTCCGGCTGCCGCTTGCGGCTCACCTCGAGTCGCGACGCTGACGACCTTCGGCTCTGCAGGCGCCCCTCCGTCGGGGTCACTCATCGTGAACTTGACTTCGTATTTCGTGGCCGGCTTCAGAAACAGCACACTTCCGGCAAACAGGTTCCCGACACGATAGGGCCCGTAGTCCTGATTGACGATCTCGTGATAGATGCGAAGCATGGGCAACGCATGGGTCCACTCGCTGTCGCCCTTTTCACGAAATGCCACGGTCACCGTCGCATTCCGGTTGCTATCGCCCGACACGTACCAACGGAACCCAAGGTTCTCCAAGGTGGGGGGATCAATCAGGAATCGCTCGGCGCGAATCTCGTTGATCTTGACCTTTGGTTTAGCGCCCTGAATTGGATCTTTGGACCGACCAATCAGTGACGGCTGAGCGGTCACGCGCCCGGTGTTGGTAGTCCAACTCGCGAGAACGAGCAGAATCCAAAACACTGTGTGAAGGTGGCTGCGTTTACACATGCGAATGTTCCTTTCTATCCGGCAAGGTCTCTATCAAACCTGTTCCGGTACGACGAATGGCTTGCGGTAGCTGCCTCTCAAAAGTTGATTCGCTCGCCCAACCACGTCAGAACTGCCGACGAACTCTTCGCGGTCTGATTCCATCTCCAGCCACGGGCCGAGGACGACTTCTGACTTTGAGAAGTCGACGCCGTTGGCGGCCAGATGCTCTTGAAAACGTCCGAACGTTTCCACGGCTTCGCCGCCACGGTCTTTGATGGCTTCGCGTACCTCATCCGCCGAATGCGATGTGCCAAGGCGGTAGGATGTGTTGGCCATGTGAACCATCGCTGTCGACAAATGGCCTTCGAGGATGTCGGCCCGCAGGTCGCTGACTTTGCGGCTGCGCACGGCCGAAATGAAGTTGAACAAGTGGCCTTTGTGCGCGGTGAATCCGCCCGTGTCGCCGGGCTCGCCCGACGGCCTGGGCAATCGAGACTCGCCGCGCTGGCACTTCATCTTCGAGCCGATGGTTTTCGGGCCTTTGTCCGAGGGCAGATTGCGCAGCTCGAAAATGACCAGCGGACCTGGATCATAATCGAAGAGAGCCAATTGCGAGTTGGGTGTCTCGCCGTCGTCGTGGAACGTAAATCGTCCGCCCAGACTCAGCACGCGGCGAGGCAACCTCTTTTGTCCGAGAGCCAAGCGAACCGCATTGAGGGGATAAATGCCGTTGTTACCCAATTCGCCGGTTCCGGTGGACCAGACCCAGTGCCAATCGTAGTGCAGCCTTTTTCGCATCAAGGGCTCCAGTGGTGCCGGGCCTAACCACAGATCATAGTTCACCGATTCGGGAACCGGTTGCGGGCCAGCCACTTTGCCAATGCTCTTTCGCATCCGGTTCAACGAAGACCAGACGACCTGAATCTTGCCGAGCTTTTCCGTTTCGAGTTGTATCTCGCCGGTGCGATGGCCGTGGTTATGGTTGCCGTATTGCACAATCCGGTTGTACTTGCGAGCCGCCTCGACCATCTTGCGGCCTTCCCAGAGGTTGTGCGAGATCGGCTTTTCGACATACACATCCTTGCCCGCCTGGCAGGCCCAAATCGTGATCAGCGCGTGCCAGTGATCCGGCGTCGCGGTCGTGATGGCGTCGATGTTCTTGTCTTCGAGCAGCTTGCGAACGTCGGTGTAGCCGGTGACCTTCTCGTTGCGATTACGCGACTCTTTCAATTCGCGATCCAAGACGTCCTGGTCGACGTCACAGACCGCGACCACTCGCACGCCGGACAGTTCACGGAGCTTCCGCAGATGAAGGCCCCCCTGGCCGCGAAACCCGACCACCGCGACGCGGATGTCGTCGTTGGCTCCGAGAGCACGAGCATGAGGTGCGACGGAAAGCGTTGTGCCCGCTGCTGCGGTCGTGGCCAACATCGAGTTTTTCAGGAATTGACGACGTGTGATCATGGTGATTTCCTTTCGCGCACTTTGACTTTGTTGGAGAACAGCCAGCCGTCCAACTTGCTGCCGGCTGGATCGTAGAAGGTGAATGCAATGGTGGGACGGCGCGCTTCGTCGGCAACGTCGACCTCGACGCAAAGGAAGCCGCCGGTCCGTTCAAGGTCCAGATCGTGAAGCACATCGACGAGGCCGGAAACATCTTCGTCCGGCCAATAATTGCCGCGGGCTCCATGCTTCACCGAAAGAGAGCCGCAGCAAAACTCGTGGATTCGCGACTCCTTGCCGCGGGTGTGGTATTTCGCGTGACGATCGCCGCAAACGAAATACACATCCTTGACGCCGCTTGCGGTGATTTGGTCGAAGAAGGCTTTGCGTTCCTCAAGGAAAGGCGGGTAGCCGTGATTGTCGCTGCGGGATCCGGGGGGCGTATTGTAACCACCACCCCGAGCGCTGCCGACGACCGGCGACGAGCTGACGATCACTTTGAACACTGCGTGTGATTCGGCCAGGGATTTCACCAGCCACTCAAACTGTTCGCGGCCCCAGAGCGTTGCAGGTTTGCTGTTCTTGTTGCGAAATTGCCGCCCTTCCAACAGCCAGATTTGCAGGCCCTTGCCCCAGCGAACCGTGCGATACGTCAAGTCGGGAACTGGGTTCTGCTCGCGAAAGACGAACAAACCGGGCTCGTAATGGGTCGACCAGTCGTCGCTGCGGTAGTCGTGGTCGTCCATCTGCCAATAACCGGCGTGCTTGCCGAAGAATTCACGCTGAATCGGCAGTGTGTACATGGCGTGCCAGTGTTTTCGCAGCCAGAGCACGGCCTGGTCGTCGGTCATCTCATTCAACAAATTCCGAACCGCCCGGTGAACTTCACGCGAACTCTCGACGCCCGGTGGCCAGAGGCTCTTGGGAATCCCACCGGCGGGCCCGTCGTAGTAGACCGTGTCGCCGGTCAAGGCGATAAAGTCGATTCCCAGCTTGTCGATCCCGTGATAAGCAACGTGCCCGTTATCGTTATCTCG
>CAYFJO010000687.1:0-4787 GCA_964343305.1 uncultured Pirellulaceae bacterium | reverse complement strand
GCCGTTGACGAAAAATCGGTTCTTCGGCCGGACTGGTGGCCGACATCTGTTCCATAAAGCCCTTGAATGAGGCACCGAATTCATTTGGCGAAATGGTCATGAGCCCATCCATTGAAATGAAGACGTTCGATCACTTACCACATGATCGCAAGTCCTCACCGTGCCGGCAAGCTTTTCGTTGAGGCGGGTTCCCACTTCAGTTTGGCGATCTGAATTCCGTCGAGGCCCGGCTGCAGCGAGGCGATGTAGTACTGCTTGCCGAGCAGAATGATCTCTGGAGCAGCCACGGGCAGCGTCGTCACTTCCAGGGAATTGTCGTTAATGCCAAAACGCAGCGGATCCGTTGAACGAAAGACAGTAGCGTGCTGTTGGCGACCGTACCGTTGCGTGTTGAATAAGTAGTAATGTTTCGATTCGGGATGATAAACGACATGGGGACATTCCGCCGAATACGGCCCCTCTCGGTAGACGCTGCCTTCGGCCACGATCTGTGAATCGCTCCAGTGTCGCAGATCCGTCGAAACTCGGCAGTAGTTAACACCGCGGCGATTCTTCACCGGTGATCGCATTGAGTGCGCCGTGTAATAACAGTGAAACTTGTCGCCAATGTTGACAATCATCGCATCGCGCGCATGTTCACCATCGCCTTCGCTGAAAAGGCCCGTCTCGCCGTTTTGCCGCACATAACGGGTGAAGTGCTTGCCGTCAGTGCTGGTCGCTAGACAAATGTTGTTCCAATCGCCATAGAACATATGGTACGTGCCGTTGCGACGAATAACGTGCGGAGCTTGCAAACCGCCACGCGATTCCCCGTACTTCGGCTCTGCCGTCATCATGATCCCCAGTGGCTTCCAATCGCGGTCGGTGAGCTTGTCCGCTCGCCAGCCGTAGAACAGGCGAGTATTGCCGCCGCATTTGGTCTTACGAATGCATGACCAAAGCTGCCAAGTCCCGTCCGCCGCTTGCCACACCGCGAAATCGACCGGCTCCTGTCTGGCGTCGGTAAACTCACCCAAGTCCGGGTTATCGGCGACGCTCCACCACTGGCCGTCAATCTGGGGAACCAGAACCGACGGGCCATGTGCATGCACCAACTCGAAAGGCCCCATCGCTATGAGGCTGACCGTCATCCAGAGTATTGTCGTACGAAACATGGTTCCACCTATCTTTGTCTATTGTCGGCAGCGACTTCACATAGCAAAGTGCGACGGCTCGATATCCGCGACCAAAGAACAGGCACTTCAATCTTGCAGCCGCACACGACTATAATGTCTATCCAGTGTATCTAGTTTTATCCCAAGCGCGAAGAATGGGTCAGTCAGCACACGCAGACAGGTCGCCCATGGAATTAACCGACGAACAACGGCAGGTTCGCGACGGAGCCAAAGGGCCGCTGTTGGCCAAATGCATGCGCTGGTTGGTCGAGTGGGGCGAAGCGATGGGAGCGAGGCGGCTCGTACCGACCGCCAACACTCACGCACTGGTCACCGTGCCTGGTAACCTTGTGTGGGGCGCGGGTGAAAAACCATTCGAACAAACCATGCAACTGTTGCGATCGGTTTGCCAGCACCAAGTTTGTGGTCACTGCACGACACACATTACCTTTGCGCACGAGGAGCAATACGAGGAAATCGAGATGCCACGGGAGCAGGTGGTGGCTCAGCAGGAAGTCATGCGGATGGCCACTGATGCCGGTTTTCTCATGACACACACGTGCGCACCATACCATGTGGGCAACGTGCCGTTGAAAGGGGAAATCTGCGCGTGGACGGAATCGTCGGCCGTCGTCTATGCCAACTCCATCCTGGGTGCTCGAACGACTCGTCATGGTACAGAAAGCGCACTGGCGGCCTCGCTGCTGGGTTGCGTTCCCGAGTTCGGTGTGCTGCTGGACGAAAACCGCCGGGCGACGATGCAGGTGGATGTAACGGCCCAACTCTGCACGCCAACTGACTGGGGTGCACTGGGCTACTTTGCTGGACAAATGGCGGGTTTGGAAGTGCCCGTGTTTCAGCTAGCGCCGCAGCCGACGCAAGAGGACGCTAAACAGCTTTGTGCCGCGCTCGCATCTGGTGGTGGTGTCACCATGTGCCACATCGCGGGAGTCACGCCCGAAGCACCGGACTTGGAGCAAGCTCTGGGTGGCCAGCCGCCACGGCACCGGCTCGTCTTCGGCCCACAGCAACTGCGCGAGACCTATGACCAACTTCGCACACACAAGGACGACCGCATCGACACTGTCATTTTGGGTTGCCCTCACGCCTCGTTGCACGAGATCGCCCAAATCGCTGCCCAATTGAAAGGCAAACATCTGGCCGAGGGCGTCAAGCTTTGGGTGTGCATGGCCTTCGCCACCCGCGCCAGTGCCGAACGGTTGGGGCATGCCAAAACCATTTTGGATGCAGGCGGTTATCTGTTTTGCGATACATGCCCGACGAATTCCATGCGACTAGAAGCAAAACGAATCGCCACTCCGAGTTTCAAACAGGCCCACTACGCCCGCGGGATGATCAAAGCAGAAGTGATCGTGGACCACCTGCAGGGTTGCCTCGAGGCTGCACTGACGGGAAGGTGGCGCGATGACGGGTGATGTCGTGATCAGATGCCGTGGCCTAGTCAAGGGCCGAGCCGAAGGCGAAGCCCTCGTCGCCCCGGCCACTTTGTCGTTTTGGGGCGAAGTGGAACCTGTAACCGGTCGAATCATCGCTCCAGGTCACCCCCTGGAAGGCGAATGCCTGCGAGGAAAGGTCTTGGTAATACGGTCCACAAAGGGATCGTCGGCCACACCGCTCGTGATGGGACTGGCACACCAAGCAGGTAATGCACCCGTGGCGTTAGTGAATACGGAAATTGATTCTCTGGCCGTGCTTGGGTGCGTAGTCAACCGTATTCCGATGGTCGCCGAATTGGACACGGATCCGTTTCGAGCCATCAAGACCGGCGATCATGTGCTTGTCGACGCCGACAAAGGCACGCTGGTCGTGACACGATCTGCGGAGTACTCATCACCGTCCGAAAAGACTACGCGACGAGCGATTAAACCCTAATCGTTGTTTTGCACTACCATCCTCTGCGTTCTTCGTTCCTCTGCGTTTTTCGAGAGATTCTAGTTCTTTTGTCAACGCAGAGGTACGAAGAGCGCAGAGGAGTTTTAGTTCACGGCGTCGGTTTGCAACCTGCCGACTCAAGCCTGTTTTCGACGATCAAAACGTGCCCCGCAAAACCAGGACCCTGCGAGGGACCGGTCTTGCTTGTTATGCGGCGATGTAAAAAGTATAATCTGAATCAAGATTCACAAGTTTAACGAAGCATGATTCGCAAGCGTGGCCCACAAAAGTTGCTCGCCAAGATACCTGGTCGAAGCGGCGCGATGTGGTTGTGATTCTGCCATGCCATCAACAAACTGTGTCGAGGAGACTCAACCATGACTCGGTCCACACAAGCCTTAGCGTTGTTTTTTGCGGGAGTACTGGTCGCATTGACGGGAATGTTTTTGATTCCACACCATGAAACGTCGGGGCAAGAGAAGCCTTCGAAGGTGTCCGGCGCGACGGAATACCGATCTCCAACGAGCGTGCTTGTCTCACCGGACGGCAAGACGGTATACACATCGGATCGAACTGGCGGGAGCTTGGCGATTCTCGACGCAGCGAAAATGACAAAACGCGGCGAGGTGGCTTTGCTTGGCGAACCGCAAGGACTCGCGCTGTCCGCTGACGGGGGCACGTTGTACGTTGCGGAACATGGAAACAGCAGCGTGGCAGTCATCGACACAAGCAAGAAAGAAATCTCCACACGAATCACCGTCGGCAAGTGGCCCACAGCGGTAGCCATCTCCGACAAAGCAAAACGGCTGTATGTCTGCAACCAGGACAGTCACAGTGTTTCGGTGATCGACCTCGGCCAGACACCACCCAAGGCGATCAAACAAATTCCGGTGATCCGCGAGCCGAGCTGCGTGGCGGTCACGCCGGACGACCGGCGCGTCGTCGTGACGAACCTGCTCGCGTTTGGGCTAGGAACCGATCCAACGTTGTCGGCCGAGGTGAGTATTATCGACACTGCCAAACTCGAATCGGCAGCCACCGTGAAGCTGCCACCCGGTTCGACCATGGTCCAAGGCGCGTGTATCAGTCCGGATGGCAAATGGGCCTACGTTGTGCACGGTTTGGGCCGGTTCAATCTGCCGATCACGCAACTCGAACGAGGTTGGGTGAATACTTTTGCGATGAGCATCGTCGATATTGCCAAGGGTTCCCGTCTGGCCACGATGTTGCTCGATGATCTGACACAAGGCGCTGCCGACCCATGTAACGTGGTCTGTTCCAAAGATGGCAACCGGCTCTGGATTAGTCACAAGGGCGTGCACGAAGTTTCTTCCATCAATATTGGCCTGGTCCATGAGCTGCTGGATGGCAAGGTGCCCGAGGAATTGGCGTCGCTCAAAGACGGGACGCAGGCGAACATCTGGGTCCAGATTCAGCAAGACCGCAGCAAGATCGCGGACCTCGAAAACGATCTGACCGCGTTGTACATTGCTGGGGCCATCCGCCGATCTAAATCAGGTGGAACGGGCCCGCACGGATTGGCTTTGTCCCCCGACGGCCAAAAGCTGTTTGTAGCCAACTATTATTCCGGTTCGATTGCTGTGCTCGACGCTGGCGGCGGCAGCCAGATGGGAAATATCCCGCTCGGGCCACAACCGGAACTGAGCCCCGTGCGTCGTGGAGAAATCATCTTTCACGACGCGACACATGCCTTTCAACGCTGGCACAGTTGTGCGTCTT
>CAYFJO010000686.1:0-4817 GCA_964343305.1 uncultured Pirellulaceae bacterium | reverse complement strand
AGTTAGGGTCATACCGCTTCTTCAAAAATCATGCAAGGTGCGCTGTACAACTAAATGGGCCATGAGCCACTAGAAATCTCACCAATCAAAGTGGAAGTTTGATTGCAGAGTATGAGCGGCGGTGACATCCTTGATCGTCTCGCTGACGATCCAATCCAAATCGCGAGATTGTTGCCTAATCATTGGCTGCAAGTTCATCCTAGGTCGAAACTAGAATTGCATCGGCTTGCTTAGATTCAATCAATATCCTCTGGTCCACAACGCAATGATTGACGGTTCGGCTGAGAGGATGGACAATAGGAAATAGCCAAATTTGTACGTTATCTTTTGGAATCGAATCCGTGGCATTTCCGGATACACGTCTGACTCTGATCCATCGACTCGCTGCTGGCGGCAGCCAGCAAGATTGGCAGGATTTCTTAGTCGACTATTGGGGACCAATTTGTCGATTTGCCTCACTGCGTGCGAGCATTACTCAGACGGACGCGGAGGATGTTGCGGCGAAAACGTTTGAGGTGGTTCTAGGCAACAAGCTTCTGGCACGCTGGACAAACACACGCGCAGCTAAACTCCGTACACTGATTTGCAGCGTTGTGAACAATGTACTATCAAATCAAGTTCGCGTTGCACAAAATCGCAAACGAATTCTAGAAGAATACGTTTCGAGCAATGAAAAGGATGGTCCGCTCATAGTTTCGGATTCTCCAGATGTTCCTGATGAACAGGTTGACGCATTCTACGTTGCGTGGGTTGAAGAACTGCTCCGCCATGCTGTGGACGGACTCTTACGAGAATTGCACGAAGAAGGAAAAGGGGATTGTTTTCGTGTTCTGTATGGACGACTTTGCGAACGAATGAGCATCCCGGAAATCTGCGAATCTCTGGACATACAAAAGACAACTGCTGAGAATCATTTCAAAAGAGCGAAGAAGCGACTTGCTGACCGATTAAAAAAGGACGTGTTGAGTCATGTGCGACGATACAGTAATGAACCTGACGTGAAGCCTGAATTCCATGAGGAGTGGGGCCAGCTTGCGGAGCACCTGCGAAAATGTGGCGGATTTGAAGACGCTGTGCGCCAAGTTTATTTGAATTCAGCGCATATGAGCAATCTTGGGCGGCCATCTGAGGTCTTTCAACGCACACTAAAAGAGGTCGCCGAAAGCAGTGCGGATGCAAAGAAGATGTAAGTTTGCAACAAGCACACACGGCCTTGCATCGCTCGTCGATCGAGCAACGTACAAGCCCGTTCCGATTCGCTAAATTCGGTGCTTCGTGCGGAAGCAATACCAGATTGTTCGAGGTGCGGTTCGCTTGCACCGGTATTTGTTCAATTCCAAGAACTATTCTTGCCAAACCAGCCGGTTCAATACATTAAGGTAATGGTCTTCCACATTACCGTGACCGCAAGGATCATGTCGTATGAGTGGCGGATCGCGACCTCCCTGAAAAATGTGTTTACGACTCACGTATCAGTCTTTAAGAGGTGCTACAAATGTTTGTCGTCGTTCCACTTCACTTAAATGACCACCGCGCCAAGCGGGGGGTTCCCATCGTCAACGCAGCAATAGTCTTCGCAAACGTAATCATGTACATTTTGTGGCTCACCGTCGGATGGCGATGGACGGTTGGTCCAGGGACGGGCCTATTTAGCCTGATTTTGTACGCATTTTCTCACTTCAACGCATGGCATTTAATTGGGAACATGCTTGTCTTGTGGGTGTTTGGAAATCCCGTCAATCGTCGATTAGGCAATGGGTTTTATCTGTTTGTCTATATGGGCACGGTGTTAGTGCTTGGACTGATCGGTCGGTTCTGCATCAGTGGTCAGGTTTTAGGTGCGTCAGGGGCCACGTTTTGTGTAATAACTATTGCGCTCATGCTGATGCCCGCCGCGCGCTTGCTGCTGGGCTATATCGTAGTATTTCCAATCACGGTGATTATCGGGCTCATACGAAAGCCCAAGTACGCTGCCAATTGGTTTATTCGCTGGGGAGAGATGAACGTTCTGGCCTTATGGTGTTTATTCCTCATACCGTTGATGCAGATTTGGTCACTGTTTTGGAGTGGTTGGAGCTTGACATACCTGGGCCACTTACTTGGAATGGTGTGTGGTGTTGTGGTCGTGTTAATGTTGCCAAAGAGCATTACCATGGGCCGAAGATTTACGCCGTGGTCTTCCATCAGCTTGAGAAATCGCGTTTTCGCCGACGGGCCCGTCTCGCGGATGAACGGTCGAATGGCATCGGGATCGACACCCGTCAGCAGCGCGAGCATCGACATCGGCTGACAGGCGCAATCGGAACCAATGCCAACATCGAATCGGCAGCCGGTATGAGCGGCCAGATCACCATCGCCGCTGCAATCCACGAACCGATCAGCCAGCCATGCTTCGCGGCCGGACTTCGATTCCGTCAGCACGGCAACGACGCGATTGCTCTCATCGGTCACGGCTCCGACGAGCCGCGTGTGCAGTCGAATCTTCACACCCGCTTCGACGCACAGTTCTTCCAGCACCAGCTTGGCGATTTCAGGATCGTAAACCGTGCCGTTGGTCTTTCGGGCAACTTCGCTTCCGCACGACGAGAACTTCTTGAGCAACTCGGCCATGATCCCCGACTTGTTTTCGGAATCGAGAACCTTCGTCAGCAATCCAACGGTCCACACGCCACCAAGACAACCGGCCACTTCGATCAACTGCACTGAAACACCGACCCGCGCGGCAGCAAGGGCCGCACTAATTCCCGCCGGCCCACCACCGCAGACGAGAACATCGGTCTTGCCTGCCACCGGTAGAGTCCGCTGTTGTTCAAGGAATTGCTTTCCGTCCGCGGAAATCGAACCGTGCGTTTGCAAAACATCACCGCTCACCGGATTCGCGACACGCGTCGACTCAGCCGTATCCGCCGCCCTCGTGTCGGGAGAGGTGAGCGATGCGGAGACAATCAATCCACCGGCCGTGGCTTTCAAAAACTGCCGCCGCGAGGAATCGGGATTCTTCATGAAATCACTAGGTCCATGTTATGCGTGGGAATTCAAGTCAAACAACCATCTGATATCCTGATATCATAGCGACATCCGTTCACCCAAGATGCAGCGATGCCCAAAGTCGTATGAATCGAAAAAGCGAATCCACGCGTCGGCAATACTGTTCAACTGTCGCATTTGGTGCGATCGCGGGAATTGGTGAAGCCGTTGGTTGTCTCGTGAGTTTCGCTTTGCAGAAGAAAGAGACGCCCCACGCGATTCGCAGCAAAAAACAACTACTAGCCGATTTTCAACAGTTCATCCGCAAGCAGGGAGTCGAGACTGAATGGGCTCGCGTTTGATTCATCGTACCTGGATGGTGAGAAACATGCATATACAACAACAAATGACGCTGTTCTTTGTGGTTCTTTTGTTGGTTCCGTCTGTCGCTTTTTGCACAAATGAGTCTGACGTCGTTGTGGTGGGCGGAACGCCTGGGGGAATTGCTTCGGCGCTCGCGGCAGCGGCGGCGGGGCGAAGTGTGACGCTCGTTGAGTACAACAATCATGTCGGTGGCATGATGACAAGTGGACTGGGGAAAAGTGATATCGAGAATCGAGCCATGATCTGTGGGTTGTTTGCTGAATTCATCGGCAACGTTCGCGAGCATTATGTGAAGATGTACGGTGCGGACCACGAGAATGTGAAACTGTGCCGCGACGGCTATTATTTTGAACCGTCGGTCGCCGAGTTAGTATTCGAACGCATGTTGCGCGCCGCACCGAATATCCGTGTGATGAAGGGTTGGCGGCTAACAAAAGCTGAGACTGCCGATGGTCAGTTGACAAAAATCACCATCGCAAATCGCAAAACAGGCGACACGCGTGAATTGAGTGGTGGGATCTTCATCGACGCGACCTACGAAGGCGATCTCTATGCGGCGGCTGGCGCGGAATATCGGTTGGGGCGCGAGTCTCGTGCCGAATACGATGAACCACATGCCGGAGTTATCTACTTTGACTATCAGAAAAAGAAGTTTCTCGATGGCACGACTGGTGAGGCAGACAAGCGCCTGCCTGCTTACACATATCGGTTGTGTCTGACGACGGATCCTGATAACGCGCACCGGTTGACAGAGGCTCCGCCGGACTATGACCGCAAGAATTACGTTGGCTATTTCGACGACCTGAAGGCTGGTCGGTTGGCGGGGCCGAAAACTCTTAAACCAGGACGGGGTTACAATCCCGCTCACTTCGACACGCTGGTTCGTGCACTCTCGGTCACCGTGATCCCCAACCGAAAAACCGACGTGAATATCAATCCGCGACCGCTCGGTTTTCCGTTCGTGGAAGAGAATCGCGGTTATGTCGAGGGAGATGAGCAGACTCGGCAACGGATCCGCCAGTGGCATCGCAATCTGACTCTTGGCCTGCTGTGGTTTTTGCAGAACGACCCCGAAGTGCCGCAGGCACACCGCAAGCTGGCAAATGAAATGCATCTGCCGAAGGACGAGTTCGGTGAAAACGGCCATTTTCCGTTTCAGCTTTATGTCCGCGAGGCAAGGCGGCTGGTGGGTGAGTATACGCTAACGGAGCACGATATCACTGGCGATGGCGACGAGGCCAGGAAAACGCCTCGTCGACACGTCGATTGCATCGCGATTGGCGAATTTCCGATCGACAGTTTTCCGTGCCACAAACGGCAACCGTCCGATACGATCGTTCTGGAAGGCTATCTGGGAATGCTCGACCACATCACACGTCCGTACGAAATTCCGTATCGGATCATGATCCCCAAGACTCTACGCGGCGGCGGGGACTTCGCCCCGCAGCCGTGGCCGCTGTGCGGCA
>CAYFJO010000685.1:0-4819 GCA_964343305.1 uncultured Pirellulaceae bacterium | reverse complement strand
CCAACGATCCGGCGCCCAACGATACCTACGCCGGGCAGAACCGCGACGTGGACACGGCGATGAAGACTTTCGCCCGATTCGTATTCGCACCGAAGAAGCTCAAGGCGGGCCAACGGTCGGCGCTCACGGGTGTTGCCCAGGTGGGCATGTCGGGTTTGAACAAGGTTCAGTATTGCCTGCAGGCAGCATTGCAGTCAGCATCGCCGGACGACCCATATTTGACGAAGGCGGACTGGCAGGATGCCGACATCTTGCCGCCACCGGAGCATTGGGGCGGAGGCTTGCCCGACGGCCGGCTACCGCTCATCCCGCGGCAGTTCGACGCTCAGGGACGGCCGCTGACTTGGCCGATGCGCTACGCCATCGCGCACTGGGCGGCGCCGTTGACGGCGCCCGCCGCCGGACGGTACGAGTTGTGCTGCCGCACGATCGACGCCAATGGCATCGCGCAGCCGTTGCCTCGCCCACTACAAAAATCGGGCCGCAACGAGATCCAGCGCATACGGGTGGCGGTCGAGGCGTGACCGCTTTGTCCGACAATCCAGTCGTCGATGCAACCGGCCAGGTGATTCTCAGAGAAAACCACCGAATTACGGACTCTGATCGGCCGCGCAAGTCTCATCCATTTCGGCAGATTATTTGCCATTGCTGCTGGAGGTTTTGGGGGAGGTGGAGTGGGGACCGCAGCGGACAATGTGGCAAAAATGTCACTGTCGATTCCGCGTTGAATGCAGCACAGCCACCAAGTCAAGTTGGCGACTTTGCGAGTTGCCGGAGTTCGTCTAGTTCAGCCGAAAGACGGTGGCGAAGCGGACTCTCTGGGCGCAGGTCATCGAGTAACGCTTCGGCTTTTTCTATGGCTCCGCTCATGATGTCGCCGCTCGCAAAGAGCTTGCGAAAACTACGTTGCACATCGGATTCGGTAAGCATGTTGATCTCCGTAAGAAGTCGAGTCTGAATCGGTCGAGTCTACGGGTCCTTTATAAGCGGTCTCCGCACTGGCGGCAAAAATCCTTCGTCCGCCACTCTGCGAAGCACGAAAATGGGAGCGGATTGTGAATGCATTTTGGTAGTGGGTGACTTTGAAGAAAAGAAGCCCGGCTTTTCCGAAAAAGCCGGGCTTCTAAAACGCAAAATCACCCACTACCTGCATTTTCGATTGTTTGCAATGTCAATCTCGCTGTGATAAATTGGAAATAACAAGCGTCGTCTTCTTTGCCCCAATAACGCGGCGCTTTCTGGCCCCGAATAAGCTGAACCTTGTTTCTGGGGCCATCTATATTTCTTGACGGCGCGCAACGTTACTGTCCTTGAGTCAGGGTGTGGGGATGCAAATGGTCTTGCGGGAAGTGGATGGGAGACATCAGAGAAGCAGACGTCCATCACAATTGTCCAGCGGGGCGCCCTTCCTTCTTCATCTCGGCCTTAAATGCCTCAAGAGCGTCACTTAACTTCTTGACAACTTCAGGATTATCTGCGGCGACGTTGTTCTTCTCGCCGATGTCCAGGGAAAGGTCGTACACAAACGGCCCTTTCCCATTGGCACCTCGCGCACCGGAAAGCAACTTCCAGTCGCCGATGCGAACGGCCTTGGATTGGTAAAAGTATGCCTTATGCGGGCTCTTGGCATCGGCTTTGCCTTCAAGCAACGGCAAGATGTTGTGCCCATCAATTTTTTTATCCGGAGGCTTGGCACCTGTGATCGCAGCCACGGTGGGCAGAATGTCGATCGTCCCTGCAATTTCTTTGCAGACCGAACCAGCCGGAATGTGTCCGGGCCACCACATGACCGTCGGCTCGCGCATTCCACCTTCGAATTGCTGGAACTTGTAACCGCGCAACGGCAGCGCCGAACCGCCGATACGACGGTTCATGTTGCCTTTGACCTTGGAAGTCGAGTTTCCGGGAAGATTCCACGGGCCGTTGTCCGATGTGTAGACCACCAACGTGTTTTTATCGAGCCTTAGTTCTTTCAAAGTCTTCAGGATCTGTCCAACCGACCAGTCCATCTCTTCGATCGTGTCGCCGTACAGTCCCGCCTCTGACTTGCCAGCAAACTGCGGTGTCGCATAAAGCGGTATGTGCGGCATGGTGTGTGGCATGTACACGAAAAACGGCTTGTCCTTGCTGGCCGTAATGAACTTGATCGCTTCTTCGGTATATCGCTTGGTCAGTGTGTTCTGATCAACAGGAAACTCGACGACTTCCGTTCCACGGAAAAGCGGCGGGCCGCCACTCCGACCTTTTAACTTGCGAAACTTCTCTTCGTTGAAGTCTTCCCGCCAATGGATGTCTTTCGCAAGATCCATCGTCGGATCGATGCCCATGTCGTTCGAATATGGAATGCCGAAGTAGGTGTCGAAACCGTGATTCGTTGGTAGAAAAAGTTTTTTGTGGCCGAGGTGCCATTTGCCGATACATGCCGTCGCGTAGCCCTTTGCCTTGAGCATCTTCGCGATGGTCGTTTCCTCTGGATTCAATCCTTTATCGTCACGCGGAAACAGCACGCCAAGACGGCCAACGCGCTCGGGGTAACAACCGGTCATCAAAGCCGCTCGACTCGGCGTGCAGACGGACGCAGCCGAATAGAAGTCCGTAAAGCGCATTCCTTCCTTGGCCATCCGATCTACACTCGGTGTCTTGATGTTTGGAGAGCCGAACACGCCGAGATCTTGATAGCCCTGGTCGTCAGCAAAAATCACGATGATGTTCGGCGTGTCGGCCGCGACGGCCACCGGTGCAAGAGAAATGAAAGTCAGCCACGTAATTACATGTTTTAGAACCATCGATCTTCTCCTCATATCTGCGCGGCCGATCAATTCGGGCGCCCCTCAAGCGATGGCTCCTGGCCTTCGATCAACGATCTAGCTTGACGGGCGTAGCGCCGACCGAGCAGTTCATAGCCCTCCTTGGTGTAGTGCAAATCGTCGCGTTTGACACCGTCCTTTTCTTTGTCATTCAGATCGTCACAGTCGACCCAAGCTCCGCGTTTGTCCTTAGTTGCGATATCGACTTGTGACTTACGAACATTCTGCCAATGCGTGTCGGCAGACTTTCCAAAGTCACTGAGACGACCGATAACAAAATTCATCTCTGGCTGCTTCAGGTCACGACGCAGATTGGAGATAAGTTGCTTCATGGCGTCGGCATAAGCCGCACTGAGCTTTTCCCTAGCGTCGCGTTCCCCTTGCATCCAACAGAATGTGACCGATGCCGGTTTGGGGTGTTTGACAAGTAGTTTCTGGTACTCAGCGAGAATCGGTTCGTAATAACGCGTGCTTTCCGACTCGGTGCCAAGCTCGTGTTTGGCGGCGATTTCGTTCCACTCTGCGACCCAAAGACGAATCGGCTGGCCACCTCGTGCCACTTTGAAGTAAACGACTTCTGCATCAGGAAACAGTTTCTTGGCCTCAGGTTCGAATCCAAGCTTGGGATTCATGCCGGCCATATTCGATTGCCCAGAAAGAATGAAGATGTGGACTGGTTTTTCGTCGGCAACACACGTCTGAAAGCCGAGCGACAGAACGAAAAGCGTCAGGGCAGTTGTTTTCATAAGAATGAGGTCCTTAGTATTCGTCTTCTACGTTTTTCACGTGACGGCGTTGGCAACGAGATCGGATGCCAGCTTCCGAGGATGTGGATTTGCCGCTCGGCCGGGTAGAGTTGTCAGAACGACGCAGACCGTTTCCACTTCCGGGTCGGCCCAGCAAAGCGTACCCGTCGCACCAGAATGACCAAAGGTCTTTGTCGAACAGCCTGGACTGCCAGACTTGGCACCAATGTTAAAACCAAGTCCGCGCGGCGAGAGCGCTTCGGCATTGTGGTTGCGCACCATGAGCTGAGCGGTTTCCGGCTTGACGATCTTGCCTGCTGGATGAAGGAACTCATCGAGAAACCGCGCGACATCTGGTGCAGATGCATGGGCGCCACCCCAAGGCGCACCGAACTTGCGCCAGTAGGGACTGTTCCAATCCCATTCTTTCGCCGTTGGATCACCCGATCCGGA
This sequence comes from uncultured Pirellulaceae bacterium, assembly GCA_964343305.1. Classification (GTDB taxonomy): domain Bacteria; phylum Planctomycetota; class Planctomycetia; order Pirellulales; family Pirellulaceae; genus CAYFJO01. The sequence continues at coordinate 813 of CAYFJO010000685.1, read as the reverse complement.
TTCGGGATTCGCGCTGACCACCTGGCATCGAACTGTATCTTCCAGCTTGAATGGACCGAGGCCTAATGCCGACCGCTTCATACCGAGTGGTTCAAATACGGAATTGTTGACGAAATCCAGAATGTCTTGTCCACTGATGCGACGCGCTACTTCTGTCGCCACGAGAATTGCCATGCTGGAGTACTTGTACTGAACACCTGGTTTGAAGAGCAGTGGCGTGTGTATCGCTCTCTCGACAAACTCAGATAGCTTGGCGTGTCGCTTTCGAAGTTTTTGGTTCTCCGGCAATTGATCTGGCAGCCCCGATACGTGCGTCAGCAACTGGCGGATCGTAATCGTCTCTCGTCCATCGCCGGTAAACTCTGGAATGAACTTCTTGACCGGGTCATCCAGTTCAAACTTGCCTTGATCAAAAAGCGTCATCAGCGCGGCCACTGACATCGGCTTTGAGATGGACGCCAGAAGGAAGATGTCGTCCGGCGACTTTGATGCGCCGAATGAACGCGAGAAAACATCCTTTCCATGACGGACATAAAGCGAGGCGGCGTAGACCTTGCCCTTTTCTGTGGCGTTGTTGAGAATCGCCGCTGCGTCATCCAACTCATTGTTACGCACGGCGGCGAGCAAAGGCGCAGCGACCAAACTTCCGAGAGTACCCTGAACAAATGTTCGACGTTTCATAGTTGCAATCATAGCACCCGAACGATTCGCGTGCGAGGAATTAATATTTTTGACAGCTATCGGGGCGGAGATTGCATGTCGTCCCCTTTCCCCCAACTATCTTGTGCGATGATATAATTGCGAACAGTTCAA
>CAYFJO010000684.1:0-4827 GCA_964343305.1 uncultured Pirellulaceae bacterium | reverse complement strand
ATCTATGCGCTTGTCGCGCCTCGACCGATGCTCCAACTTTCGGGCGATCAGGACCGAAATGCCCCGCCGGACGGAATCGAAGTGTTGGAAAGGAAGGTCGGCGCCGTTTACCAGTTGTACGATCAGCCGAATCATTTTCAAAGCGTCGTGTATAGGGATACGGGCCACGAATACTTGCCCGACATGCGATTGCGAATGGTGCAGTGGTTTGAGCGACATCTTCCTGTCAAGGACTAGGTCTAATTCTTGATAGGTATGAGATTCCCTCGTAGATTGAACGAGACGCGTCTGTCAAACGAATGGGACCGTTGGATAAATGATGCCCTAATGACCCGCAAGCCGGTGCAACCAACGGAATGCTTGGATTATTAAGTCTGTGTATCCCAGTTCTGTTTGTTGCGTGATCAAAAAATGAATCAAGCCTTACTGGAAACTCCAATGAAGAGACTCTTAATCGCGTTTGTTTTTATGGCTCCCACTTTAAATACGCGAGCTGCCGAAACAGATCGAGACGCACTGCGCGCGATTGGCGCGACGTTGAAGGAAAGCGGCGGAGTCATCACCGACATCAGAGTGGACTGCACCGAGTTTAAGGATGCTCAATACGAACTCATCGCGAGCGTGACGACGCTGAGGTCGATTTCGATCAGCGGAAAGCCGATGCTTGATAAACACCTGGAGCTACTCACAGGGCTGACCGAGTTGGAATCAATCTTGTTGAACGGCACGCAGCTAACCGACGACGGCTATCGTCATTTTGCTGCATTCAAGAAACTTTGCACGTTGTCGCTATTTCATCCATCACGCGACTGTGAAGGTTTCACGGGTTCAGGTCTTGCTCACTTGAAGGCGCTTCCCGACCTCGAAAGGCTGACGTTCGCCGGCGCGACGGCGGGTAACGAAGCGTTTGCCGCCGTCGGTCAGCTCACCCAGTTGCGCGAGTTTCGCCAATGGCACAATTGGGAATCACCCGACGGCATCAAGCAACTGTTGAACTTGAAGAAACTGAAGTCGCTCAAGATCGGCCAGCGGCTTCCGGGCCGAGGGCGCCTGCTGACGCCGAGTTTTGATGACAAGACCTTGGCGATCATTGCGCAGATGCAATCATTGGAACTGGTCGATTTGCAGGAGGCGCGTTTGACGTACGACGGGCTTGTTCAACTTCGTACGTTGCCAAAGTTGAAACAAATCAAACTTAAGTGGATCGACGTATCCAAGGCCGATATCGAAAACCTTCGCACGGCGCTGCCCAATGTAACGATCGACTGGGAAGAGCTTTCCGAGGCGGACAACAAGGCAACGCTATCGAAGAAGTTGAAACTGTAATGGTTATTCGTCGCGCTATTACGACTCGGCAATTTTGCGATTCACGCATCGTTGAATTGAGGTAGTGATGTCACCACGATAGAATGAACCGGAGTTAATCAATAACGCCAGGAGTAGAAGATGTAACGGATCGATGTTACGGCTAAAACGCCGTTTAATTTGAAGTGACGCGTGTGCGTCAAGTAACTGTCTGCGAACAAACTGCGACACGAGCCTTCGGGCTCAATTCGGCGAGACAGCACTTGTGCCACGCTCCCGCAAGGGAGCGTCGGGCCTTGTGTTGTTCGCCGTGCCCTGTCGCAGGGGCGTTCGCAGCGACCTTGGTTTCGGCGCTCCTTTTTTTGCGCCGACGAGATGTTCAAAAGGTTCAAAAGCCAATGAGCAGCGACGGCAACTACACGAGAACTCTTGAGGAGATGCTTCAGCGGCTCCATCAAGGAGACATATCAGCGCGGGAGCGACTCATCGAACATTCTTACGAGCGTCTGCGACTGATTGCCCGAAAGATGTTGCGCGGCGACCGAGTTTCCCGTTGGGAAGAAACGGACGACTTGTTGCAGCGGTCCATCACCAAGCTCTTCGACTCATTGAAGGGAGTAAGGCCGGACTCCGCGCGAGGGTTCTTGAGCCTCGCGTCGCAACAAATGCGCCGGACGTTAATCGATTTAGCGCGAAAACATTACGGTCCTCAAGGGATTGGTCGCAAACATGCAACGGATCTGCCCCGAAAAAAGGGCAGTCAACTTCCGCCGATTCACGAAAACACCCCGGACGATACCAGTGGCCCTGAAGAGCTTGCCTCATGGCTGGAGTTTCACGAAACAGTCAATGAACTGCCTGAAGAAGAGCGGGCCGTTTTCGATCTGTATTGGTATCAGGATCTAAAGCACGACGAAGTGGCGGAAACTCTTGGTACTTCAGTGAGGACCGTAAAACGCCGCTGGCGCGCGTCGCGACTTCGACTGCAAGAGTTACTTGGGGAGCGATTGATTGACGAGCCTTTGTGACCGCAACGTGAGGAAGCCGACAGGAATTCTCATTCGATCAGACTTAATATGCTAAACCAATCAGACATCGACGACTTACTTGATCGCTGGGAAAGCGCGGTCGAACAGGGCTGTTCGATTCCAGTTGAAGAATTGTGCCAAGACTGCCCCGAACTTATCTCACTTGTGCAACGACAAATCGATGCCCTGAGATTGTTTGAACAATGGGCCGTGCCTTCTGCCTCGTGCGCGCTGACCGGTGCCACCCCGAATCAACGACCAGGCCATTGGCAGGCTGGAATGGAACCGGTTGATGGCTACCAATTGTTGGCCCCTTTGGGCGCGGGCGGATTTGGGGAAGTCTGGAAAGCGAAAGGGCCGGGTGATTTCACGGTCGCACTGAAAATGGTCAGGCTCGATCGCCAGGCGGCAGATTCGGAAATTCGCAGCCTGGAAGTCATGCGGGTCGTACGTCACCCAAATCTGTTGGCAACTTTCGGCGCATGGCAGCTTCCCAGTTGGTTAATCATCGCAAATGAATTAGGTGACAAGACGCTTGCCGACCGATTGGATGAAGTGGTCGCTCAGGGACACGCGGGCATTCCGGGCGGTGACTTGGGGCATTACATGCTAGATGCTGCTAAAGGAGTCGACTTTCTAAACAGAGAGCAACATGAACTGACCGGTGGCGACGCAGCCGGGGTTCAGCATCGGGATATCAAACCGCAGAATCTCCTGATGGTCGGCGGCTGTGTGAAGATCGCCGACTTTGGTCTCGCCCAGTTTCTAAAGGATCGTGAGTGCGACCACACTGGATCGATGTCCGTTGCGTACGCTGCCCCTGAGTTTTTCGACAAAAGGACTTCACAACATTCGGATCAATATTCCCTGGCAATCACCTATTGTCAACTTCGCGGTGGCCGATTGCCGTTTGTAGGGACGCCGCCACAAATCATGCGAGGCCACTTGAGCGAATCCCCTGATCTCTCGATGTTACCTGAGGTCGAGCGGCCGATTGTCGATCGAGCGCTGGCCAAGACTCCGACAAATCGATGGCCATCGTGCCGACAGTTTGTCCGTGCTCTATTGAAGACGCAACTCCCTGCTCGTGACTCTACTCGCGAACAGAATCCGAATGTGGCAGACTCACCACCGCCGGTTGCACCACCAGTACAACCACTGCAAGCTCACCGAGATGAAATGGGACGTGAAACGGAGACTGACTTAGCCAGCACGATTAAGTTTTCGTTTGATGGATTGTCCAGTTCCCATCCGCGAACGCCCAATCGGCGCGGCTCACGACGGCAAAAACACATCCCGAAAATAGCATCGCTTGTACTTTCCTTGCTCTTCGGTTTCGTAGTAATTACTGGGATTCTGGTCATAATCTCGCAACGCAGCGAATCAACTGTTGGCCCATCGCGTCCGCCTGAGGATGGCGATGACGACTCGACTAATGGGAATCTAGCAAGAAAGGGTGCATCGACTGAGGTTAAAGAACCAGCGCAAGAGTCGTCAAAATCAAACCTCGGGAAGATTATTGAAACGAACTCCGTTCCAACTACGCCCCCTTTGGACGCTACGACATATTCCGACCTAGCGCGGCCAGGGTTTCACTTAGTCGGAGTGAGACTGACAACAGGCCGTTATGGCAGCGGTTATCGGGGCAAGGCCGTTGCGTCGATCCAACCGATCTATCGCAATTCCACAGGAAAAACAGAAACCGGCCACGTCCATGGCATGCCCAAAGACGATGCTAAAGAAATCGTCGCCAAGAATGGTTTCGCCGTCGGAGCGTTAAAGATTGCACTCGGCGGCAACAGTCGTATTATCGGAATCCGCATTCAATTCATGCGAGTCATCGACAATCGCTTGGACCCGATCGACTCATATTGGAGTCCTGCCTATCTCAGAGAAGGTGACGACCTTATTGAAAGCGATGGCCGTCCCGTCGTCGGAATGAAGGGCAGTTGGGCCAAGCAAGAACATCGCTCAATCGCGCTGTTGATACGTGCCCCTTTGGATGGATAGGCCGAATTGCCCGGTCAAATCCTCTCTGCTGACCCACTATCACGGTCCTGCGTCAAAAACATTTGTCCGATCGTGTCCCCTTTTGGCGGCGGTTCCCGCCTCTCCTATTAGTCCCGGCAAGCATGTAGCTCGCCACGTTTCGTAACTAATCACGGGAGACTTGAGCCATGTTGAAGAGAATTGCTGTGTTGCCGATGCTTGCGTGCGCCGTAGTTGGTCTACTTTCAGGATGTGAGAGTGAAGCTCATAGCGGCCCCCGATCACATGGCGGATCGGCAAGTGCCGCAACCGTCCTCAGCATCGAAAAGGTGCTCCATGAAGATGAAAAAACATGCGACAACGTAAATAACGTGGCGGACGTTGTCGTTCGTATGCGATCAATTGACTTGAGTTCCTGCCCTACCGACTTCAGAGTCGCATACGTGAAGCACATTCACGCATGGGAACTAATGTTGGATGTCGAACGTCAAGCCGCCGCGTTTGA
>CAYFJO010000683.1:0-4834 GCA_964343305.1 uncultured Pirellulaceae bacterium | reverse complement strand
AGTTGCATGGCGACTTGCCGACCAATTGCGCCGATTCCAATGACCGTGGTAGTAACGCTGGCCAATCGTTTCGTGGGGACCAGTTCACGTTGCCGTTCGAATCGATCTTGTTCAATCATTTCTGTTGCGGTCATGTGGCACATCCTTTCACGTTTTCATCGCCTGCCGCATAGTCGAACCAGCTTTCGTACCAGTCGTCCAAAAGTTCTTCATCGACCGGCGACGCGAGAGCCGGCTCCAACGCCAGGGACGTTGTGCAGGCAGGTTTTTGCGGATGCACTTTGGCCAGGTATTCCCGTTCCCAGGCGGCGTGGTTGCAGCCGCCAAATGGTCGCGTGTAGTCAACGCCGACGGGAAGCTCGAACTCAGCACGAGGTCCGACGTTGAAGCGAAGCCGTGCGTACGGTTGACCTTCGCAAGCGAGAATAAACATCACTGCCCAATCGGAACGTCCGAATACGCGGTCGAATGTTTCTTCGTCAGTCATGCTGGGCCTCGGACAGTCGCCCGGATGCGTATGGACCCAGATTCGGGCAAACTGCTCCGGTCGTCGCTCGGCGTCAACCTGCTGGTCAAAGAAGTCTGCGACCGATTCGTCGTCAAACGCCACATGTGCCCGAGAACAATCCTGATCGACAAGCTGCACGTCCTCGACGAGCAGCAGGTCATCGCTCGCTGAAATACCGAAACCGCCGACCTCAGTGTCTCCGTAGTCACGCAGGAAAAGCAGTTTCGCCCATGCCGTCGGACTGAATCGAACCGATGACATCGCTGCGCCCATCCGACTCAACGACGTCGAGATTCTCTTCATCAGTTTCTTCCATTTCTTGCTCATAACAATCTGAACACCTTTCGTTTTCATTGAGACAGCCCCGGCAAAACTCGGCGCGGCAACGCAAGCAATGATTCATGCAGACACGACAGTGACTCTCGTCACAGCTTTCGCAGCGCGTCACACATTCGCTGCAATAGATGCCATCGCAGCCAGGGCAGTTAAAGTGGCACTCACCGCACATCATTGTTTCGCACTGCTCGCAGGTCCACCGTTCGTCCTCGCAGAACGTCGTCCCGCAATCAGCGCACGCCACTCCGCGCCAATCGGGAAGCGAAACATAAGGACTGTCCGAGTTGTACGTGCGCAGCAAATTGGCGACGATTATAAAGAAGTCGAGCAAACGCCTTTGATCCAGAGCATTGCGGATCGGTTGGTGCCCTTCGCCTTCACAAACGAATTCGTCTTGAACGTGCGGATGAGTAACGCTCTCATTGGATACAGCCGGATGGGCATCGATCGCGATCACCCGATAGTTGTGCGGGCGGCCCTTTGGTAAGTCGCCCCAATTCAGGCGGATCTCAAAGGGCCCCAGATAAATCCCTTCCAATTCGATCGGCTCCGTCGTCGCCGAGAGTGTCCGACCAAGGCGATCAAAAGATACTTCGTCAAATTCCTGGTGAAGCGAAACAAGGTCGGCATAAATGTCGCGAGTCGATGCAAGGCGTGATTCGGTTGGCGACGGTTCGAGTATGCTTCCGATGGCAATCAACCCGTCTTGCAGCTTGCGAAACGTTGCTCTCAGATCTCGCTGCACTCGCCGAGCGGCAAGTTGCCATCCGCGCTGTTGCGCTTGGTTCAATTGTCGAAGCAGGGACCCGAATTGGTGCCAGATCGTCGTTGGCAACTCAACATTGACACGACTGCATTGTTCCATACTCGATTGTTCACGAATCGCGATCGCCAGCCGCATCAGTAGTCTTTCATGGCGTGTCATGTTTTTGGTTCTCATTGGGTGTAGTGCGCCCGCCAGACCACTGAGCGTCGGCGCTCAACGGTCCGCGGACGACATGGTGTTAGCGACCTGCGCCCTCGATCTTGGTGGGCGTGATGGAGATGCGATCACCTTCACGCAGCACTTGATCCGCGGAGCAGGGCTGGCGGTTGACGCGGATTAGGTATTGGCTGGGATTGGCCGAACCGATCTGTCGCTCGAACAATTGTGCGACGGTCGTGCCATCGGCCACGTCCACATAGTCGGCGAACCCGCCCCCATCGTTATTGATTGCGAGTACCTTCATCGAGTATTCCTTTCGCGGGTTGTATGGTGTCACTCAAGTTCTGTATTGATTCATTCATCATTTGCGTTTGCGATATTGAAACGTTTCTTTGGTTTCGCGTCGTCCGCGCTGTTGGCCACTGCGAAAGTCCGGCCGCTTGAACAGATGTCCTTTTTCGCTTGGAACGATTGGCTTGGCTCGTTCGTCTGGCATGTCAACGCGCGGTCGCCTACGTAGCGGCGGGTTCATAGCGAGGTCTCCGCACATTTGTTTCGTTACGCTCTGCCGCTAGCTCGTCCCAGTCGATGACGTAGGGTCCGTGCTCCTCAGCATCGGGATCGGAACTGTCGGTCGGATCGGCCAGCAGAAACCCCATTCTTTTGATGGTGGTAACGGTTTCGCCCGTGGCGCGAGCGACAGCGCGATCAAGATCAGCTTGTTTCATTGGATACACTCCTGTTTCGAGAAACGAAAAAGCCCCGACCGCGCGTCTGAGTAAACGTCGCAGTCGGGGCAAAGTAGTTGAGATTCTGGGTGACAATGATTACACCTAAGCACCTCGCGAAAACCATTGCACGTTCAGTCACGCGGCATCGGCGTTCAACTTGTCACGTCCCAGTTGCGGCCATCCGACGGATCGCTCGCAGCCAAGATTTGACTTCGCCATCAGGATCGCGTTCACGTAGCAGTTCGACTGTCATGTGCTCGGTGGCTTGAGCGTTGAGCCAAACCTTGGCTCGTTGCGACATGCGCTTGCGAGCCCGCACCGAGAGCAGCTCCCAGGGCGTGTCCGCAGACCGCTGCCGATAAAGCCGCTTGGCCGTGATTTCCGCCACGGGATCGAAGTCATCGAATTGAACGTCGATATTACATGTCGCCAAGATGGCAGCCGGGTGAAGGAAGTTTTCAAGGCTTCGTTTTTCGGTGAGAACGGCATGACAATGAGGTCGAAGATTCACCCTGTCCACAGCCTCACGTCGATAGTCCGTCTCCGGCGGCAGTTCGTGGTCGTACAAATGAAACTCTGGTTTGCCAAGCGGAGCCAGCCGATGTGTCCAGGCCGAAACGTGACCTCCGCCGAACGGTACAAAAATCAACGCGCCCCGTTGTTCCATCTCATCCAGATCTGGCAGTTTATTGTCATGTGTGTGAAGAATCTGCGAGATGCGCCTAAGAAACTCGATGTCGTTCGTTCCTTCAACGACTACTAAAATTCGCACGCGATCGCTTCTCGTTGATTGCGATACGACCTGCTTGTTTTCCAATTGTTTTGTGACGTTTGTGTCTCCTATTCTGATGCTTGCGATTTCTTAACGCCGATTGAGGTCAGCGAATTACATTTGAGTTTTGTGTCATGTGAAATGGCATTAGTTTGGAACCGGGTGTGGGTACGAGGTCCGCGCAAAGCAATGGCCGACTGTTGTCGGCCTTGCCTGGTTGAGAACGAAAGCGCAAACGGCGCTTCGTTAGATGGGGCGTGCTGAACAACCGGATTCACTACCGCCGTCCGCGTGGCGTTTCGACATTTTGTGACTCAGGCTTTTGCGGCGCGTGCGACCGTCCGGCACGTCCAGCTCACGTGATTCGTACCAAAACGCGCGTGCCTTCGTGATCGTATTCGCGTCGCAGCTCAATCGCTCGGCGATTTTTCCCAGCAACAACCCTTCATCGCAGAATCGCTTGACCTCGTCGCTGATCCGCTGGTACATCGGCGGCTCGGAATGCTTGCGAGTCAGTTCGGACCGACGGCTTCGTCCATCCGGCATTTTCAAACCGCGTCGCTTGTACCAATGCCTGATAAGCTTCGTAACTTTACTCTTGGAACAACCAAGTCGTTTGCCAATTTCCAGATTCATAAGACCCTGATCATAGAGTTCCTTTGCCTTCTCGGATTCAGCGTCAAGTGGATTGAGATCGACAAAATCAATGGAGATTTCTTCCATAACGTCCGTCGCGTCACACTTATCAAACTTAGTTCCTTCGATGGTCGAGCCAGAAACGGCATCAACAATAGATCGCGCCCGAATTTCAAATCGGCCTTGCAAGTAAAATCGCTCGCGTCCGTCGTGTCGGATCTCAGCGACGACAATTCGACCGACAAGATCTCGCAATGCGTAGGCTGCCGCCGGATTGGAACCATTCAGGCCTTCACCCAACTGTTGCAGTTGGTCTCGGACCCACGATTCGGTGGGTGCGGCCTTCTCGCTCTCATTGGCCCGCCTTAGTCGTTCGACTCGTTTGACGAGGTCTCGTCTTTCGTCTCGTCTGTCGTCGAGTCGACTGTGGACATCGGGATCTTCACAACCATTCTCAATGCTGTCGACTAGCCTCGCGATCTTTCGCTCAACATCGGCCAACCGTTGTTCCGCCGATGCCAATTCCGTGGGAACATGCAGCTTGCGCTGCTGCCAGGCGTGAAGTGTTTGATCGTAGACGACTTGGAACCAATTTGGATTGGTAAGAATTCGTTTCGCGATTTCGTCGAGGATCATTCGTTCCGCCCTATCTCGACGCAAGGTCGTTTTGCATTCGCAGGTTCCTCGATGATAGGCAGGGCAGAACAGATACTTTCCATTGGCACCACCGACGTGAAATGTCGAGCCGCACGTGTCACATTTGATCAGCCCAGACAATAGATGGCGCGGACCGTTGTCCGCGCTGCCACGAGCCTTCCAGTGAAGCTTGCCATCCGATTTTCGGTTGGCGACATATCGCTCGTAGTTCTCTTGTAGAATCTCCTGTGCAGCGTCGAACATTTCATCTTCGATGATTCGCAGCTCTG
>CAYFJO010000682.1:0-4841 GCA_964343305.1 uncultured Pirellulaceae bacterium | reverse complement strand
GCACGCTGGGAAGGTGGCTGAGCGTGGCGATTTGGCTGGACGGGCGCGCAGCATCGTGGCGCGGGCACAAGCCGTTCGCCCCATGGCCGCCAAACCCATCATGATAACGACAGTCAGGCGTCGGGAACCTCGCAAGCTAATGGCCACTCCAGCAGCACGACGCAGCAGTCAGGCCACGGTACGACCGTTTCAAATGGCCACAACGAAAGTCGCAATGGCTCGCAATCGGACTCGCAAACGACGGGACAAAACGTTTCAATGACCAACGGCAAAGCGACGGGGACCACGGAGACCGCTAGCCGTTCCGTCGCAAAAACGCAAGGGAACAGCATCACGGAAACAACCACGACCGGCGAAAGTGAGACGAATGGCGAGAACCATACGAACTCCCAGAGCCAGTCACTTTCACTGAGTCCCACCCCGCTTCATAAGACTCGAACCGAAGTGCAAAAGTCCGGAAAGATGGAAACGGCAATCACCGATCAAATTGCACAAAGCACGCACCAGATCATGTCGCTGGATGCACAACACTGCGTCATTTCGATCGCGGCACTCCATAGTTCGGTGCAGGTCCGGATCGTCGATGTTATCGATCCCTTCGAGGAGCAAAACGCATCGACCGATTGGATCGAGAAAATCGTGGCGCGGTTCAAGGAAAAACTCTTCGCGTGGCATTCCTATTTTTTCAGGCACGCTGAAGTTATTGATGCGACGCCCGCAGCGGGCCAACTTCCCCCCCCAGGAATCGAAAATCAATCGCCGCCACAAGACGATCAATGCGATGACGACGCGCATCCTTTTGGATAAAAAATATCCAGCACATCGGTTGCAGGGATTGACTTCACTGCGAAACAGTTCGATAATCACAATCGAACGCGAAAGCGTGTCTTTCATGAACAACCATGCCGGTCTTCGCCAACGAGCGATGCAGAGTGGTTGCCTGGAAGTGATCATTCCCCGATTGTGGGGATTTTTGACAGTCGAGTTAGTTCCACCTATCGGAATTTTCTCGGCTTTCTTTTTTGTCCGAGTTCCCACAAAGAATGAGGTCGGTGAATGATCACGGAGAACGATATCGGCGTCTTGTTGGCACTGTTTGAATATTACGTGCTGACGCGAGTCCAGATTCAAGGCCTGCTATTTCCAGGCCATCAGACCGGTCGTGCAACCCGAAAGCGGCTCGCCAAACTCTTTCATCACGGTTATATCGGCAAAAGCAAAGCTTCAATCCCCATTGGCTCCGCCGCGGCCGTCTCGCCGGTTTATTATCTTGCCAAAGCTGGTGCCGAAGCGCTTGCCACCTATTTCGATGACGAATCCTATGCGTCGGCAAACACGCGCAAACCGCGACTCGATCTGCTGTTTCACTGGGTGGCGATCAGTGAATTCCATATTCGAATCAGCCAGGCAATCGCCGACCAAAACGACGTCAAACTGCTGTCGTGGGTCAACGAATGGCAAGTCGTCAATCCAAAAGATGCCAACTGCCACCGATTCTATTTACACACGGTTTTGTCTGAACAACCGCCGCTTTCCTGCTCGCCGGATGCGGGTTTCGTATTGCTGGTCAACGGCGTGGCCAAAGTTTTTTATGTAGAAGTTGACCGCAACACCAGCGGCATCAAACAAATCGCGGCCAGCAAAACCCCCGGCTACGCGGAGTTGGCTCGGCGCGGTCTGCACAAGTCAAAACATTTTCCGATGGCGACGTTCGATGATTTTTCGGTTTTGGTGCTCACGTCACACGAGGGACGTCGCAATCGTTTGGCACGTAAGATCGCCGATGAACCCGGCGCGAGCCGCTGGATGTTTTGCACCAGTGAAGATCTTTCGCCGGAAACCTTTTTGTACGAACCGATTTTCGTGGATTGTACTGGTGAAACGCGATCAATTGTCAAACGCCCAGTCGAATTGAAATCAGCCGTATGAAAACTGTTTTACGAAACTCGATTCCCATATCCCATCAAGGGAGGGGGCAGCTTGCCGCGTTGGCATTGGCGCGTGACGCCGGTGCGAACGCGGCCGGATTTGCGCGGCCGTGGGCCCGCAAAGACGGGGGATGCAAGGGGCGTGCCCCTTGCTGGCCCGGCATAGCCCGGAGGGCGTCCGCGTTTCGCGAGCATTGGATGCGAGTGATTACGCGGGATGGCGGGCCAGCAAGGAGTCGAGGAGTGTGCGACGAGAGCTCCTTGCATCCCCAAGCTGCCTGGGGGGGAAAGAGTTACGAAAACACCCTTGGTACCGCCCGCGCGACCCGCGGCGGACCAGCAACGGTACGGGCAATGGTACTACCCGTGGTACCCCTAACGGAACCTTCTTCTTACCCACACACCAAGCAGGTGAACCTTCACACGATTGTCCGGGCAACCGTGTGTCTCGATCATCTCTGTGTGGATCAACGGTGCCGTCATCATCGTGATGCTGGCGGCACCAATATTCGTTTTTTGTTTCTTTTCCAACCTCTCTTATGGCTACAACCAGTTCCAAAGACAACACGCCCCCCGTGGCAACGTTTCGTATGCGCGGCATCAGTGTCGCCGTTTACGCCAACCAGGTCGAGAAGTCGCCCGTTCCCATGTACAAGGTTTCGATCAAACGGACCTACGTACAAAAAGGCGAGTTCAAGACCGTCACGAGTCTGCTGCGCGATGATCTTCCCGTCGCCGAACATTTGTTTCGGCAAGCTTGGCTGCGGATCATCGAACTTGAGCAGCAAGACCGGCAAAGTCTCAAAGACCACGAAGAGGACGGCGAGTCTTCTTCTGATGAGTAATCTGGTTTGGGAGTGCCCCGGAGCACTCCCATCCGTTTGCCATAAGCAAGGCACTGCGGCGAGCGTCACCTGCGTAGCTTCTAAGCTGCTTGGTGCGATCACGCAGCGACAACCATTTTTTTCGAGTGAGGCGAACTTATCTCGCACCCACTCCCCTCTTTGGTTCGGCGCATGTCCGTCGTGTCGCTTAACGGCAACCAACGAACGATCACGAACCGACGATTCCCCTTCTTCAAAGCTCGGCGAAATTCTCTCGCACGGAACTTGGTCTGTTTCTTATTTCACCGTCAATTCAAGAACGAGGAAAACGTCATGCGAGCCGTCATTAGCAGTCATAGCGAAAACGAAACTTGCATCTGGTGTGAGGGAGACAATGAAGCCGTTATCGTCGAGTTTGACGGCGATTTCCTTCAGGAAGCAGCGCTTTGCTGGAAGTGTTTGCAGAAGGCTGTCCGCGTGCGCCACAAGCAAGATTCCCAACGCAACGGGGATCGCCATCCCACAGTGCCACCAACAACCGAAATCTAGTCAGCAGCCAAGTCCAACCACTCGCAGCATCGTGCTAGGGAACGACCCGTTGCGAGTGGGAGGTTTTGGTGATAACCGTGCCCCAGATTTGGGGCGATTATTTTCTTCCCCACTTTCTCATGGAATACGAGTTGAGGCAAACGTTTTTCGAGCACACTCAGCAGTGGGTCATTTCACCCCTCAGGTGTGCTCTCGGCGGCTTGTTGATGTTGCTGGCCATCCCGGCATGCATCATTCGCAAGTTCGTACATTTCGTCGTACTACCATTCCAATGGAACCATCCTCGACGTCCACCTTCGCCTTTGTCCGTGACCACACGGTCGATTGCAAAAGGTGGCGTGGATGTGTCCATGGCCGCGATCACGCTCATCGCTTTCGCCAATTGGATCTGGTAATGCTCAACGAGGTTGACCCTAGTCACCTCAGACCCTTCAATCTTCGAAGGGAGACCAGGATGACCTGTCGCAGTGTCACGCTTGACGTGGACCAGCGGCTTGTCACTGGTTGGCAACTTTCTTTTTTCATGTTGAGCGGGGGCAGCTATCGCCCCCGACTCAACTCTTCTTCCGTAGATCAAGCCACGTGGTCCTGCGCAGCGCTATCCGTCGGATAGGCCCGCCAAGCACCCTTGGCTACGACGTTCGATCGACACATCGAGCTTTCTATATCTGGTCACCACCTTCCGGTGAATCGGACGCCCGATTTATTTTTTTCAATCTCCACAAGAGAGGTGTCTGATGAAACCTGAAAAAGTCTTCCGTTTCGGCAGTATTTCCGCGCGGATCTTTCTCAACGAAGTCGAGCAAAACGGCACGACTCGATCGTTCCGCAACGTCAAGTTGCAACGCGCGTACCGCGAAGGCGAAGAATGGAAAACATCATCGTCGTTCACGTTGACGGATCTACCGTTGGCGATGGCTGCACTCCAGCGAGCGGCAGATTATGTCGCCGACAAGGAAGCTGAAGTCGACGTTTAGCGATCGACACGATCCTTAACCTACTAACCAACAATCAACTTTTCATTTTGAGGACGATCGATCATGTCTAACGACAAGCCCCATAACACCGAGCTGCTCGAACAAGAGCCTTACGAACATCAAATCGGCTATTTCACCGGCCGGCGAGAAATGAGCAATCCCGACACGATGTACGGAACGGCGACGGAATTTGAGCCAGGCATCATTCATGTGCGGCTGGGTGACCGCAGCAACGATGCGTATTGGTTGGAATTTACCCTCAGTTTGCGTTCCACTGAAGACAGGGCGAACGAAGAGGAAATCGAATTGCCGTTCTAACCATTCGTAATGCCGCTGGCAGCGCTTCGACAACGTCATGGTCCGCTCGCCAGCGGCCTTTCGTTTTCATGCCTTAAACGAAAAGCAAATCCAAGATGAACGGTAACACAAATACACAGTCCGTGAGTGAACCACTTTTGATTACCGCGGATCAATTCGCCGAACTCATGAACATCTCAACCCGAACACTTTGGCGATTGCTAAGCGCCGGACACATCATCCGCCCAATTCGCGTCGGCGGCAAC
>CAYFJO010000681.1:0-4844 GCA_964343305.1 uncultured Pirellulaceae bacterium | reverse complement strand
CCACATACAACGCCTTGGC
Source organism: uncultured Pirellulaceae bacterium (assembly GCA_964343305.1). Lineage (GTDB taxonomy): Bacteria > Planctomycetota > Planctomycetia > Pirellulales > Pirellulaceae > CAYFJO01. The sequence goes on along the minus strand of CAYFJO010000681.1, from coordinate 4,825 downwards.
CTCGGAAAGGTTGCCGACCTGATGCCGATCAAGGGCGGATTGCAGCAGTTGACCGACCGGCACGACATCGGCACAACTGCTGTGGCCGGTCTCCCGACCGAGCCACTCACTCGACCGCAGGTCTCCAACCCCGGCATCGATCCCAACACTGGAATTTCCAACAGGAGATTTCAACTTCTCCAGCGAAGTCTCAAATCCAAGCTGCTCCATCACTTCGCCGTGGTGATCAACAATTCGCCGCACCTGGTCCCAAGTCAACACCTCGCGCCATCGCCCAGCCTTCCCTTGCCGAAAGAAACGGCCACTTTTGGCAACGCCACTCTGCTCTGCAAATCCTCGACTTTCTTCCGTTTGCCGCAGCGAGTCGAACGACGAATTCTCGATGGCCCGCCGCAAGCGATTTTCATCCAACTCCCAGCCCAAGAACTGAATCAGCCCGCGGAATGTGTCGACCGGTGACGACTGTAAATCCTCGTAACGCACCAGATGAACAGGAAATGCCTGGTGCTGCGTCCACGACAAGACGTGCTCACTCGAAGTATGCAGATACTGCGTGACGAGACCGGACTGAGGATTGCCGATTTGATGTGCCGGATCACTCATCAAATCAATGGCCCCGTCGATCGTCAAATTAGCATGGTCCGCATACGAATCGACGACATCCAAAGGATTCCGCACAAGGTAAACCGCCCCGCGAGTGTGCTCACGGCAAATCAACGGGAAGCCGTTGCGCATGATGCGCGCGTTGTGCGTCTTGATGAGTTGATAAGGGCGAACGACTCGCATCAACCGCTCTTGCACCGCGCCACGAAGTGAGTCGATTTTCTGTTCATTGAAATCACCTTCCGGCTTATTCGCGACCCGAACAAACTCCTCCCGCCGACTCTCCGACTGCGTCATCTCCAGCGCCCGCTGAAGAACGTCTGTCCCCGCCAATTGAAAATGATACGCCGCCAAAAATGCCCGCGTCCAAGTGTTGCCCGACTTCGGATAGGATGCCAACCAAGTCAGCTTGCTCACTATGCGATGCTCCGGTTGGTTGCGCAAAGTCAGAATGTCCCCTTATTCCGCCTTATTCCGGATCCCTTATCCCGGATTCCTCAGGGGAGACCGTACGTTCTGCACCCTTCTTTTCTTTGTCAACAGGATCGCCGCTAAGTTCGATCCAGCCGACGAGTCGCCCCACGCCTTTGATGGTTTGCGTGGGAACAACATTGAGCACTTCATATTCGTGGCCTCTGGTGGATATGATGTCTCCTTTGCTGGCAGCAAAGCTAAGCCGTTTGCGTTTTGCGGGATCTGTGCTTCTCACGACATACGGAACCAACTCGAATTTAGCGACTGGCTTCATTCCCCCATTAAACGACAGGAGCTTTACCATATCGTACTCCTGAAATTGTCTGGTTCCTTCGCTGAATACCGTGGGACCGATTTCGACGGTTGAAAAAGTGCGAGACATATTCGCCGGCCGGAACTCCTCTGGAATTTGATCAGTGACTCGTGTCAATTTGGCCACGCGGTTGTAATCGATGCGATAGACGTGCTGAAAGAGCGGAAATACATCGCCGTCTCTTACTTTCAACAGCATGGGAAAATGAGAGCGTAACGAAGTCCCCATACCGAGACCAGCGTACGAATGATAGATTTCGAATCTTAAAACGTTTTCTATTTCATAGTCCTTCCTAACACGGAATTTAACTTTGTTGCGTTTCCAGCACGGAAACACATATACCCATCCTGTTTTGTCACCAACACCTAGCCAGTAGCTGTCCAAGTACTTACCCGTCTTTTCCCACTCCTCGGCTCCAACTATTTCTCGCGGCGGACCTGGCGGCGCGCCCCTTGTACATTGAAGGAATAAGGTGAAAAAAGATATCGCTACAAGTTGTACGCCCAGTATTCTAGTTCGGCGCGATAAATTCATGGGAGATCTCCGGTAATAATGAACCAGACGTTTTCGTTAATTCTGTTTTGCGGCAATCTCGTGTTAGCGTTTGGAAAGCCAGCCAACGGAGGATCGTCGCCATGGGGGGAAGAAACGGGGTCGGGTCTCATTTTCATAAATGAGACCCGACCCCGTTTCCGTCCCCCCGTTTCCGTCCCCGTTTCCGTCCTTTCCGTTGTCCAAGAAATAACTGAATACGTTCCTTTTTATCACGCACACCAGCTTTGATGATGGCGTGCAGCAGTGTCTCATTCTTGCGTGAGTCGAGCAACTCGATATCGGCTCCATGCTGCATGACTTTTTTGAAGTAGTCTGGAAATGCGGTCCCTGCCGCAGACCGCTTAGGACAACGGGGAACGATACGGGTTAGATTCGTTCATATGCTCAACAGGTTCTACCAACGTTTGCTTATCGCTCGGATCGCTTTTTCTTGCACAATGCGTACGAGAAGGCTGCAACTGAGATCGGCGTTACGAAAACAAATGCCATAAAAAGGCCGTTCAGACACCTTGCCATGATCTTGCCTGGACCTTGGATATAATCGACTACTCGACCATCATCCATCATTTGAATTGAAACAGGCACAGGAAACCCAGCCCGCGTGGCCCCTGGTCTTGGGGAGTGCCTTATGAAAGCTTCGTTCTGGGACCCGAATACACCGCCAATAGACGCAGCAACTACTGTGCAAACAACCCAAACACTTTTGTGCTGTTGCCGGGATATCCAAGCCACCGTCAATACTACGATAATGAAATTGGCCAATGACATCGCGGCCAAAACAATATTCAACAATTTTGTCGCTCCTAAGCTGTTTCCTTGGCACCTCGATACCGGAGATATTCAATTGGCCCGGGAAACGCGGTCGGGTCTCGTTTTTAACACCTACCCTACTTTTTGGATGAAGCTCTTTTGCGTGGGCGGCCGGGATCACGCAATGAGGACTCCAACCCAAGACGCTTTGCGGTCCGCTTTTGCCAGTCAGTTGTGCCAAACGGTGCCCCTCGCTGAACGGATCGACGTAGGGCTTTCAACTCTGCTTCGGCTTCGGCGTCATTGACATACTTGCTCCACTTCCGCCCGCGTGACACAGGCCATGGGGCCATCGTGACGCTTCGACTGCGGTTCTTGCGATGCCACAAACTCGACCAGCGCCAATCCTCGGCGCGGCCAACCAGATCGGCACGCAGCGCATTGCGTTCCACGTATCGACAAACCGTCGTGAAATGTTCGTCTTCTTCGATGGGAAACGACTTAAACCTTCCTTGGTATAAAGGGCCCGTTCCGACCGTGTCGTGCGCCAAGTGCCAACGCCGCGTGTGCGTATTGGTCAGCCACCGCATGTACTGGGAAAGATCGCCATCTTCGATGGACCACAAAACTAAGTGCCAATGATTTGGCATGATGCAAAAAGCGAGTAGACGCATTTCCACCTGCTCGCGGGCTTCTTCCAGCACTTTCTCAAAGGCAGCATAGTCGTTGGTGGTTTCAAAGATCGTTGCACGGCCCACGGCACGGTTCAGCACGTGGTACACGTAACCGCCTGTTGCGTTGCGATGTCGTCGTGGCATGGACGGATGCTAACAAATCGTACGCTCAAATGCAATAAATGAGACCCGACCCCGTTTCTTGTCCGTTTGCGACGCATGACGTAGACTACCAGAACTCACAATCCGTCTTCAATGTCGGGTGGCTGGGATTGGCGACGGCGGTTGGCCGATAGACCGCAATAGTTCGACTTGCGAGCGATTGTAATTGGCGACGGATTCGTTGTAGGTCTTCAAAGCCGTGGCCAAGGCGCGGTTGGCTTGGATCAGTTCGATCGGGATGCCCACGCCGTTGCGGATGCGGTTGTAGTTTTTGTCGTAGCTTTCGCGGGCCGTCGCTACGCTGTTGCGGGCGGCTTCGATTTGACGCTGGTAGCTCTTGACGTTGTTCGAGGCGGTGACGATTTCCGCCGCGACTTGGTCCTTGACCCACACGGCGGCCATTTCGGATTGGCGAAGCTGGCTGGCCGTGGCTCGCTGCCGGGCGAGAGTTCCGAAGCCGAGGTTTTCCAGTTGCCAAACGGCCAGGGCATCCACGTCGCTGCGCGGGCCTTGGTTGGCGAAGGTAGATTCTGAGCCGCCGCCGAATCTGCCGGCGCTCGCTCCGGCTTGGACGTTGGGCAGCCACGGTCGCAGGCGCTCTTGGCGGAGGCGTTGCATCGATCCGTCGACCAAGGCTTGTGTTTGTGACAATTCGGGGCGGGCGGACATGCCCCACGACAGCAGTTGGTCGGTGGGCGTGTTGGGATCGATCAAGTGAACGGCGACCGCTTGGACATCGGCCGGGATCATTCGGGTCCGCGGATCAACTCGCAGCAGCCGGGCCAGTTCCGCACTGCGGGCACGCGTCTCACGATCAGCGTCTTGTGTCATTTGTTGCCAGAACGCTTGTTCCGTTCTGGCCAGGTCGACGGCCGCTTGCGTCCCGGCACCTTGTTGAGCGAACACGGCGGTCGCTTGGACCATCTCGTCCGACTTGCGGAGAATCTCGTCGGTGTAGGCCAGCTTGCCGTGAGACTGGACGAGGTTGATGTACGCCGTGGCGATCTCTTTCAACGAATCGTTCATCGTGGCGGATTCGGCGCAGTGTTCGGCGGCCAGTTTTCGCTGCGCCACCATCGGTTCGAAGATCGCGTCGGCCAAGGACAGATTGACGAACAGCCGCGGTGGACCACCTGCTCCACCTGGAAGCGGCACGTTGCCCAAGCCAGCACCACCGCCGACAAACAACGAGTTGCGACTAACTTGCGAAACGCCGCCTTGGGTTTCTTGTAACTGACCATCGTGCTTGTTCCAACCGACGCCGAATCGCAAGTCGGGAAGAATTGTGGAACGG
>CAYFJO010000680.1:0-4872 GCA_964343305.1 uncultured Pirellulaceae bacterium | reverse complement strand
ACAACATCTGCGTCCCCAACTCCGGCTGGACACCAGGGGCGACCTACTATTGGCGCGTGGATACGGTCACTCAAGAAGATGCGGTGGTGACGGGCAACGTTTGGACGTTTGATGTCAGTCGTGAGTAACCAGGTGTGCCTTCAGTCGTAGCCGGAGCCGCAAGACTTCGGGAATCAATTGATGCCCATCGCCTTTTTCGCTAGTTTAAGCGACAAGATCAGCGGAGCGGTCTGCATCCACAAGCGTTTGATTTGCACGGTGTGATTTCAGTTTCAAAGAAGTAAATCGACGCCTGAACACGACAAAGACAGTTTATGGGATACCCCTCGCGATCGCCAACGGATCGGTGGCGGAGCCGACGGTGAGCATCGCTGAACACCAAAAAACGGTGAACCTTAAGTCATCTGGCTGCCGCGGTTACAATAGACTCGATACTTTGCTCGGCCGAAGCAGCATAAAGACAGCAGAACGCAACAACCGGCAATTAACAGCACACGACGCACGCAGCCGGAAATAGCAACCGCACGCGCCCAACTGGCTTTGTCTTTCCCTTTTTTGGTATCTCAATCACGTGTGTCTGGAAAGGACCTCACAGGGGCGATTTATTCTTCATGTCCTGCCGCTTTTTGCTTTGCGACTTCCTGCTCTACCTTTTTGGGAATATCGAACACATCGCGCGGCACGGTGAATTCCGTCGATTGAACGGTCAACGTCGTTTCACGCTCGGAGCCTAAATGCTGCACAACTTTTGCGGACTTGGGGAGTCCCGTCTCTTTGTCCATTGTCAGTTTGGCCGTCTGCGTGGAGCCCAGTTCGATGATCTTCTTGAGATACTCGTGCTTTGGCGACTTGGCGTATTCCAGCGTGAACGTGCTTGCATCATCACTCTGTTCGACACTTGTCACGTCGAAGTTCTCTTCCATGTAGGCGCCGCCGTCGATGGCGTCGATGACCCAGACAAGCGATTGCAACATCATCGCCACTTCTTCCCGAAGTTTGCCGCCCGAATTAAAGGATTTGATCCACTCGCCTGAAATCTCACCGTCGTCGAGGTTGTTCCAATGAAGGATACGATCCTTTTCGACCCGAACTTGCTTGTTATTTTTGAACGCGACGATCACGTCATTCTTTCGATCGATGTAGACGTTGCAAGCATCTTTAAATTCTCGGTCTTTCCCATCCTGACGGACGACGAAAGTCGTTTCGATCGCCATCGAAATAGCTTTGTGGCTGGCAGCCTTCTGGCAAAGAGATCGAAATACTTTTGCAGCGGCCTCGTCGGCAACGGCACATCGCTCAGTTGCAAAATGACAGGCAAAAACAATCACACTGGCACACACTACGAGAAAACGACGAGAGCGATAGTTGAATACTTCTCGGTTTTGGCTGAACATCTTTGGATCTGTCTTTCTTGCTACCGCATTGGCGTCAAGGTTGGATTGAAAACGCCGTCGGTTTGGCTGTGTTGCTTGTCAGCTCATTCGCACAGAGATCATCGCCACACTCCCCATCGAATCGTGCATCGCTTCGCCAGAAGTTTCATCGCTTCGGGCATGAGTGTGAAGCGCGCCACTCGGCCTTCATGTTCGATCTTAAAGTAGCGTTCAGTATTTACCGTTCCCATGCTCTTGTGCTCCGGTTTGGGGCCGTAGACAGCGGTAGTCTTTTCGGAAACGACTAACGTGATGTCATCGTTCCACAGCGCGAAGTTGCCGGTTCCCGTTTGGCTGTCGATGGCAAGCACTAGTTTTTCAGGCGGAGTCTTGTTTCGCGACCGCAATACAATAAAGCCAATCGGACCCTTCGAGGTGATGTGAAAGCCAGGAAGCGCTGGATCATAGCCTTCGCGACCTCTTGTCCAGCCCCAGACGTCGATCACTTCATAGGGGCCTTCGTGCGGCTTTGCCAGATTTAGAGCAATGGACGCGATCTGGTTAGTTGTCAACGCACGGTCGAAGGCTTCTAGTTCGTCAAAGATGATGCTTCCTTGTTTCAGGTTTGAGGAAAAATCAGGGAGTAACTCCAATTCACCGCCAACAAGCGGCACGAGTTCCGGCCGGCCGTCGCCACGCCAAGATTCAGTGACCGGCTCACCATCGAGAAACACCGCGAAACGCTTGGTTCCGTCGGCCACACCGGACAGGCCGTCCTCATTCCAAACCAACGCGTAGTGATGCCAGTCGGCGGCGCGCCCCTTTCCCAAGCCCCATTCGTAAGTCGTGGCGGCCCATTGGAAGTGCTTACCGCAGTGACCGCCTTTACCAGCCCAGCCGCACAGTCCGCGATTGTTGTAGCCGTCGTTGCCGTTCAGGTGAATGCCGAACGTGCTGTGGCCGTCGTGAATTTGCACCAGCGCGGGATTCTGACCTGGTGAGAGCAACTCGGGGAAGTCGATCAACTTCGCCCAAAACATCAGCGTGCCGGATTTTGCGTTGATGATCTCCTTGGGAAACGAGACGCGATCGTCTTCATCGAACCGCAGCATCAGCGCGCGGCCGACTTTGCCTTCGACAAACTTACCGCCCCCTTTGTACGCACCAGGCGGGCCGATCTTGCTCTTGAGAATCGCATCGCGCGAATCAAACGTGTTGTGCAGAATTGGCCGCGGCAGGGCTTCGCGTGATGGCGACGAATCGAGTCCCTTCGTGGAATTGTTCCGTTGCTCATACAACTCCAGTATCGAAGCAACTGGCAGTGCCGCCGTGTAAAACCGCACGTCGTCGATCGCGCCTTTGAAATAGAAACTCTCGTCGTGATGAGGCGCGACGCCGCGGTTCTTGCAATGGCCGATCACGAAAGGGACTCGATTTGGATACGAAATTGCGCCCGCCGTTTCAACCGAATCTTGCAACTCTCCGTCCAGATACAGGGATGCGGTGCGTCCGTTCCAAACTGCGGCGGCGTGATGCCAGCGACCATCGTCACACGGTTGCCTGGAGTACAGATAGAACGACTTGCCGGCCACCAGCATGAACCGCAGTTTGTTTTTGTTGTTCTCCGTATTGTCCAGCGAGAGCATGTAGCCGTCGCGGCCGAGTCCCGCATAGTGTGTTGAAACAATCGTTTGCTCTATCGGCGAAGAACTGGATGTGTTGAACCACGCGGAGACCGTAAACGGCGTATCGGTCGGATGAAGTCCGCCTTTCGGGTCGTAGTCCCGCGTAATGTATTCGCCTTTGCCGTTGAACTGAACTGCCTTTCCGAGGACACCGTCGGTCAACTCCGACTTGACGTGCGCCGTGGCATTATTTCCGCGATCGCTCTCGTCCGAGACCGCGCCATCCTTTCGCTGCTGATCGAGCGGATAGTGGAGAATCAGCGACTTTTGCAGTTGTTCGGCAGTCAAAGATGGTACAGGATGAAACCGCGATTTCGCGCGGGCGTCCGCCGCGTAGCTGAAGCCGAGCAACTCGGTTTGGCCACCCGCCGATACGCTCCAGTCGCCGAAGTACACGCGACTGGCTCTGGATTTCGCTGATTTTGGCTTGCCAAGAGGTTTGATTAAGAGCGGATCACCATCAACCTGTAACGTGCCCTGATTGTCATCAACTTTGAACTCGTAATGGTGAAACGCGTCCGTTGTGTTGAATTTGGCAACGGCAGGTTTCGCATCAGGATCCGCGCCGTGCAGCAGTATCTTGTCCTGTGCAAGGTAAATCAAAAACGCGTGTCCGTGTTGGTCATGGAATGACGCCGTCCAGCCGGCATGCTGGCGCTGCGGGGCGAAATCCGACCGCGCGACGCGCAGTCTCCATTCGGCACGGACACCTGCGCCGCTGGGTCGAAAGTCGAGCGGAATGTGATTTGCATGCCAGTACTGATAACCGTCTTTCGTCGTCGGGCCTTGCAGCAGGATACCATTTTTGACTTGGATCGGTGGGTTGTCCGGATCGCTATCGACAAAGCGAAATCCTTGTTCGCTCGGCAGCGTGCCACGGCTGGCGTCGTAAAATACGGCACGAGCGGGCTCGGTTTTGTGCCGCGCCGCAACTTCCTTGTCCGATGCCGCCCAACTGTAAACCTGATTAATCTCACGGTGTTGCAGAGCGCGGTTGAAGATCATCACTTCGTCAGCAATTCCGCTGAAACGCCGAAGTTTTCCGCCGTCGCCAATTTTCCACGTGTAACGGTCGGGGATCTCGCCCAGTTTGCCTTGGCTTTTCGTGTGACCGATCAACTTTCCGTCGAGGTAATGCGTCGCGCGGCCATCGCCGTCGTAAGTCGCAGCGACATGATGCCACCCGCCAGCCACGGGTTGATTGCGGTTCGCGCCTCGAAAGTTGTCAGCGTCTTCTACGTACGTGGTGATTGCGCCATTGGTACGAAAGAATTGAAAAACGTAATCAATGTCCCAATTCCCTAATTGGCCTTTTGCGATGCTAAAGTGGTTGTCAGCAATGCTGTCGAATCGTACCCACGCCGCAACCGTCACCGCTCGCAGTTTCAGGCTCTTCGGATCGCCAATTTCAACATAATCACCACTCTTGAACTGCAACCCGCTGCCTCGTCGCCCGTTCTGCGTTCGTTTTGCACCCTTGATCGTTCCATGATTGTCGTTCCCACTGAGGTCGACCGCCTGTGTACCGCCACGACTGAACGAGTAGTGAAGCGCGAGCGATTCGCGCAGTTTCGCAGGTAGCGGCGACGCAGGATGAAACGGCGATTTCGCGCGGGGGTTGTTCGAGTAGTAAAAGGCTTTCAACTCGGTTTGTGCGCCGGCGCTGCTCGTCGCGTCGCCAAACAGAGCGCGATTGGCTTTGATTATCGGCGCGTCCGGTTTGCCGAGTGGTTTGCTTAGCAACGTCTTACCGTCAACCAGCAGGATTCCTTGGTTGTCGTCCACGACGAATCGGTAATGATGAAAAGCGTCCG
>CAYFJO010000679.1:0-4879 GCA_964343305.1 uncultured Pirellulaceae bacterium | reverse complement strand
AAAGGGAATTCTGGCGAATTCCACTACGGTAAATTCTCATCTGCCGCTCGCCTAAGATCGCTGGTTTTGAATTGATTTGGGAGGTAAAGATGAGATTTCGATATGCGGGACTGTTGATGTTGCTCGCTGGAGCGACCCTTCACGCCAAACCGATGAACATTGTCTTCATCCTCGTCGATGACCTGGGGCAGAAAGACATCGGCATTGAAGGCAGCACGTTCTATGAAACGCCAAACATCGACAAACTTGCTTCGGGCGGAATGCGTTTCACAAATGGTTACGCGACATGTGAAGTTTGCAGCCCGTCTCGCGCAAGCATCATGCTCGGCAAGTATCCCCCACGGATTGGCATCACCGACTGGATCGGTGCCGCGACCGGCACTCGCTGGAATCGAAATGATCGAGTTCTTCCCGCCGCCAACCGAAGTTCGTTGCCCCATGAGGACATCTCGCTTGCTGAGGCGATGAAGGAAGCCGGATACAAAACGTTCTTTGCCGGCAAGTGGCACCTCGGCGGCCAAGGTTCCTTTCCCGAGGATCATGGCTTCGACATCAACAAGGGTGGTCACCATCGCGGTTCGCCGCCTGGCGGGTTTTTCTCTCCCTACAAGAATCCGAAACTGAAAGACGGTCCGAAGGGCGAATCGCTGACCTTGCGTCTGGCGTCTGAAACAGTTCAATTTATTGAGGCGAACAAGGATCAGAAGTTCTTTGCCTACCTCTCCTTTTATGCCGTCCACGCGCCAATTCAGACCACCGACGAATTGCGGGCCAAGTACATCAAGAAGGCCAAGGACCGTGGCCTGGCCAAATCGAGATTTCTGTTTGATCGGACGATGCCAGTCCGCCAGGTTCAAGACAATCCGGTCTACGCCGGCATGATGGAGACCGTGGACCAGGCGGTTGGAATGGTGATGGGCAAACTGGAAGAGTTGGGACTAGCCGACCAGACGGCGATTTTTTTCACTGGCGACAACGGTGGTGTCTCGTCCGGCGATGCCTTCGCAACTTCGAATCTTCCCTTGCGCGGCGGCAAAGGACGTCAATGGGAAGGTGGTATACGCGAGCCTTATTACATTAAGGCACCGGGTGTGACGAAAAAAGATTCGGTCAGTGAAACGCCGGTCACAGGCACTGACTTTTATCCGACCATTCTCGAACTGGCCGGGATTCCTCCGAAACCGAAACAGCATGTTGACGGTGTGAGTCTGGTTCCGCTGCTGAAAGGCGGTACGCTGGCCGAACGCGATCTCTACTGGCATTACCCACACTACGGAAACCAGGGCGGCGAACCTTGCGCAATTATCCGTTCTACGAGCTGGAAGTTGATTCATTACTACGAGGATGGACGCGACGAGCTTTATAACCTTGAGGAAGACATTGGTGAGCAAGCCGATCGGCTCGAGGCCCATCCCCAAGTCGCCCAGAGACTAAGCGCGAAGCTCGGCACCTGGCTGAAAGAAACGGGTGCTTTGATCCCCAAAAAGGACGATCGATTCGATCCGGTTAAGAAGAAACAGCAGATCGAATTCCAGAAGACCAAGCGACTTGAGGCCCTCGAAACGGGCCACGCTCGATATTTCAAATAGATCGCCCCTGCAAAGGTGCGAATTATAGGACGGATTGCCAATCCGTCTGTCAGCCGAACTGCGAGCAGCGGAGGGATTGGCAATCCGTCCTACATTTCTCGAAGTTTGGCACCTTTACAGGGGTGGGTTGATTTGCTCACTTTGCGCTTGATGGCATCTTCTTGGACTGATGCGCACTGCGTCGCCTTGTGGCAATCATTCTTTGCTGGAAACACTACTGATTCTCCCATCGCGTTCGCTGACGAGGTAAAACGCTCCAGCACGCGGTACGTCGATTTTCACGCTCTGGTATTTGGGAATCATTATTTCGACACCCTTGCGATCCTTCACGGGCGAATGCGCGTAGAGCAGCCAACGTCGCGATCCGCTTTCGCCTTGCTTCAAAGCCAAACCAAAAACCGGTAGCTTGGTTTGCAGATTCCAAGGGCGAGGTGGACCAAGGTTTGTGTCCAATGCGAACCAGCGATTGAGATTTTGGTATCGCTTTGGAACGTCAACGTTGTAAGGACTTTCGTGAGCCGTGTTGGCGACCAGTTCACCGTGCCGCCAAAACTCCGTCAGCGTTTTGTTGGCGTAAACTCGATCGACAGCTTTCACGGTCTCCATCCAATACGGTTTGATCGGAGCCAGTTGCGTTGCGTGACCACGAAACTCTCGCACGACGCGCGGACGCACAAGCCACATCCCAAACTGAACCCAACCCGCAGCACGTTCAGGCGAGTATGTCTGGCCGGCAGCCATGTACTGCAACGCCTTCGACTTTTTAACGTGCGCCGGATCAAGCTTCTTTCGCTCGGCGGGTGACAACGGGCTGCTGGATCGGGAGACCAATTGGTTAGGGTCTTCGATGCCCAGCCCCGCCATCCATTGTTTGACTTCGTTACCGTCCCAGGTAGACATCTCGAACCAGAAATCGGGACTCGTTTTCCATGCCTCATCGAGCATGAAGACCCAATTCATGGCGGAGACCTGCGTTGAAAAAACTTGGTCGTCGCGTTTATCGTGCCAGTTGTTGGTGTAATACGAAGGACTGCCGCCTTGCCAACTGAACCAATCGGGACTGGTCCACCGCTCGCACTCCAGCGAATAAACTTTCCAGCCGCTCCAACGACCCATGTGGGCAGGACCGAAAGCGTCGTAACCAACGAATCGGACATTTGCCCTCCAAGTTTCGTTAACCAGCGAAGCTCGCATGGCGTCGAACATCACGCGATAGCGTTCGATCCAGCCTTGGCCAACGACCTGGCGTTTGAATTCATCCGAGCGCCCCTTGCCGTATTTTTCCAGGTAGCGTTGGGATTGCGTTTCCAGCGGACCGTGTTTGGCCCATCGCAAGTCCGGGGGCTCGTTGTTGGAAACCCAAAAAACGCGTGGCGGATTCGGATAGATTTCTTGCACGCGTCGCATCGCGTCCGTTGCGACGTAGATTTTCGCCGGATCCTTCCACGGACCAAGCGAACCGAACGGGCTCAGCTTGCGGACTCGCGAACCATCAGGAGCGATCACACCTGTCCATTTTTCCAGCGGCCCATCGCGATACGCTTTCCCAACCAGCATCGCATCCCACTGCGTTCCACGCATAGAAATTGGCAGCTCCAGCTCGGCAAAGTACTTGAGCAGACGTCCGTGGTAGTTCTGAAATCCCTCGCTATCCGAATTGCCTTGCGGCCAACTCATCCACGGCAAAACATGCCTACCTTGTTGAATCAAGCCGATTTGATGATCCGGCTCGAACGTCCCTCGCACGGTCCCTTGATTCCAGTGGCTGACCAACGGCAACGGTCGGCCTTCAGGCCCATTGGGAGGCAAAAGCGCTTCACGACGAATCTCCATGGCAACTCGACGTGCAGCAGCGGTGGGCCGATCGTCAGGGTACGCTCTCTGGGCTGCAATCAGGGCAAGGGCGCCTAGTAGGCTTAAAAACCGCCTCAGTGTCATGGTAAATCTCCGTGAAGGTTTTCGACGTTTAACCCGCGGACAGCGGTGATTGCATTTCGAATTTGTCTGCGCCTTTGCCGTTAAACGGGGGCGACTACAAACAACGGTGAAAGGTTTAGTGTTGGGTTTTACACACACTGATACAATGTATTGTATATCCATAAACACCTGACTTCTGAAAGATGAGAAACATGAAATTGAGTGGAAATACAGTTCTAATCACCGGGGGCTCAAGAGGAATTGGGCTGGAGATGGCCCGACAGTTTGTCAACGCAGGCAACCAAGTAATCGTTACGGGTAGAAATGAAAAAGCTTTAGCCGAAGCCGCGGCAGAAATCGACAATCTTGTCACCATTCAAAGCGACGTGGGGGACCCTGCCCAAATAGAAAGTCTCGCCGAGAAAGTGTGTGCAGAATTCCCCGAAACAAATCTCGTCATCAACAACGCAGGAATCATGTGGACGGTGAATCTTCAGAACCATGACATGCAATTTGATGAGCTTACTCGCGAGATCGACATCAACCTGAAAGCTCCCATTCAAATGGTAGATGCCTTTTTGCCTCATCTTACAAAGGTCAACGCTCCAGCAATCGTAAACGTTTCGTCAGGATTGGCCTTTATGCCCCTGCCCATTTCAGCGGTCTATTGCGCCAGCAAAGCCGCTTTACATTCCTACACCCAATCACTGCGCATTCAACTTTCCAACACAACCATCAAGGTGTTCGAATTGATGCCGCCTGCTACGGAAACGGATCTGTTAAGTGAATTTGATGAGTCAGACATGAAAGGGATCTCGGTGATGAAAGCCGACAAGATGGTCGCGACCTTTATTAAGGCACTCTCAAAAGACCAGTTTGAGATACGCCCCGGCCAGTCGGGCCAATTGCGGTTCATGAGTCGTTTCTTTCCGCGGTTAATCCTGAAACTATTGAGTAAGCCGGTCAAGAACATGCATCGAGCCACTGTCAAGTAACGGCCCGTCGAAAGTGGCCATTTACGCGACGCTCAATAACTCGGCATGATTTCATTCGTGATTCCCACACATTATGAAGAACCGCCGAGCCGGCAGGCGACGGCTATTCGTGTGCCGTCGCCTGTCGGCTCAGCGTTAAACGAGGACATTTTCTACTGGCCGCGGCATACCGCATGGGCAGAGACCCAAGGCAATCGACGTAGACAAAGACGGTGCGACCAAGAAAGGCATCACTTTGGCTTACCGCAACCCCCGTTACTAGTGATGAACGCCTGGCCGCCATCTGATTGCACTACAAGAAACCCTAGCGCGCAGGGTTTTGGCAAACGACGAAACGAGTATATGCTCCAGCATAACTTCTTCTCTTCTCAACTGGGT
>CAYFJO010000678.1:0-4881 GCA_964343305.1 uncultured Pirellulaceae bacterium | reverse complement strand
AAATCGTAAGAGACGATCCATTGCAGCCTGCGTGTTACGAATCGACCGGGACGCTATCGTGCGAAAGCGGAGGCTTCCCAATTGCGTCCTTCAAGACGCGCGTCGCCTTGCAGTCGTCCTCGTTGTACTCGAGGATCCGCTGCCGGATCGCCGGTCTCGACCCATTTGTCGAACCATTCAATCGATGTCGCGCCCGAGAGGTACGTATCGCGCCAGCGAAACCCGAGATACCTGGCCAACGTTTTAATCGAGTGATCGTGCGCCGCTCCTTTTCCTCGCCGGCGTATTGCGAGAGATCGGCGAAAGGAATCTCGAGGCGTGAAATCGCCTCGCGCTCGTAAAGCGTGCCGTGGCGCCAGAGCGGCTCGACGAACGGGCTCGGTTCGTTCTGCCCCGCCGGGTCGCTGTACAAATCCATCATTACCCGGTGCAGGCAAGCGATCAGGGCATAAAGCATCGCGGCGGTAATCGGCGTGGGCATAGGAGCAAGGTATCATGCAGACGCGATTAATTCGACGATTTTACACGCGTATTGACCGATGCCTTCGTCGCCAGCGCCTGCGCCCTGGCGAGGCGCGCCAGCTGGCGCTCACCGGTGTGTCGCCGCACGCTGCTCCATTTCGGGCCGGATATCCGATAGATTTTTTCGCGATGACCGACGCTTGGATCGACAAATTAAGCAAGCGGGGAGAACAGCTTACGCAAGCTGTGATCGCTGAGCACTCCCCACATCTTGTGGAAAAACTCGATTGAGGCAATTTATGTTGTGATTTGCCCTTGCACACCGCCCGGATCGGGCTATGTAAACCCAAAGTTTAATTTTGGGGTGGGAGGCGCATCAGAATGCCTACACTAACATTCTACAATCTCGGCAATGCCGACACCTGCCGCATTGATCTGGCGGACGGGCGGAAAATGCTGGTCGATTACGCGGCAACCCGCAGTGATGACGACGAGGACAAGCGGGCAGACCTTCCGAAACTCTTGCAGGAAAACCTGGAAGAGGCGGACCGCGACTGCTTCAACGTCGTCGCGTTCACCCATCTGGACAAGGACCACATCCAGGGGTCGACGGAGTTCTTCTGGCTGGAACACGCCAAGAAATACCAGGGTGACGACCGCATCAAGATGAACGAGATGTGGGTGCCTGCGGCCGTCATAACTGAGGATGACGTTGAGTACGACGAGGCCAAGGTCCTCCAGAAAGAGGCCCGGCACCGCTTGATAGAGGGCAAAGGAATCAGGGTCTTCTCCCGGCCGGAACGGCTTGAGGAATGGCTCAAGAAACAGGGAATCGCCCTGGAAGATCGCAAACGCCTGATTACCGATGCGGGTCAGCTGGTCCCCGGGTTCAAGAAGACGGACGCCGGCGGCGTCGGGTTCTTCATCCATTCGCCGCACGCCAAGCGGCTCGACGATGGCGGCATTGAAGACCGAAACGGCGACTGTCTTGTCTTCCAGGCGCGGTTCCGGGCCGAAGGTGTTGACACGGACGTTTTGATGACGGGGGACGCAAAGCATGAAACCTGGGTCGAAGTGGTCTATATCACGCGGTCCAAAAAGAACGACGACCGGCTCCATTGGGATGTTTACAAGCTGCCGCATCATTGCAGCTACACGGCGATCGGCCCGGAAAAATCGACGAAGATCAGCCCGGACAAGACGCCACCCGTTGATCAAGTTAAGTGGCTGTGTGAGGAACAGGGCGCGGACAGGTGCATCATCGTCTCGCCGAGCGATCCCATCCCGGAGAAAGGGACGGACAAGGACAAGGACGACCAGCCGCCCCACCACGAAGCGGCCAACTACTACAAGGATGACGTTACCGGTCCAAAGGACGGCCAGTTCCTGGTCACCATGTCTGAACCGTCCGAGAAGAATCCGAAGCCGATCATCATTGAAATAGGATCCAAAGGCGCAATCAAAAAGATTGCCGGAGCAGGAGGATTCGGTGTCATAACAGGGAGCACGTCACCTCGGGCCGGACGGTGGTAGATTTGGGGAATTGGCTGGACCAGAACTTCGGTGAGGTCATCGAGGGTCACGATCTCCAGCTGAAGTCGGCCAGAAAAATCGTCCGCCTCGCATTGTCGCCTGAGTATGCCGGTGCGTCCTTGGCCGAAATCCGGAAAAGTCCGGACGGCCGGGAGGCCGTCGTGCTGGAGGTGGAAGTGTCGTTGGGACAGGTTCCTCCGGTCAACGACATTAAGAGACGCGAACGGATCGCAATAATCTGTAAGGGCGATTTGTTGCCGGGGCCCATTTCACTACGCCCGGATTTTCCCGATCTTCCTCATTTGAATGCCGTGGACAAGCATACGCCAAGGACTTTCTGCCTGTATGATGAGCCTGCGGTAGAGACAAAGCGCAGTTGGACGGCCCTGGGGTTCATCGAACGGGTCCGGTGGTGGTTCGAGAAAAATGCGTATGGCGAACTGCACGGCGAAGGCCAGCCCCTCGATCCGATTTTGTTTGGCGGTATCGGGTTCACCCTTATTGTTCCGGATCGCCTGCTGGAAGAAGAGTTTGATGGAGAAGTTATTGTCGAACGCTTTGAGCGGGGCGGGGATGAATTAGGCGTTCTCCGGCTGCGTGCCGCCGCAGACGCACATGACCAGAATGGAGCCCTTTCGGGTGCGGTTGTCCTTCGTTCCCAGCCACGACCTCACGGCCGGCTTCGGTTTGCTCCGGCAAATTTGGAGGAACTTCAGGAATTTGATGAAGAATTCGGTGTTAACCTCATTGATGTGCTCAAGCAGAAACTACCGCAATGGGTCGCCGATAAACCGGATTTGTTGCATCAACCGCTGCTGATCCTATTGGTAACACCGCTAGAGCGGGAACCTGGCGCCGGTGCCGAAGTTGTCTCAAAGCGGGCGTTCTGGATATCGAGCGCAGCGGGTGAAGTCGGTCGCGCTTTGGGACTCGTTGAAATCGACCCAGAGACCGGGCGTTGGGCATCCCTAATCGGAGAGGCTCCGCAAGGCTCTCTGAATCAGATCCCACTAGAAATGGGGGATGTTCGCAGCGGCTTTTCCAGAAATGCTGCGGCGGATGCCTCCGGGCAAACTCCGGACACAACAAAATTCATTCAGATTGGTGCGGGCGCCTTAGGGTCGCAGCTGGCCATGACATTAGCGCAGGAAGGATTTGGCCGCTGGACGCTCGTCGACGATGACCGCCTAATGCCCCACAACCTGGCTCGTCACGCATTACCGTTCTTTTGTGTTGGCAGGTACAAGGCGTCTGCATTGTCGTTCCAACTTTGCCGGCTGCTGGATGACCCGGCATTCGCGCGACCTATAGTATGTGATGTATTGTTTCCCGAGGACCAGCAGGAAAAATTAGATTCAGCCTTCGAGGAGGCGGATGTTGTGCTCGATACGTCCGCTTCGGTCGCCGTTTCGAGATTCCTTGCGATTGATGCTCCCCGCAAGGGGCCGGTCGTTTCGCTGTTCTTCAACCCGGCCGGGACCGATTTGGTGTTGTTGTGGGAAGGGGCAGAGCAAAGCGTCCGTCTGGATGACTGCGAGATCGCCTACTATTCGGCATTGATTACTGAGAAAGCTTTGGCCGGGCACCTTGCTCTGCCGGCAACCGGTGTCGTTCACGGTACGGCTTGCCGTGAACCGAGCATGCAAATGCCCCAAAGTAGGGTGGCCAGGCTCGTCGGGATGGCGGCAGAGCAATTGCGGCGGATAGTCAAGCAAGCTGAGCCTGAAATTTCAGTTTGGCGCAACGAATCCTCGGATCTGGTCAAGAAGCATTCTTCATCACCGGCGACAGATTGCAGGATTGCCAAACTGCATGGGTGGGAAATCCGGTGCCAGGCGGACGTTCTCGAAGCCTTGCAGGTTGAACAAAAGGGTGCGGGCAAGTTTGAGACGGGAGGCGTTTTGGTTGGCGCCTGGGATCGTGATCGAAAGATTATTTACGTAGCCGGATATTTGGGTCCACCTCCCGACAGCGTCCAGACGAGATCAAGGTTTGTGCGAGGCATCGTGGGCCTCGATCAGGCGATGAAAGAATTGAGCACAATAACGTTGGAAAACTTGGGATATGTCGGTGAATGGCACTCTCATCCCGAATACCACGAATCAAATCTGAGTGCTGACGACCGGGAGTTTCTGCAAAGGATGAAGGCGCTAACGCTATTGGAGGATGCGCCGGCGTTGATGATGATAGCGGGCAACAACGGGATTCGCTGTGCAGTTATGAACCCAGAGAACGAGCAAGAAGAAAGCGCCCTACTCTAGTTATTTCGGTACTCGCTCATAATGGAGCCGGCAAATAGCCGGTTTGGCAGAAATGAGAACCGAAATCTTTAACGTGAATCACGGACAATGCGCAGTCGTAACCTGCCCGAACGTGCCTCTCGGCAGTCGTCGGACAATCTCCAGGGGAGGAAACTGCGGGACGGGGTGCGGGTCATCTAAAGCGCCATGGACGGATCCAAGCCTCCGAGGTTCAGTTTTACGGGTTATGCTCAGGGCTGATTGTGAACATAAAAACTCGAAAAACTCTTATTTTACAATGGCCTGTTTTGATTCCAGGTTTCTCCGCTAGGCAGTTTTCTTTCAAAACGGTACGCATTGGCTATTCTTGTAATGCATTGATTTTATTGATTATTATGGAAGTACACAGAAACGCGTACCTTTGGCAAAAGTACACAGCTATCAGAGAGTAGGGGCCAAGAGAGACGAAAAACGGTCAAAATGCGGGTTTTGGAGGGGTCTGGCAGTACACAGCTATGGCCGCAAAACCGCGAGAACCTTGGGGTTTTTGGCCGGGGAAGGGGGAACGGAGAATTGACGCTGAAAAGGAAATGGCGGAGGGAAAGGAGTGCGACCAGAGACCTTCTCCGGTGCGAGCACATCCGGA
>CAYFJO010000677.1:0-4911 GCA_964343305.1 uncultured Pirellulaceae bacterium | reverse complement strand
TGGCGCGGCAACGTGTGTTGCAGGGTGGTAAAAGGACAGGCATTATTTATCATACCGCCTGGGATGAACATTCCGACAAGATCAAAGTTCTGACCGTTGCCCCGCTGTTGGCGGAAGCGATTAAACGCATTCACAAAGATCAGTCGATTAGCCAGCTTTTCGGAAGCGCGCAATCTTGAGCCCTGTTCTATCTGGGCGACTAATATCGGCGAAACTTACACGCTTGGAGTGTGCCAGCGTGACGGCCGATAAAGACGATACGTCTCCTGGTCACACACATCATGCGTTCTGTTCGCTCCATCATCTTTGTCACGGCTTTTTTGGTGCTCCCCGCCGACGGCGTTGCACAGTGGCAGGGGGCTGCGCCAACGCAACGACGGCAGCCGGCGATTGCAGCACGATCTGACGTCACCCCTCATCCAGCCGTTTGCCGTATCATCACACCAGAACGTGATGGGGTCGCATACGGATCGGGAACGCTGATCGCGGTCGAAGGCGAGTATGGCTTGGTCGTCACCAATTGGCACGTTGTCAGTGAAGCCGCCGATTCGGTGACCGTGACATTTCCTGATGGCTTTCAATCCGGGGCACGGGTTCTAGATACGGACAAGGATTGGGACTTGGCGGCGCTGTTGATTTGGAAACCAAACGCATCGCCCGTCAAAATCGCCCGCGATACACCTCAGCGCAACGACCTCCTGAAAATCGCAGGTTATGGTTCCGGCCGTTACCGAGAGTTGATCGGACGTTGCACACAATATGTTAGCCCTGGGATGGATTTGCCATTTGAAATGGTCGAATTGACGGGAGAAGCGCGGCAAGGAGATTCCGGTGGGCCAATCTTCAACGAGCATGGAGAGTTGGCCGGTGTTCTGTTCGGCGCAGGCGAGGGGACGACCGCTGGCAGCTACGCGGGACGCGTTTCGCAATTCCTCACTTCTGTGATCAGAAACACACCCGATCCGGAGAAAGAACTAATCGCCGCAGTCGAAACAGAACCCGCCACGCCGCCCCAAATTGCATCGGTCCCGGAAACGCGATCGGACCTGGCCACTGGTGGTGAGCATCAAGTAAATGTGGCCCCGCTACCTGCAACAACCCCGTCGCTCAACCATACTCCGGCGAATCCACAAGCACCAACCCGAAAACACACCTGGGAATCGCTTATTGGCACTACCCCGCTGGATCATCTAAGATCGCTGCTGGCGATGATCGGTTTAGTTGCATTGTTCGCGAAGATGTGGCGATGGCTGGATTAAATCAGGCGTTACGAATTTGTTACGCCAAACACACGTCTATTCGCTACAATAAGGCAGAATGTCAAACTAGGAGTCTAGACGAATGCATCGGATCACGGCGTCGTACTTCGTCCTATTGATAGCGACGACTCTTCTAGCGGACGAAATTCAAATCGACGCATCCAAATGGGGCAGTTTAGAAGGGCGTTTCCTTTATGATGGTAAGCCTCCTGTACGCGAACCACTCGTTCCTATTCGCCGCGCGGAAGCCTTTGCGGCGGAACCGTTACTTGACCAGACGTTGATGGTCCATGAAAAAAACCGAGGTGTTGCCAATGTAGTCATCTGGCTGTCCCGCGATCGGAACGCACCTCTTCCGCCGATCCATCCGTCTTTCGAAGACTCGTCTGAAGCCGAGGTCGAGATCAATGTCACTCCAAGGAGCTTCAAGCCGAGAGCCGTTTTGCTGCGGACAACTCAATCGTTGCAATTAGTTAACGACGACACGGTTGCAACCAATTTCAAAATCGACTCCATCATCAATAGACCGTACAACGTGCTCGTTCCCGCGGGCACGCGTTTCAACACACCATTGTCGTTTTCCAAGGCCGAGCGTATTCCCGTGAAAGTATCCAGTTCGATTTACCCTTGGGTTCAGGGGCATCTCTTCGTTCAAGACCATCCCTATTTCGCGGTGACGGATGCCAACGGCAGGTTCGAGATCAAGGATCTGCCGGTAGGCGATTGGACGTTTCGCACCTGGCATGAACGCAACGGCTATCTACACGGGGAAGTCACGGTGGGAATGATTAAACAACAGTGGAAGCGCGGCGAATTCGAGGTAACGATCACAGCCGGCGAAAACGACATTCGCGAGATCTATATCCCACCATTGTATTTCAAACCGGCGTAGTCGTCCGTTACTCGGCCTGACCTTTGCCCTTGTTCGCGATGAGCTGGATTAGCTTCGTCCGCCATTTGCTGGAATCCGGCTCTTGTCCAGGATCGGTCAGATAATACTCCCAAGGGCCGCCAGTCGTCTTGTGTCCTTGTTCCTTAACCCATCTTTGCATCGCGTTGTGGGCGTTGCCAAGTTCCTTGTAACCGCCCATGTGGATGGTGGTGATCGCATTGCCTCCGGGTAATTCGGTCGGTTTGATGTTGCCCTTCTCTTCAACGATTTTGGCGACGGGTATTCCGGCTTCGATTTCGATCCCGTCCTTGGTGAAGGAGTGATAACGGCCAAACGGTGCTCCGGCGATTTGCCCTCCCTCGGATGCGATATGTCCAACTAACTGACCAAAAGCTTCGCCATACTTGGCACTAATTTCGCTCGAATCCGCCACACGAAAGCGAATTGTCATTGCCGGCTGCGGTTTGATCTGCTCGATTTTGAACTCGTAGCCTTTTTCAGGTTTGTCATCCGCTGCCACGGAAGTGATCGCAAACAGCAAGCCCAGCAGCGACGCGGAAGTGAAATTGAAAGTCATTGGTTTGTTCCCTTGGACCTCAAGTTGAAAGCCTCGTTTCGAACGCAGGTGTTTACGATGGGCCATGTTCCCGTAGTCGTTTGGCAAACCATTCCGCGCCCTCTGGTTCCAGTGGCGGCTGGCAGGGTTGGGAATAGTCGATGTCTAAATCGTATTTAGATCGCGCATAGATCTTGTCGACCAGCGGCTGGATTGGCAGCACGACATCGTCGTCGGGCAGCGACAACGGCACGGGAATATCCGGCAGTCGGTGCATGTAATAAGACCGCCACACCTTACATGTCGGAGCCATTTCTCGCCGGCAAACCAGCAAGTAGTATGGGCTGTTGGGCCACTCTTCGACCATCTCCATTCGAGTTCCAGCGCGCAACAGGTCCATTTCGACTAGATTTACGTTGCCCTCCAAATGAGCTTGCCGCTTACGAGCGTATTGCGTCCAGCCGAGTGTGTCGCGGCGTTTGTTCGATGGCGACAAGACCTCGATTGTGGTGACCAACTTTCGATTCGGTTTTATCTCATAGATTTCAGCGAAAACCTCGCGAAACTCAACGCTGATCAAAGCTGTCATTTCGACCGGATCGGCCGTCGTTTCGGTCGCGGGAGGGGCGAGCGTTGCAATGTTTCCGCTGTGCGACTGGTGCGGTGCTTCCGACCCAAGGATCGTTACATCTCCCTGAGCCACGTGTCGCTGTTTAAGGCCTGCATCCTCGGGCGGCATGAGCACAACATAGGCTCGTTCGGCTAAACGAACGACATAGTTGTCAGGAACGAGACCGGCTAAAGTCGATTCGATTTCGCTTATGAACTTTTCATGAAAGTCTTCCCACAAACGACTCGATTCAATATAGGGATCCATTCCGGGAAATGGCGATGGCATGGCTGATGGCTCTGACAAAGAAAGTTTTATGCGTGTATTATACACGCCAGAGTTTGTTACGACAAAACGGACTTAACAACGTTGCCATGAACGTCGGTCAACCGATAATGCCGACCTTGGAACTTGAACGTTAACTTTTTGTGGTCAATGCCCAAACAGTGCAGCAGCGTGGCGTTCAAATCATGTACGTGGACGGGGTCTCTCGTGATGTTGTAGCAGTAGTCGTCCGTCTCGCCGTAGCTGAAGCCTGATTTGATTCCCGCGCCCGCCGTCCAAATCGTGAAGCAGCGGGGATGATGGTCGCGACCGTAGTCCTTCTCGGTCAGCTTGCCTTGGCAGTAGACCGTGCGGCCGAACTCGCCTCCCCAGATGACCAGCGTGTCCTTGAGCAACCCGCGCTGTTTGAGGTCCATGACCAACGCGGCCGATGCCCGATCGGTGTCTTTGCATTGGATGCCCAGCTTGTTGGGCAGGTCGGTGTGTTGATCCCAACCGCGGTGGAACAGTTGCACAAATCGAACATCGCGTTCGCACAATCGTCTCGCGAGCAAACAATTCGCCGCAAACGTTCCTGGCTTCTTGGCATCGTCGCCATACATCTTGAAAACGTGATCAGGTTCGTCCGACGTGTCCATCAGCTTGGGCACGGACGTTTGCATGCGGTACGCCATTTCGTACTGGGCGATCCGCGTCGCAATCTCCGGATCGGCGAACTCTTCCCGTTTCAACTCGTTGAGCTTCGCCAGGTCGTCGAGAAAGCGGCGGCGAGTTGCCTGGTCGAGTCCGTCCGGGTTTGACAAGTAAAGCACAGGATCGCCAACCGAACGGAATTTGACACCTTGATATTTCGTCGGCAAGAAGCCGCTGCCCCACAGTCGGTCGTACAACGGTTGTCCGCCGCTGCCCGAAACCATCGCGACGAACGCCGGCAGGTCCTTGTTTTCACTGCCTAATCCATACGATAACCACGAACCGAGACTCGGCCGACCAGCCAGTTGTGCGCCGGTTTGAATAAACGTGATCGCCGGATCGTGATTGATGGCCTCGGTGTACATCGATTTGATGAAGCACAATTCGTCTGCGATCTTAGCTGTCTCTGGCAACATGTCGCTGACCCAGGCGCCGCTTTGGCCGCGCTGTGCAAAATTGAACATCGACGGTGCGACGGGAAAACTTGTTTGCTTCGAAGTCATCCCCGTCAATCGTTGTCCCTGACGAATCGAGTCGGGCAACTCCGTAGCTCGCAGGTCTTTTAGTTTGGGCTTGTAATCGAACAGGTCCATTTGCGAAGGAGCGCCGGACTGGA
>CAYFJO010000676.1:0-4932 GCA_964343305.1 uncultured Pirellulaceae bacterium | reverse complement strand
TTACCGTCGGCGATCTCACCATCTGGCCGGACCACTATTGCGAACTCGTTGGTCACTCCAAACGCTTTCCGTTCTTTTTCGAGTTCGATCGCAGCACGGAGACGCTGCGGAGCGGAGTAAAACACCAAGACACCTGGTCACAGAAGAACGTGGTGTACGATGTCCGTGTCGCGCGGGAGTATCGTCATCCACCTGTGTGGAGACTCGGTTCGACGGGCAGGGATAGCTATCGCAGCTTACCCCCTCTGTCTCTCAGTTGAGTCCCATCCGCTGACCTTCCGCAGAGGAGTTCGTCCGGGGCGACGGTCTTAGCCAGGACAACAGCCGGTCTGATGCTGATTAAACAAACTGCAAGGACAGGTTTGTTGTACTCCCAGCGACTCACGTTGCGCGAAACACTTCAAATCCGCTGTCTGGTTGTTTCGATCGCCGCAGCGATCGCCAGGCAGCGGCACATGCTTGTTTTTTTCTTTGACGTGCGAGGGCTGCTCTGACACACTCTCGCTCCTATGTCTGCTGAAGAGCTTCGCATTCCTAAGTCGCTCAGAAATATCGACGGCATCAACAAGACAATCGAGCAAATCCGTGTCGACACGAAAACAACACACGAAAACTTGCAATCGCTGCTTGAAGAAATGGATCGTCTCGGCTTTCTTCGTAAGGACGAGAACTATAACGGCTGGTCAAATTATGAAACTTGGGCGGTCCATTTGTGGCTCACGAACGAACAAGGAACGTATAACTTCTGCCGTGAACTTGCCCACGAATGTATCGAGCAGGCGTGCGAGTGCGCTCAGGTAAGGGAGGGGATTTGGCAGGAAATCCAGGCCCGTCGATTCCTGCTCGCAGATCGCTTGAAGCAACATATCCAGGAACATGATCCGCTTGCCGATCACGCGAGCATGTATAGCGATCTTTTGGGCGCCGCGATAAGCGAAGTCGACTGGCACGAAGTCGCCAATGCGTTTCTTGGCGAGTTTTCTCCGGAAGATGATGAGCAGTGACATCACGGCAGACGACGTTGCATCGTTGACGGATGAGATCGTGACACTCCGCGAGGAAGTTCAAGTCCTCAGAGATGTACTTGATGAGGTGAGAGAGGAGTTGCAGTTTGCCGTGAGGAATTACATCTTGCCGGGCGACGATGCAATCAAACGGCTACACATCACGAGCCTGCCGCTCGACCCGGCGGCCGATGACTTCCATGAACGCGTAAACGCTGTACGACCAGACGACATCACACAAGATGATACGGATGCCTTTGTTTCTCAGGGCGCGACGCGACAACAGACTCTCTGGTCGAAAGGGGATTCCTAGCAACCTTCGGTAATGTTGTGCTAAGCTTCGTCTCCTGTGCTCTTGTTTCTAAAGAACACCAAAGACAACCAGCGCGGTCCGATCGGCATGGACCGCGTCTTTCGAGCCCTTCATCAAGCCAATAGGCAACGTCAGCCGCTTCGCTTTTTGTGCGGTCCTCACGAGGGCCAAGTCGGGCTGTACGTTGATTGCCCTGATGCGTTGCTGGAGACGGCGAAACGTCAATTGCACGCCGAGTATCCCACACTCGACGTGCAGCGTTTGGACAATGCCGAATTACAACCAGACGCTACTGAGCGCGTCTGGTTTCGCGACGTTGTGTTGCGGCCTGATCTGTATCCGCTGCAGCGGTACAACGAGCACCAGGACACCACGCGTGAGTTCTCCGATCCGATGGCCGCGATCTTCGAAGCCGTTGCGCCCGACGCCGACAATCATGTAACGGCCTACGTCGAGATCGTCACGACTCCCGCCAGTTGCTGGCGATGCTGGAGAACACGCCGAGCTGTCCAGAGACTCGCACGTCCGGATTGTCGTCACGAACTCGAACTCTCGCGGTGGTACGCACTCGGCATTACGCATCGTCGTTGGTACGTTCGTTTTTTCGCATGGCTGTGCGGTGTTCCGCGCCGCCCGGTTCCCGCTGGGGTCACGACACAAGACGCTACGACTTCCGCCAGCCAGACGCACGAACGTGAAGCCGACATCAATGCCGCCAACGACAAAGTACGTTCGTTTCTGTTTGCATCCGACATTCGCGTTGTCATCCTCGCGCCATTAGACGACCGGACCCAAGCGCTGGCGAAACTCACGGAAGTCGAGGCAGTGATTGCCGCCACGGGGAATCCTGCACTCGCGAGTTTTCACCGGCGGGAAACGGGAGTGTCGTCCACATGGTCACGACCTGCCAATCGCCGAGGCTTCCTGCTTTGCTCCGAAGAACTCGCGTCGCTCTTCCATCCCGATACGAAGAACGTGGCCGCCGCCCATATGGCGCGCAACGAATGCCGAAAACCGGAACCACCGCATAACCTGCCGCTGGCATCTCAGTCCGATGACATCGCGTGCCTGGGACGCATCCAGTTCCGTGGAAACGATCAAACATTCGGCATCCGCCAGGTCGATCGACGCCGGCACGTTTACATTCCGGGTACCCACAAGATCGAACATGGTGCCGATCTTCTTATCATCGACTACATTCAATTAGTCCAAGCCCCTACCGAAATTGTTCGGCAAACGCGAGCGATGCAACTCGGTTACATTTCTAAGAGCATCAAGAATCTAGCGCGCGAACTAGAAATTCCGGCCATCGTTCTCTCCCAACTCAACCGGGCTCCCAGTCAGCGAACTGATAAGACCCCGCATCTTTCGGACATCCGTGACTCCGGAGAAATAGAGCAGGATGCCGATTTTGTCCTAATGCTCTACCGTGATGCTCTTGTGTCAACTGATCCGTTTGCAGATGGCACCGACGACATTACCGATTGCTTTCTTCGCAAGAATCGCCCGCACGGCAAGACTGGCCAATTCCAACTCCGGTTCGATCCCGAATTGAGCAGATATCTGTCGCTCGAAGACCGCCAATGTGACGTTCTCGATGAGCTCACCCTTTAGGTCGTTCCATTGGGCTCCCGAGTCGACAGAACTCAAAGTGCTTCGTGTTGACGGTCGATATCCGCATCACCCAAGACCGCTTCACGCACAGAACATTCGAGCCCTCGTGACAGATCTCGAAGATGGCACGCTTCGCATCCGCCTAGACGACGCACAAAACGACGAGGCGTGGTTGGAGATCACGATGCAGATAAATTCGCAGGCAGTCGATCCTACGGCAGACTGAAGCTGATCAATGAAACTCCTCACCGTGAACGACGTTTCCGACATACTTCAGCTTAGCAGAAGCAAAATTTACGAGCTGGCAGGCTCCGAAATTCCGGTCATCAAGATTGGTGGAGCGGTGAGATTCTCCGAAGACGATTTGCGGCGGTACCTGGAATCCTGCCGCCAAGAGGGGAAAGCAAAACCGCCTCCCCTCCGACGACCACGATTGAAACATGTGAAAGTCTAACCCGCAGCTTTTTTGGCCTGATCCAGCATGTGCTTCGGATTGAGTGACAAATGTTGGTACACCTTCGACAACGTAGACGGATCTTCGTGGCCCATCAAGATCGCCACGGTAAGAGGGTCCAGTCCTTTCTGAAGAGCGTTCGTCGCCCAACTGTGTCGAATCGCGTACAGCGAGTACCGCGGAGCCAATTCACTCGCACGTTTATGCGTCAACTTCCGCTTTGCTTCGCATCGAAGTTCAGCCGCTGTCTTCTCTCGAATCTCTCCTTTGACCGATTTTGTCGACTTCAGCGACTTCACGAATCCGGCGATGGACTCCTCTGGAATCTCTTCACCATTCATCATCGCCTTGCCCATCCGCATCTGCGCGGCAAGGAATCCGCAGTTAACAGCATCGGTCGTCCACGGCACGCCGCTCGTGTTGCGGAAGATCGGCCCGTCGGCGTTCGCCAACATCAACCGCCGAGTGATCGCCATTGCCTCATCGGAAAGGTAAACGACGCGCGAGATGCGCTTACCCTTGGACTCAGACTTGTAGAACACCCACCGCTGATTCGCAACATCGACGTGCCGAGCCTCAACGATGAGAGACTCTTGGGGGCGGCATCCGGACGCCCAGGTCGTCTCGACGAGATCGCCGAGGTTGCGATTGCGGATGTGCGACATGAATTCTTCAAACTCCGCATCCGTGATCGCCACTTCCCTGTGGTCAGCGCTGGGAACTTCCAAGTCCTCGATTGGGTTCGTCGTGATGTACCCCTGCTTTTTCGCCCACTTCATGCAGCGTTTCACGCTTCGCAGATAGTTTCGACGAGACGTGATCGACAACGGGTAATCGTCCGCCCAGTTCTCGACGTGGAAGGGTCGCAGGTCAGCAGACCGCAGATCGGGGTGCTTGTTCAGGAATCGCTGGAGCCGGTATCGATACCACTCGTAGGTTTCCGCTGCACGATGTTTCGACACCCAATCGAGAAAAGCATCGATAAGCACTGCGACCGATTCCGCCGAGACCTGCTGCTCGCGCGGCTGGTTCATCAGTTGATGGTACTGGCGAAAAGCGTCGTCTTTGTCTGGCCCCAGGTTGTGTTGCCTGCGGTTAATCTCGACGTACCAAGTACCTCGCGATTTTTTGAAGAACGGTTTTGGGAAGTGTGGCATTGCGAACCCTCCAGTCGGTTAAAGGAAACCATCCAGAGGCGACCGAAAGGTTCGCTTCGGCCCCGCCTGGCTCGGCGGGGCTTTTTCATTTTTCGTACAACTTCTCGTACAGTCAAGTTCGAGTCGTCGTAAGTCTAGTACACCTGGGTTGATACATTTCGAACCGCGATCGTCTCGCCCTCGGATGAGGTTCGATGCGTGCTGCAACAGCTCAAGACGTTGGGTCTCGTTGCGTGATCAACAAGCCGACACCCGACAAATCCCTGTCAGTCCGCAGTTGTCGGATTGTCGGGCGGTCAGTCAACGGTAAGAAATCGTGGTGACCTGGGTTCTCATAACCGCAGGGTCGTAGATCCGAATTCCGATCCACCCACTTGTTTTCACGATAGC
>CAYFJO010000675.1:0-4938 GCA_964343305.1 uncultured Pirellulaceae bacterium | reverse complement strand
ACCCTTAAACGGTTTTGGATGCTGTTTGAGATGTCCTCTGCAAAGAACGTCAATTTACAGGGCATTTGCAATTTGGCGCAATCCGGCAGTTTTTAGCGACCAATTAACGATCCGCATCTCGCAGCTCTTTCAGATTCGCGAGCCGTTGCTTCTCGAACTGAACACGCAGGTGTGTTTCGTGTAAACCAATTTGAAGCAACTCGAGATTCATTTCCGCTTTCACAATCGCCATCGTGATTGCCGACTCGATCAATTGTTGATCGACTTCGCCATCTTGTTTCGCGGCCGCTTTTTCAAGCACTTCGATTTGACGCCGCTTGCGCACCAATGCGGGGTGTTCGTCCTGCAGGCGAGTTTGCATGTCAGCGAGTCGAATCTTGTGATGCGTCACTTCGAGTGCGAGATATGTCGCGGGGTTCGTTGATGGCGCTTGCGTGGCTGTCATTGTCAATAGTAGCCAAATCATGGTTGCTTCTCCTAGGTGTGCTGTACAAGTCGATCGTCAATCGCCACATTTTAACGAACGACGAAACTGGTTCGCAACAATTGGTTGTCATTTCATGCCTGACGATTCGACGTTAAAGAGAATTGTTGATCACTTGGGATCAGGCAACTGTCTTCGATGAAGTTGCTACGACCATTGAACTTTACGAACGTGGCATTGGATCAATCTGCATCGGAATCGATGCCCGACCACGTGGAAAACTGTGGGCGGATGTCGAGTCGACATAGATAAGGCGGCTGCGCAACAGCATCTCGCAAACGCATTCCAGTGGATTCGCGAAGCAAGAAGGATTAAGCCAGAGAATCAGCTATTCGTGCGGTTGGAAGAGCAAGTTAACACGGCGAGTAGCAGTGCGAATTCACGGCGTGGAGGGACGTTTTATCGGCAATCTTCAAAGATGTCGCTACACAGTTGATCGTGAAGTTGATCGCTCCGTTCTAGTTGAGCAAGTCGAAACTGGTTTGGATGCAAAAGATGATTGAAAGTTGCAATGAGATCTCTTGCGGCGCCCCAAAAATCCGTCGGGACCGGTTTTGATTAATGGCAGTCGTTACTTAACCAACCTTTTCCGTTCTCCGATCGGCCATCCGAGACCATCCCTCGCAGATGGCGACTTCGAGTCCCGAGAACTCGTCGGAGCAGGGTTGTTGCAATTGGCCGAGAAACGAACCAATTGTGGTACTGGGTGAGCAGTGCCGCAAAACATCCCGCGCGTTAGCGCCGAAGAGTCTGTCGCAGACCGTACGTCAACGGAACAAAGTCGTAGCCTGATCTTAGTATCTCCAGATCCCGTGGTAGACTATTGGGGATTTCAAGGGAATAGAGCGGGTACTTATTAAAATCACGGACTGACCCTTTCGGCCACTGCCGAAGGATCACTTTCTCTGCTTCAGATTTGCACTGGACGTTGCCTCGCCGGGGAGTTCTCTAAGCGACCATTTCAACCCTCCGAGAAGGTGCTCTTGAAAGCGAGGGTCTTTCCAAATTTCCTTGTGATGCCCAAGCGCGGTGTAGAAGGATCGCCCTTTGCCAAACCGTTGACACCAGCTGATTGGATAATCACCGTCCTCTCGGTTGCCTTTTTTCACATCGATAGAGCGGTTGTTCACACTCATGATGATATGCAAACGATCGCGGCTATAGGGCTGGCGCTTGATGGGCACCTGGGCCGGGTAATTGGGCTTGTCCCCAAACTGATACACTTCGTGAAGAATCTCGTCTCCATCGGAGAACGCCTTGCCAGCGGGATGCTCCGGGTCTTCAACCCGGACTTTGACCTTTTTGACCCAGGGATGCCCCGCGAAGAAAGCACCCACGAGTTCGCCGTAAGGAGTGTTGTGCAGTGTATCCGAAGCGCAATGCACGCCGACAAACGACCCGCCGGCCTTCACCCAGAGGATCAGATCTTCTAGCTCCTTGTCTGTTAACGGATGGCTGCCACGATCGGGAGACCAAGTCGAAGTGGTGAAAAAGACCACGGCATCGAACCTCTGCAGCGTTTCTTTATTGACTCGCCCGCAGTGCTTTCGCGTGACCGGTTCGCCGTTGCGGGCGCGAAAACGGGCACTGTAGTCTTCCAGCGCTGTTGTTTCGACGGCGGAGTTGCCCCTCTTAATGCGTGTTTTCGCGTCGGGGTCGCCGGAAAATCGGTAGCAGGTGAATTGCAACCCGTGCTTTGGACCGATTTTTTTGAGCACTTGCTCGGCAGTGAGCAGCGATTGGTGGATGTAACCCCCTGCGTGTGTCACCAATAGTACGCGGCTTGGCCCCCCGCTTTGATCCTCATCGCCTTGCAAAGGAGACGCAACCAAGGCCAATATCAAGAAACCAGAAAACAGTGGACGGGGCATGGGAGTCTCCTTCGTTGAACTGATAGGAAATTGCTTTTTCTCATCTACCTCAAGATACCGGCATACGGAGTTGTGATCCAGCAAAAGGAAGGTTTAATGGAGTCTTTGGATTTGCCGCTAAATTGCCACGGCCGCGGCAGTAGGATACGGTGTGTTGTTGTACTGGCGATGGCCATCGAAATGAGCGTTTGGATTCACGCCGTTGCGTAACACTAAGCCGATCTCGCAACTGACCCGATAGCCCAAACCAAGGGAAGTGTTCGCTCATGAATGCCGCCGATGCGATTGCTCAAATCCTGAAGATTGAGAACGTGAAGCAGGTTTTCTGTTTTCCGTTCACGCCGATCATCGAGGCGCTGGCCGAGGCCGGGATTCGTCCGATCGTCGCACGACAGGAGCGCGTGGCGGAGAACATGGCCGACGGCTTCTCGCGAATGACGAACGGCAAACGTCTCGGAGTCGTAACGGTTCAGCAAAGTGCCGGTGCCGAAAACGCGTTCGCCGGAATTGCACAGGCGCGCACCGATTCCAGCCCTGTACTATTTCTGCCGGGACATCCCGGCCGTGACCTGGTTGGCGTTTCTCCCACGTTTGACGCCGTGAAGAACTTCGCTGGCACTACGAAGTGGGCCGACATGATTCCTTCGGCGAGTGCCGTCCCGCAGCGAATGCGGCGTGCGATGACCGAGCTGCGTTCCGGCCGTCCCGGACCGGTGATGCTGGAAATCCCTGTCGATGTCGCGGCCGAGGAGTTTTCCAGTCCGCTCGATTATCGTCCCGTCCAATCACTGCGGAGTTCAGGAGACCCGGACGCTGTCCGCGACGCGGTGAAACTGCTGCTCGCTGCCCAGCGGCCGATGATCTGGGCCGGCCAGGGTGTGCTCTACGCCGACGCCTCTTCGGAGTTAACGGAACTGGCTGAACAATTGCCGGCCCCCGTGATGACGACGTTGATGGGCAAGAGCGCGTTCAACGAACGGCATCCGCTGGCCTTGGGAACGGGTTCGTACAGCGCGACGGCGATGACCCGCGACTATGTCGACCGCTGCGACGCGATCCTAGCCGTCGGCGCGAGCTTGACAAAGACGATATTCGCCCCTGTCATTCCACCCGGTAAACGGATCGTTCACGCGACGGTCGATCCCAAGGATTTGAACAAAGACTACGTTGCCGACGTCCCGCTGCTCGGCGACGCGAAGCTGATCCTGCTACAAATGCTCGAAGAACTGCGGAACATTCGCGACGCCATCGATCCGTCGGCACGAACCGCAGTCGAGAGCTACGTTCGGGCGCAGCGAGAGACGTGGGCGGATCGCTGGAAGGAGAAACTGACATCCGACGAAATTCCATTGAATCCGTACCGGGTCATCGGGGATTTTATGAAGACAATCGATCCTGCCGAGACGATCGTAACGCACGATTCCGGGAACCCACGCGACCAACTGGTCCCACTTTACACAGCCGTGACGCCTCGCGGCTACATCGGTTGGGGACACTCCACTCAGCTGGGCTTTTCGCTCGGCGCGGCCATGGGGGCCAAAATTGCGGCTCCGGAGAAGTTAGTCGCGAACATTATGGGCGATGCCGCGTTCGGCATGGTCGGCATGGATGTCGAAACTGCCGTCCGCGAGCAAATCCCAATCCTGACGCTCATCCTGAACAACTCCGCCATGGGAAATTACGAAAAGCACATCCCGCGAGCCAGCGAGCGCTACGGCACGAAATTCCTCTCCGGCAACTACAGTGAAGTCGCCAAGGGCTTGGGCGCGCATGCCGAACGAATTGAACAGCCCTCTGAAATCATCCCGGCCCTCAACCGGGCCATCAACGTCACCCGCGAAGGCAAACCGGCCGTGCTGGAATTCATCACCCGCGAGGAAGCGGAGATGGCGACGTTGCCGTAGCATGTCGTTTTCGCACAACGATCACTCAACCCGAAACCACCCTCATGAAGATTGTCATCTCTGATCCGCTGGGCTTTGAAGACGAGCACATGTCGATGATCTTCGAGGCGGCCGGCGACGACACGGTTGTGGTGCCCACCGAGGACGACCTCGTCGGCGAATTGGCTGACGCCGAGGTGTTCTTCGGATATCACTCGCCGGAGATTTTCGCATCCGCGCGAAATCTGAAGTGGATTCAGACCACCTCGGCCGGGCTCGACATGATGCTGACGCCGGACGTCGTTCAGCGGGGATTGATCGTCACCAACGCCAGTGGCCTGCATGCCCCGCCGGTCGTCGAAACCGCCTGGGCGTTGACGCTGGCGGTCTCCCGCTGCCTCAAGACGTTTCAGCGACAGCAGAACGAGCATGTCTGGGAACCCTTCGTGCCCTATGATCTCGACGGTCGCACCGCCGGCATTGTCGGCCTGGGTGGGATCGGCCGCCGCTACGCTCGCATCGCGGCTGCGTTCGGGATGCGCGTCATCGCTGTCGATCTGCACTCACCGCCGAAACCCGACGAGGTTGAATCGCTCTGGGGACTGGACCGGCTCAACGACCTGGTCGCCGAGGCGGATGTCCTGATGATTGCCTGCCCGGCCACCGCCGAGACTCAAGGCCTGATTGGACCCGAACAGAT
>CAYFJO010000674.1:0-4944 GCA_964343305.1 uncultured Pirellulaceae bacterium | reverse complement strand
AAACACGGTTTCCGTAAACCGCCGTTTTCAACTGACTTAAATCGCGGGACTCACTTGGGGTGCGTCACGCGATTTCGAGACTCTGAGACGATTTTGTCCGATTAGCCGCAACCGAGCGTTCAAAGCCCGGCACAAATGTCGAGACCGATGAAGCGCTACCGCAACCCGCCCATCCAAAAACGCCGCAGAATGGCATGAATAATACGTCGTAGTTCCAAAAGCTAGAGTCGTGCTTGCTGGACGCGCCTCGGCGGCACAAAATGGCGAGAAACAACCACTAACTATCATTTCACAGGATCAGTCGGCATGACTTGTGGTCGCAAAGCAATCGGCATGATGCTCGTTCTTGTTTGTTCTGAATTGTCTGCCGGTCCGATACACGATGCAGCTCGTGAAGGTCATGACTTGGCATTGCGTTGGTACTTGCGGCAAGGTGTAAAGGTCGACGATACCGGCTCATACCAGAGGTGGACTCCGCTGATGCATGCGGCCGCAAGTGGAAGGGAAGCAGCCGTGGCGCTGTTGTTAGACGCGGGGGCTAATCCCAACGCAATGTCGTCGGAAGGCGAGTCGGTGCTTTTGCGAGCAGCCCATAGCGGCAACGGGAAGTGTCTGGCACGTCTGCTCGAGTCGGGAGTCGATGTGACGACGAAATCGGAAAGCGGTGAGCGGACACTTGACGTCGCGCTGCTTCGTGCGGCCGACCGCGGCGATGCGCTCTCGGTCAAACTGCTGTTAAAGGCAGGCGCGGATGTTAGTTTCCGTGACAAAGAACTATCCCGAACTGCCTTGCTCACGGCAGCCAGTGAAGGGCATGCCGAGGTCGTCAAAGTGGCTCTGAATGCCAAGCCTGACCTGGAAGCCAAAGACAAGTATGGCCATACTGCGATAAGTTGGGCCGCATGGATCGCTGAAAGTGAGATTGTACGGATGCTGCTGGACGCTGGTGCAAGGATTGATGCACCAGAGCGGGACGGTCGTACTCCACTCGCCTTGGCCCTTGGGACTGCTGAACCAGGAACGTTGGAAACAGTCACGCTGCTGCTCAAGCGAGGGGCGGATTATCGCAAAGCTGACTGGAGTGATTTGACATTTGCTGCGGTAATGGGCGATTTACCAGCGGTGCGTCGCCAGTTGAGCAAGCGTCCGGACTTGAATGTGCTAGACAGATTTGGCCATTCGCCATTGATGATGGCGGCGAAATTCGGTCCGGCAGAATCGGTGAAGTTACTATTGGACGCAGGTGCAAAAGCTAACCTTCCAGGTAAGAAGCAGTTTACGCCGCTCGTGTGCGCGCTCACGACCGGCAAAACACAGTCAGCCAAACTGCTGCTCAATGCAGGGGCCGATGCCAACCAGGCAACAAGCCGGGGGACAACGCCGCTAATGTATGCAGCCCGGTTTGCCGATGGTGAGGCAGTTCGCATCCTGGTTGATGCGGGCGCCAAGGTGGACACGCAGCTCAAAAGTGGCGGCACAGCGCTGCGAATTGCCATCGAGTACGGAGACGCCGACCGCGTGGCAGCGCTGGTTAATTCCGGTGCAGATCTTTACGCCAAAGATAGGCTGGGCGGAATTCCAATCGGCGATCTGCACAGAAACCGCACGGAAAACTGCGCTGCCATCATCGCAGCATTGGCCGAATTGAAGGCGGATATCAACCGTGGAAACGAGGATGGTGAGACGTCACTGCATTACGCCACTCGCTACGGCGACGTCGAATGTCTTCGCGCCCTACTTGTGGCCGGAGCGAAACCCGACGCCCGGGACAAGCGCGGCAACGCGCCACTGCACGGGCTGGAGGACGTGACATCACCGGAGAATGTTAAAACGTTGGTGGCGGGCGGAGCACTGATCGACTCCAGGAACGATCGAGGGCTCACGCCGTTGAACCGCGCCGTCCGTGACGGGCTACCGATTCGAATTGTCGAGGCCCTGTTGGCCGCCGGCGCGGAAGCCGGCTCATCGGACTCCAGTGGCAACACGACGGTCATCAACGCGCTGGAAGCTTACTCTCCCAGCCCATATATCGTTCATCGGCTGATTGAATCAGGGGCAGATCCGAAGGACAAGAATAAAGGTGGCCAGACGGCGAGGGAAAAACTAACGAATATCAAGGACATTGTGACCCAAGAACTCATGAAACGCACGCTCAACCGAGATACGGAGAAGGGCAATTGATAGCTCAAACTCGTGGGGTCGATTAGAACAGCCGAACGTTTTACCCACGTTTTCAAGTGTCCGCCTGCCGATACCGCTCGCGATTCCAGTCGACGCCGCACGATTCGATTCCCCTGGCGCCTCATACACTCGCCTACTGGCAGACCACGCCAGACTGGAAAAAACACCGTTTCCCTGAACCGCTGATTCTACGGCACTTATATCGCGTGACGCGTTGGGACCTAGTCACGTGGTTTTGAGAGTCTGAGACGATTTTGGCCGATAACGTCGAGAAGGAAGCAGCTCGACTTCAGCCGGCGATGGCGCGATACAGATACGGCAGCGACTCATCCATACGATAGTCGATACCTGAATGCGTATCATCGAACTCCTGGTACTCGTGCGCGACATCGAGGTGTTGCAGTTGCCGGACGAACTGCCGACAGCCAAAATGGATGTGAAATTGGTCGCGCGAACCGCAGTCAATGTACAGACCAGACAGGCGGCGCAGGTTCTGCTGGCAGGCTTCGACTTCGAGCATTCTCACGGGATCATGGGCGAGCCACTGCTCCCATCGCTCCGGCAGAAGTTCGCAGGTGTGGAGGTCGACCGGCAGCCGGATCCCTTTGGGACCGCCCGGGTCGGGATCGTAAGTGGCTCCCATCGCCAAAACCATTAGTGCCGCCATGCCGTCGTCATCAACTCGATTGGACGACTCCACGTGCTCGAGAAATCCTGCGTAGCCGCCATACTTGTTGACCACGTTCACGGTTTTTGGAAACTCTCCCAGAAACAGACGGTCGAATCCCATGTCGCCCGAGTGGACCGCCGCAGCGCCCCAGCAGTCCGCTCGCGTCATTGCGTGCACAACGGCGCCGTAGCCTCCACTGGATTTGCCAAAGATCGCGCGATGTTCCCGGCCAGCCCGAATGCGAAACCGTGCCTCGATCTCGGGAAGCATCTCCAGTGTCAGGAAATCCGCCCAGCTACCCATGGCCAGCGAGTTGATGTATTGATTGCCGCCCAGCGACGTGAAGCAGTCGGGAAAGGCGGCCACCACGGGGCCCATCTTTTCCTCCCGCATCAGCCGTTCGATGCGCTGGGGCACGTTCTCCTGAAACGCTTTCCAGGCAAGGTGCGAAAAACCGCTGCCGGTAAAACCAACCACATCCACCATTAGCGGATAATTGGCGTCTGACTGATGATAGTCGGGTGGCAGATAGACCGTTACCGCGCGTTCGGTCGGGTCGCCAAGCAAATTACCCACCAGCGCAGACGATTCAATCGTGAAGCTGCAAAGTTCGCCTTCGAGGCGGTTGAACGGGTGCAACGGCATGACGACTCGAAAGGTCCAAGGTCCACTTTTTTCGGTCTAGTGCGTGGATTCTAACAACTGCGGGTCGAAACGGAATTCCCCTCGGATGTGGAGTGCGATACGCTACGATTGGGAGATCGCGTGTTTGGATCAGTTTCAGGATTGACTCAAACGCGAATTATCGGCTAGGAACGTTCGACCCAGGGTTGTTGTTTTCCGCGAGAATTTTCGGAGTTCAGTATGTCTGACTACAAACACTTCCGAGTTGAAGATGTCGATGGCACGACAGTCTTATATCTTGCCAGCGCGGAGTACTCTGATCGCCTCGTAATCAATGAACTCCAGGACGAGATGGTCGAGTTTGTTCAGGACGCAATGCCGACTCGTCTGCTCATTAGTTTTGGACCCGTAATAAGAATGTCGTCTGAGACAATCGGCGCATTAATTCGAGTGCGCGATTGGATCGTCGGGAACGATAACCATTTAAAACTTTGTGACATGCACACTTCGATTCGGCAAATCTTCAAGATCATGAATCTCGACGGCAGGATGTTTGAGATACACGAATCAATGCCGCAGGCATTGGAAGCGTTCCGCGAATTAAACGATTGACGTAGCAACTTTCTCTCGAACGCCGTGGCGTCAATTTATTCAACCCAACATTTTTGCCGCGTTTCACTTCAGCGACAAAACAATTCGCGGGACGCACGTTTTCACACACTCGCCTACTGGCAGACCACGCCAAACTGGAAAAAACACGGTTTCCGTAAACTCTTAATTCTACAGCATTTATATCGCGGGACTCACTTCGGGTGCGTCACGCGATTTCGAGACTCTTGGGCCAGTCCGAGACTTTTTGGTCCGACACGGGCGAGGGTGAGTCCCGCGATTTGAATGCCACAAGTTTGGCCGAGTGACGCAAATCCCTATATACGTGTACGAAAAGACCAAGGCCCGCCAGTTGGTGCTGGCGAGCCTTTTTCGTTCGAGACGGGTTGGACACTCCGTCTGAGTGGAGGCGGCTGAAAGGACTCGCAACGGGTCTCGGTTTTGGGCGTGTCAGTGGGTTTGGATAACGGTTTTCGGGTGGTTTACAACCTTGGGCGATTTACTCCCAGATGCCAAGTGGCGAGAACTCGCGCGAACAAACTACAGAATGGTGTGACAGACAGCACTGCAAAAAACTTGCACGTCGACAACAACAAGGGAAACCTCTGCGCGCGTTTGGCTAAACTGACACGATTCTGAACTTTCACACCAAACTGGCTGACCAAACACACAGCCTGGCAACCATTGGCTATTCGCCACCAGACCCAAATCGTCTAATTGCACCTTGTTTCAACAGAAACTAATTGAACACCGCCGGAAAGGTGAGCGTGACCGCGCGCCGGGTGACTTTGATCGAGCCGATCTGCAAGCTGCTGAAATACTAGCAGCGCGCAGGTTCGCTGTAATTGGTTGTTCGTTGT
>CAYFJO010000673.1:0-4944 GCA_964343305.1 uncultured Pirellulaceae bacterium | reverse complement strand
TAGATGTTCACGGGGACCGCGCCGTGTCTTACATTGCAGTAGTTGCCCCAGATCAAAATCTCCCTGCCATCTACTTCGAAGGTGTGAATGCCATCGATGGAATAGAAATACGAGCCGGGTCTCTTGGGATCACTCGGGGTGTGCGGCAGGTAGTCGCTGCCGTCGCGATCTTTGACAACGAGTTCTCGGTAAGTCTTGAGGTTGTCGGTGCTCAGGTAGATTTTCGTCCGCGTGGCGAAGACGATATTTCCGTTCCCGAGGATGCTGCTGAACATGATGTTCTCGGCATCGGCAAAATCGGCGCTGTGAGCCCAGGTCTTGGCGCTGTCTTCGGAGAACAAAACCTTTCGGTCGCCGAGTGCGAAGGCTTTGTTGTCGCGCTGCGAATCGATGTACGGACCGTCGGGTGATGAGAGCCGGTACCAGAAGTGATCGGTTTCGCCGACGCCATCCGCGGCGAATCCGCTGGAGCGGGGGAGCAGAATGCTGCCGGCAGCGGCGGCTGCCGCAGTGGTAAGGAATTGGCGCCGGGTGGCGAGTGTGTCGTGTTTCATTTCAAATGCCTGCCAGTGGCGGAAGAATCGATTTCGAGGGCGACAACGGAGTCCCGCCCATACACGCGAGGTCAATGAACTCAGTGAATGGTAGGGCAAACGCTTCGGCTCTGACCGACGCTCTATGCTTCTGTTTGTTCGGATTGCCTAACGGGCAATACGTGTTTCGCACCAGTTTAGGACCCTGAAGCGAACGCTCTACGGTTTACCACGGATACCACAGTTTACAGAGTCCCGCACGGTTTAACACTGGTTCTCGGACACGTCTCGGACAGAGGGACCAGAGTGGCGAAGTGAATCGATTGCGGGGTCGTAGCGACTCGTGGTCGGCTTGCGAGCTTGGTACAGACCGCTACTGGTAGAATGGGCCAGCATGTGACGGGAGTGGAGACGAGTCTGCGGTCGTAAGGTGGACGACGCAGTCCGAGAATTCCGTCGAATTCCGGTGCATTCTAGAAACCTCCGGCATGACGGCTTTTCGGCACGGCTTCGCCACCCATTGGATTGGGTGCTCCTCGCATGTGGTGCAGAGTGCCGAAATACGGTCGTTAGATCGGAATCCAGAAAAGTTATAAGTGAGTGAGGCGGGTCGCCGTCGCTAAACAAGCTGAGGAATCGGTTCGCCTTCAGCAACCGCGTTGGCTACAAACCCGCGTGCAACCGAACTCCGAAATTGCAAACTCATAACAGTCGCGGGTACAATTCTGAGTCGGGGTTTGCCGTGAAGGGAATGAACATCATGCGAAACACATTTGTCACAACCGGACTGCTTGGCGTGGCGGATGTGATAGACTTGCCAGACACAAGGACCACTTGACAACAAAGCGGGTGGGGAAGTAACAAACCTGTTATGATAAAGTTGAGCGGCAAAACAGGGAATTATAGCAGACTAGGAAGGGACTTAAATGAGCCAAACGGAGACGATTGAGACGATGGTCCCCCCAGAATCTGTGGATACGGGCGATAGCAACTCCGCCGGATCAGCCTATTACGACAAATGCTTCGCTTTGGCCGGAAATCTCTGGTGGACATGGCATCCCGAGGTGATCAATCTCTTTCGTGATCTTGACCCAGTTCGATGGCGGCAACTCGACCACAACCCGATTGCGCTGCTCAAGGAATTCACGCCCGAACGGCTTGATGTTCGCGCCAGTGAGATGGTCTTGTACAGCCGCATCAACCATGCCTATCGCCGCCTCAAGGAATACGTTTCCAACAAACAAACCTGGTCGGCAACCAACGCCGGCGTGCTGGGCTCGAAACCCGTGGCCTATTTTTCCGCCGAGTTTGGCATTCACGAATCGTTGCCCATCTATTCCGGCGGCTTGGGCGTTTTGTCTGGTGACCACATTAAGAGCGCCAGCGGATTGGGCGTGCCGCTCGTGGCAATCGGTCTGTTTTATACGCACGGCTACTTCAAGCAACACCTGGACGCGGAAGGCTACCAAAACGAAGAGTACCTCGAAACCAAAGTTGAAAACCTGCCGATCAAACCCGCGCTGTCTCCGTCTGGCGATCCCATCTCGGTCAGCATCGAGACGCGTGACGGCGAGTTGCACGCCAAGGTTTGGCGAATGGATGTTGGCCGCGTCGAACTGTTCCTGCTCGACTGCAACGTGGAAGAGAATAGCGCCCAGGATCGCGACCTGACCAGCCGACTGTATGGCGGCGACGAACGAACGCGCATTCGTCAGGAACTCGTGCTCGGCGTTGGCGGCGTGATGGCTCTGCGCAAACTGGGAATCTCGCCTGGTGTCTACCATTTGAACGAGGGCCACAGTGCGTTTGGTCCACTGGAAGTGATCCGTGACCGAATGCACGACGACGGCATGTCGTTTGACGATGCCCTGCGCGAAACCGCACAGCACACAGTCTTCACCACCCACACACCCGTGCCAGCCGGTCACGATCGATTCGACTGTGCGATGGTCGAAGAACATCTCGGTCCGCTGCGTGATCAACTGGGCATCACCTACGAGCAGCTCATGGGCTTGGGTCGCGTCGAACCACAAAACCAAGGCGAGACTTTTTGTATGACCGTGCTGGGATTGAAACTCTCGCGGCGTGCGAACGCGGTCAGCAATCTGCATGGCCACGTATCCCGTCGCATGTGGGCCCACCTCTGGCCTTGGCGCGTCGAAGAAGAAATACCCATCGGGCACATCACGAACGGCGTTCACGTGCCCAGTTGGCTGGCTCACCAAATGCTCCAACTTTACGACCGCAATTTCACGGCCGGTTGGATTCATAGCATGGGCGAGCCAGAGGCTTGGCAGGAAATCCACGATTGCGATCCGGGCGAGTTGTGGGAAACTCACGCCACGCTAAAGAACCTGCTGTTGTCCTTCGTTCGCCGCCGTCTCAGTCGCGATTGCCGCCGCCGCAGCGAAAACGAAGAGGCCGTCGAAGCGGCCCGCAATGTGCTGGATCCGAACGTGCTGACCATCGGTTTCGGACGCCGTTTTGCAACCTACAAACGCGCCGCATTGATTACCGGAGAGATCGATCGTCTGGACGCGATGGTCAACGGCACCAGCCAACCGATCCAAATCATTTTCGCTGGCAAAGCCCATCCCAAAGACGAACCGGGCAAAGAGTACATCAAACGAATCGCGAACCTTCGACACGATGAGCGTTTCGCCGGCAAGATCGTTTTCGTCGAAGACTACGACATCAACGTCGCTCGTCACATGATCCAGGGCGTGGACGTGTGGTTGAACAATCCGCGCCGGCCACTGGAAGCATCCGGCACGAGCGGCCAAAAAGTGATCCTCAACGGCGGACTCAATCTGTCCGTCCTCGACGGTTGGTGGGCCGAAGCCTACGACGGTGCCAACGGGTTCGCCATCGGCAAAGGCACCCATCATGTTAACGACGAAATCACCGACCGCCGCGACTCGGATTCCTTGTACGACGTGTTGGAGAACGAGGTGATCCCCATGTTCTACGACCGCGACGTCGACGGACTTCCGCGCGAATGGATCCAACGGATGATGAATTCCATCGGCACGCTGGCTTGGCGGTTCAGCGCCCATCGCATGGTCATGGATTATACGACGGCGTGCTACGTCCCGGCGGCGGGCGGACTGAGTTGCGAAATGAACATTCGATAATCGCGAACACTTCGGAACTTCTACAAAGACCGTCTGGAGTGCATTTAGGTTACGATCAGCGTTTCTTGTTAGTCATCACATTTGGCTCATCATCGGTGTCTCAATCTCTTAGATTCGACATTCCACAGGTAATTGTTGAGAATGATCCGTAGCAAGCAATTCGCCCGCAAGTTACTGCTCTCATTCGGCTCTATCCTGTTGACGTTGCTTGTCTTGGAAATTGTCTTTCGTATCTCCAACCTGCGCGGCGAATACCACCGCCCCTATGTGGACGTGTTATTTGCGATCAAAGGAAAGACAGTCGAACAGGCGCCATTTGGTTTCTACACCAATTCCGCGATCGTTAGTCATTACGATTCCGACCCGCGCGGATACTTCGAGATGGGAAACACAATCGCACACGAAAGCAATTCCGTTGGTTGGCGAGATCGAGAACACTCGCTTGAAAAACCGTCCAGCGTTTTCCGAATTCTGGGACTTGGCGACAGCTACCTCTGGGGCCAAGGCGTAAAGCGCAATGACGTTTGTTTGGCAAAACTCTCTAGAATCCTGCAAGATACAATTCCCGATAAGGATGTTGAGACAATCAACGCGGGTGTCAGCGCATTTAATACGGAAAACCAGTTCGACCAATTGAAGAACGTCGGTCTGGCCTACAATCCAGACCTCGTCATCTTGCACTTTGTCTTGAACGACGTCGAACAAGACGTCTATCGGGCAGTGGGTGATTTTGAG
This sequence comes from uncultured Pirellulaceae bacterium, assembly GCA_964343305.1. GTDB lineage: Bacteria > Planctomycetota > Planctomycetia > Pirellulales > Pirellulaceae > CAYFJO01. The sequence continues at coordinate 542 of CAYFJO010000673.1, read as the reverse complement.
TGACACGTCTGGTCACTCGTAGTGGATGACTTCGTTGTAGAAATCGCAGAACCACCAGAGTTTCTTTGTCACGCCAGCCATCATCGCTGGAGTAGGCCGAAGTTGGCCTGACTTGCCACTTTGGTCCGTGTGACGGGTCCGCCACACGAAGTTGTAGAAGCCGACGAACATCGCACAGGCGGCTTCGTGATGCTCCAGCTTCTTGGAAAAAGCGTAGGTCAAGCGGGCGAACCGTTTCATGAAGGTTCGGATCGTCCCGTTGTTTCGCTCTACGTGAGAGGTGCAGATTGACCTGGGAGTAATCCGGCCACTCAACGGCCGACGTTTTGTTGACACCATCTCCGATGGCGTGTAGTCCATCCGAGCGTTGCGGTATTGCTTGATCAACACACCGTGGGCAGCGTGCGGACCAAACGCCAAGTCAACCGCCTCAGGATACGCAGAGAAGCCATCGGTGCTGATCTGGACGCGTTTGTATGCACCTTTGAGGCGAGCGGCAGATGAGGATTTACCTGCCGCGTGGTTTGGTTGGGTGAATGGTA